>DATLDK010000098.1:0-15785 GCA_035525905.1 Gaiellaceae bacterium | reverse complement strand
CGCCTCGTTCCAGCTCTCGGAGGGAATGTCGACGAGCTCGAGGGTGCGCGCGGCCAGCCGGTCTGCGAGGGCGGACATCGGCCACAAGCCTGGCACAATCCCCCGGGTGACGACGCGCCAGCAACCGGGTTCGAACACGGGGCTCGAGCGGGGCCTGGTCCTGGCCGTGCTCCCGAAGTCCGCGCACGCCGATCAGGAGCTCGGCGAGCTGCGCGAGCTCGCGCGCACCGCTGGTGTAGAACCGATTGCGGAGGTCGTTCAGCAGCGCGCCAATCCCGATCCGCGCACGTACGTGGGCAAGGGCAAGCTGGAGGAGCTGAAGCACGCATACGAGCACGCAAACGCGGAGGTGCTCATCGTCGACGACGAGCTCGAGCCGACGCAGCAGCGGGCGCTCGAGAACGCGCTCACCGCGCGAGTCGTCGACCGGACGCAACTGATCCTGGACATCTTCGCCCAACACGCGAAGAGCGCCGAAGGAAAGCTCCAGGTCGAGCTCGCGCAGCTCGAATACAACCTGCCGCGCATGCGCGGCATGTGGCAGCACCTCGAGCGGCTCGGCGGCGGCGTCGGCACGCGCGGGCCCGGCGAGTCGCAGCTCGAGACCGACCGCCGGATCGCACGTCGCAAGATCTCACTGCTCCGCCGACGCCTGAAGGAGGTGGCGAAGCACCGAGGGACGAGGCGAAAGGAGCGGGCGGCGAGCGGCACGCCGACGGTGGCCCTCGCCGGGTATACCAACGTCGGCAAGTCGACCCTGTTGAACGCGCTGACCGATTCCGAGGTGAGCGTCGAGAACCGCCTGTTCGAGACGCTCGATCCGACCACCCGCGGATTCGAGCAGGACGGCAAGCGCTACCTCGTCACCGACACGGTCGGATTCATTCGCAAGCTGCCCACCCAGCTCGTCGAAGGATTCGCATCCACCCTCGAAGAGACCCTGCTGGCGGATCTCGTGCTGCACGTCGTCGACGCCTCCGAGCCCGAGGACCGGCTCGAGGAGATGATCGAGTCCGTCGAGACCGTTCTCGGCGAGATCGGTGCGGACGAGGTTCCCCTCGAGCTCGTGTTGAACAAGATCGACCAGGTCGATCCCCTGGGCCGCCGCCGGCTCAGAAACGCCTTCCCGGGATCCGTGCAGCTGTCCGCCGCCACGGGGGAGGGACTCGACGAGCTGCGGGCGCGGATCGCGGAGCGCTTTGCCGACCGCTACGTCGACGTCCGCCTGCTTCTGCCCTACGAGGAAGGAGCAAAGCTGGCGGAGCTCTACGCCCTGGGTGCGCCGATCGACGAGCGCGAGGACGGGGAGGACGGGGTCTTCATCCGCGCGCGGCTGCCGCAGTCCGACGCCAGGCGCTTCGCCCGCTACCTCGTCGCGGACGCCCAGGAGGGCACGGCGGCGGAGCGCGCCTGAACTAGCGCGTGTCGCCGCTCCCCTGCAGGACACTGCGACGCTGACGCGAAGCGAGCTTCTCCAGGTTCGCTCCGGCGATCTCCTCGAGATCGAGACCCGCCTCGGTCGCGAGCTGCGCTGCGTACCAGAGCACGTCTCCGAGCTCGGCGGCAATTGCGGCGCGGCGCTCCTCGGTTAGGGTCCCACCGTCATCGCGCATCGCCTTCTTCACCTTCTCCGCGGTCTCACCGGCCTCTCCGCAAAGCCCGAGCGCGGGGTAGGCGATGTTGTTACCCAGATCCGGATAGATAGCGGTCTCGCGTGACCGGCGCTGGTACTCGGAGAAGCGCACAGCCGCACCCTACTTGGGCCGCAAGATGATGGAGCCCCGGATCCGAGTCTCGGCGCTCCTGCGGTGGGGCGACGGGATCCTGCTCTGCCGCCACGACAAGCGCGGACGCGATGTCTGGCTCCTGCCGGGCGGCGGCGTGGACGCCGGCGAGACGTTGGTGGACGCGCTCAATCGTGAAATCGCCGAGGAGGTGGGGATCGCAGCGCCCGCCTTCGAAGGGCCGATCGCGATCGTGGACTCGATCGCACCTGGCCGGACGTTGACGACGAAGCACGTCGTCCACATCATCTTCGCCGGGGAGCTCGAGGGCTCGCTGGAACGGGTGACGTCGACCGACGACGCCGTGCGTGGGCATCGGCTCTTCGCCCTCGACGAGCTGGTGGGCATCGTGCTCCACCCGCCGATCCAACGGTTCCTGCAGCGCTGGCGCTCTGGCGATCCGGCGACGTATCTTGGGGCCCTGTGGATCCCTTGAAGGACGTTCTCGGCCTCACCGCCGAATACGCGGCTCAGTTCCTCGGCACGCTGGACGAGCGTCCGATTCGGGCGGAGGCCTCGGTCGAGGAGCTGCGGGACGCACTCGGAGGTCCTCTGCCGGAGCGCGGCTCGGAGGCGGCGCAGGTCATCGCCGAGTTGATCGCCGGCGCCGAACCGGGGGTCGTGGCGATGCCGAGCGGCCGCTACTTCGGGTTCGTGATCGGCGGAGCGCTACCGGCGGCGCTCGCCGCGGACTGGCTGACGTCGACCTGGGACCAGAACGCGGGTCTCGTAGCCGGCGGGCCGAGCGCGGCTGTGGTCGAGGAGGTCGCTCTCGAATGGCTGCGCGAGCTGCTGGCGCTGCCGGCGGGCGTGTCCGCAGGCTTCGTGACGGGGTGCCAGATGGCGCACGTCACGGCACTGGCCGCCGCGCGGCACCACGTTCTCGCCGCGGCCGGCTGGGACGTCGCCCGGGACGGGTTGCAGGAGGCACCGCGCATCCGGGTCCTCGTCGGGGACGAACGGCACGTCACCGTGGACCGGGCCTTCCGGTATCTGGGCATCGGCGCCGCGCAGATCGAGCCGCTAGCAGTGGACGATCAGGGACGAATGGTGGCCGACGCGCTCCGCGCGGCTCTCGAAACCGGGGCCGGCCCGACGATCGTCTGCGCGCAGGCAGGAAACGTCAATACCGGTGCCTTCGACCCGCTGGAGGAGATCGCCGACGCCGTCCAGGGCACGGGCGCGTGGCTGCACCTCGACGGCGCCTTTGGGCTCTGGGCGGCTGCGTCGCCACGCTTTCGCCATCTCGTCGCCGGGGCGGACCGTGCCGACTCGTGGGCGACGGACTGTCACAAATGGCTGAACGTCCCGTACGACTCCGGCGTCGCCTTCTGCGCCCACCCGGAGTCGCACCGTGCAGCGATGTCGGTGCGTGCGAGCTACCTGGAGCAGGCCGAGCCGGGCGCGGCCCGTGACCAGCTGGACTGGAACCCGGAGTTCTCGCGGCGCGCGCGCGGGTTCCCGATCTACGCCGCGCTTCGCTCGCTCGGCCGGGCGGGCATCGCGGAGATGGTGGAGCGCTGCTGCGACCATGCGTCTCGCTTCGGCGAGCTCCTCGCCGAGGAGCCCGATGTTGAGATCCTGAACGACGTCGTCCTCAACCAGGTGCTCGTCCGCTTCGGCGGCGACGACGCGCTGACGCAGGCAACCGTGCGCGGCGTCCAGGAGGACGGAACCTGCTGGCTGTCGGGCACCCAGTGGCAGGGACGCGCGGCGATGCGCATCTCCGTCTCGAACTGGCAGACGTCCGTCGAGGACGTCGAGCGCAGCGCCAGCGCGATTCTAGAAGCGGCCGCCGCGGTCACGAGCTCGCTGCGCTGAGATCGCATGCGCCTCCAGCTCGAGGCGGTCGGGCAGCGGCTCGAGCTGCGTGGGCTCGCCCCCGGTTGCGTGCGCGAGAGCTTGCGAGAGGAGCCAGTCGGCCAGCCAGGGATTCCGAGGGAGGAGCGGCCCGTGCAGGTAGGTGCCGATGGCGCGGCCGACGCGCGCGCCTTCGTAGCCCGAACTGCCGTCGTTCCCGAAGCCTGCCACCACCCGGCCGAGCGGCTCGGCTCCCGGATCGAGCCTGGTGCGACCCGCGTGATTCTCGAACCCGGCGATCGTACGGCGCTCGCCGGGCACGAGCTCGCTCTCGAGCAGCACGTCGCCGATCATCCGGCGTTCCCCCGCCACGGTCTCGTGCTGGAAGAGGCCCACGCCCGGAAGTGAGTCGCCGTGGCGGTCCAGGTAGCCCCGGCCCAGCAGCTGGTAGCCGCCGCAAACCGCGAGCATGGCCGCGCCGCCGGCAACCGCCTCCTTGATCGCCGGGCCCTTCGCAGCGAGATCGGGGGAGATCAACGCCTGCTCGCGGTCCTGGCCGCCACCGATATAGAGCAGATCGTGCTCGCCGGGACGTACGTCGTCCCCGATCGAGAGAGCCGTCACCTCGAGCTCATGACCACGGAGCCCGGCCCGGCGGTCCAAGACGGCGATGTTTCCCCGGTCGGCGTAGATGTTCAGGTACGCCGGGTACAGATGGCCGACCCGGATCCTCACGTGCGCTCCCAGTACGGCCTCACGAGCCCGCGCTCCGTCACGATGCGCTGCAGAGCCAGCATCGCCGTGTAGGTGGGCAGGACGACGAGCTCACCGCCGGCCGGCGTCAGCTCCAGGCCTCGGTCGAAGGCTCGCTCGAGGGTGGGCTCGACCTCGAGTGCTTCCTCGGGCAGCCCTCCGTAGACGCACCGGACTCCCAGCTCGGCGGCTCGTTCGCCCGAGGCGATCACTCGCTCGGTTCGGCGGAGCAGAGGCTCGAAGTCGACGTCCCAGATCCAGGACACGTCCTTGCCGTCGGCGATCCCGTCGTTGAGTGCGACGAGCAGCAGACCGGGCGCGCCGCCCTCGAGCAGCGTGTGTACGACCTCGTTGGCACCGGCCGGATTCTTGATCAGCAGGATGAGCAGCTGCTTGCCGCCGACCGCAATCCGCTCGAAGCGCCCGAACGCGGCGTCGAACCGCTCCAGACCGGCCCGAATCTCCTCCAGGGTCGCGCCGAGCACTTGCGTCAGCGCCGCCGCTCCAAGGGCGTTGTAGACGTTGTAGAGGCCCGGCAGGGGCAGCCGGACCCGGATGCTCCCCTGGGGCGTCTCGAGGGTGAAGGACGCCGCGTCGAGCCCGTCCAGCTCGATCTCCGTTGCTCGTACCTGCAGCTCCGGCCGGGCGTGGCCGCAGCTGAGGCAGCGGTAGTCACCGAGGTGGCCCACGTAGGCGGCGGCGAACTCGTAGGGCTGACCGCACACGACGCAGTAGCGGGAGTCGGCCGCGTGCTGGAGCGCAGGTCGGGCGTGCCGCGGATCGTCGATCCCGAAGGCGACCGCGCCGGCTCGGCCGCGTGCGAGGTCGCCCACCTGGGGATCGTCCCCGTTGACGACGAGGACGGTGTCGGCGGGTAGGGCGGCTGTCGCCTTACGCCAGCGCTCGGCGATGTGCTCGAGCTCGCCGTAGCGATCGAGCTGGTCGCGGAAGAGATTTCCGAGCAGGACCGCGCGCGGCCGCACACGGCGCACGATCTCCGGCAGCGCCCCCTCGTCGACCTCGAGCAGCCCGAGCTCCGCTTCGCGCTCGGCGAGGAGCGTGGACGCGACGCCGGAGACGAGGTTGGCGCCGGAACGGTTCCAGGCGAGCTTTCGCCGGGGCTCGAGTATCTCCGCCGCCATCGCGGTCGTCGTCGTCTTGCCGTTCGTTGCGGAGATCACGGCGGCGCCTTCGGGCAGCCGCGCCGCGAGCGCGTCGATCGCGCCGGGATCGAGCTTCCACAGGAGCTTCCCCGGCAGCGTCGTCCCGCCACCGGCTCGTGCCAGGCGGGACATACGCGCCGCAGCGCGGGCGGCGAAGGTCTCCACGGCGAGGCGAGCGCTCAAGTCCCGGAGCGTAGCGGCGGAGTCCCTCGATCGAGGGAACTGCCCGGCCGTGACCCTAAAGGGGGAGGAATGGCCCTGTTTCGGCGCATACGTTCTACGCGGTAACACCAGCCGGGCCGGTTTCTGCGGCTGTACTCCGGCGCGACTGTTCAGATTTCATGCGGCGCGCCTTGCGGGGCGCTCAAGAAGGAGAAAGATGGCACGAAACACAGGCGGTTCTCGCGGGGACGTACGCCAGAGCGCTCTTTGGGGCTCCGGTAACCGCGGCGGCGAATTCCGGTCCAATGCCCTCTGGGGCAAGGGTGGCCGGGGTCTCGTCACGTCTGTCGTTGCGATTGCCCTCGCCATGCCGCTTGCGGCTGGCGCGGGTAGTGCTCCGAGCCCGAATAGCGGGTCCGGGTCAGGCGGCGGCGGCTACGTCTCCCACCAGTTGAAAGAGAAGGGAAAGGCTCATCCGAACGACCTCGTCAGCGTCATCGTCACGATGGACGCAAGCGTGTCGGCTGACGATGCCAAGAGGGCCGAGAAGGAGATGCGCAAGCTTGGCAAGAAGTTCGGATTCATCAACGGCTTCGCGGGCGAAATCCGCGGCCAGGATCTGGTGAAGCTCGAGCGGATCAAGGGCCTCGTCGTCACCGAGGATGCCCCGACTCGCTTGCAGGGGCTCGTTCCGTCCGTTCCGGTGGTCGGTTCGGTCGTTGCGTCGGCCGCGTCGAGCTCCTCGCAGCTCTGGACGGCCGAGTCCGGTGTCAACAAGCTCTGGGACGGTCCCAAGGCGGCGACGATCGCTGTCGTCGACTCGGGCATCGACGGTTCCCGGACGGACTTCGCCGGACGCGTGAAGGCGCAGGTCAACTTCGTCAGCTCGGGTAAGCCCAACGGGGCCGGCGACGGTCGCGGCCATGGCACCTTCGTCGCGGGTATCGCGGCGGGCAACGCCAAGGGCTATGCCGGTGCTGCACCAAGTGCCGACATCGTCTCGCTCGACGTCATGGACGACAGCGGCTCCGGCAAGACCAGCGACGTGATCGCTGCGGCCGAGTGGATCTATCAGAACAAGGCGGCGTACAACATCAAGGTCGCCAACTTCTCGCTCCACACGGGTGCCGTGAACCACTTCTGGCTCGATCCGCTGAACGTTGCGGTGACCAAGCTGTGGAACTCGGGCGTCGTCGTCGTGGCGGCGGCCGGCAACTACGGCAAGGCCGATGGGCCGAGCGGCGTGAATTACGCCCCCGGCAGCAACCCGTTCGTGATCACGGTCGGTGCAGTCGACATCGGCGGCACCTCGAAGCCCAGGGACGACGCGCGGGCGCCGTGGTCGGCGTACGGGCGGACTCCGGACGGCTTCTCGAAGCCGGAGATCTGCGCACCCGGCCGGTACCTCGTCGGTCCCATCGCTGCGGGCTCCTCGCTCGCGGTCGAGAAGGCCAGCAAGCTCCTGGGCACGACCAACTACATCGAGCTCTCCGGGACGTCGTTCGCGGCGCCGGTGATCGCTGGAGTTGCGGCCCATGCGCTGGCGCGGAACCCGAACTGGACGCCCGATCAGGTCAAGAGTGCGCTGATGCGCCGGGCACGCCCGGTGTACGAGTCGGCACCCCTGTCCTGCGGTGTCGGACAGGTCAACGCGGTTCAGTCGGTGCTCTCCACGAGGGAGACACCGAATCCGAACGCGGCGCTGAACCGGTTCCTCAAGCCGATGGCCGACGGGACGAAGGTGTTCGACGCTGTCTCCTGGACGGACGTCTCGTGGAGCGATGTCTCCTGGGACGCCGTTTCCTGGAGCGACGTCTCCTGGAGCGACGTCTCCTGGGACGCGGTCTCCTGGAGCGATGTCTCCTGGACGGACGTCTCCTGGAGCGATGTCTCCTGGAGCGACGTCTCCTGGGAGGACAACGCCGACGGCGAGCCGACGCTCGACGGCGACGGCTACGAGCTCACGGCTCCGGAGGCGCAAGCAGCTGCGTCCGATCCGGATCTGATGACTCCGGAGGAGAAGGCGGCATATCTCTCGTCTCTCTCCTCGCTGATCCCGTAGCACCGAATGCGAGCACCGAGGCCGGCCCCAGTGGCCGGCCTCGGTGTCTCACCCTTTCGGGGGAACTCGGAGCGGGGTACCCCGAGTGGGGGATGCCTCGTACGCCGTCTCGAAATACCTTTCGACACGGCCGATTGGCCGATTCTGCGGCGGCTCAAGGAGAGAACAGCGGCATGACGGGCAAAAGCGGACCATGAGCGCGATCCACCTCGAAGACGCGATCGAGCGAGACAGCTCGTCGCACGAGCCGCGCAACCAGCTGCCGCCGAAGGCGATGGGGTACTTCTTCGTCGTCGCGGCAATCGCGATCGCCGTCACGGCGCCGTTCCTCGCGCAACTCGACGAGACGGGCGGTAACTGGTTCCAGTTCGCGATCCTCGCCACCAGCGTCGCCCTCGCGCAGTTCTTCGTCGTGCGGACGCCCGGCAACAAGGCGTACCACACGACCGGCGTCTTTCTGATCGCCGCGGTGCTGCTGCTGCCGCCGGCGCTGCTCGCGGTGCTGCCGCTGATCCAGCACGTGCCCGAGTGGCTTCGGAGCCGACGTGCCTGGTACATCCAGTCCTTCAACATCCTCGTCTTCACGATCGCCACGATGTCGGCATGGGGTGCCGCGCACGTCGTCAGCGGGGCGGACGGCCTGATCACGAGCGACGAGGTTCGCTTCGCGCTCGCCGGCACGGCTGCCTCGGTGGCGCTCGTCGCGCTGAACTCCCTGCTGCTGGCGCCCATGATCCGGTGGGTCAACGGCCACCCGATGCGCCAGCTCTTCTCGTACCAGACGCTCTCGACAGAGTTCGTCTTCGCGGCGCTCGGAGTGGTGCTCGCTGCATTCTGGACGGGCAACGCGTGGCTCGTGCCGTTCGCGATCGCCCCGCTGCTGCTCATTCACCGGGCTCTCTCGGTGCCGCAACTCCAGGCCGAAGCGCGCGTGGATCCGAAGACCGGCCTCTTCAACGCTCGTTACTTCGCGTCGGCGTTGACGGAAGAGCTCGGCCGCGCACAGCGCTTCGAGCGGCCGATGTCGCTGATCATGGCCGACCTCGACCTGCTGCGCGAGATCAACAACACGTATGGCCATCTCGCCGGCGACGCGGTGCTCAAGGGCATCGCGGAGGTGTTTCGCGCCGAGCTCCGCCATTACGACGTGCCGGCGCGGTTCGGCGGGGAGGAGTTCTCGATCCTCCTGCCCGAGACGCCGCCGGAGCAGGCGCTCGAGATCGCCGAGCGGATCCGCCGCTCGGTGGCGGAACGCCTCTACGACGTCGAGACGTCCAGCGAGCCCATCCGCGCGACCGTGTCCATCGGCGTCGCCGGCTACCCGAAGGACGCCGAGGACCCGAACGCGCTCATCCACCAGGCGGACCTCGCCGTGTACCGCGCGAAGCTCCAGGGCCGCAACCGCGTCCTCGCGGCCAGCTCCGAGCCTCTGTTGATGCCTGCAGATCGCAGCGCCCGCCTCGTGGCGGTCCCCGAGGAGGGCGACCACCGCGAGCCGCTCGCGCGCGTCCCAGAAGCGCTGCCGGAGCAGGAGCGTCGCCACACGGCGCATACGACGAGCGGCCCACGCTTCCTCCAGCTCTCGACCCGGCTCGGCCTGCTCGTCGGGGTGGTGACCTTCCTCGGCGTGACCGCGGGGGTCCTTGGCGCCCTGTTCGGCACGTCGACGGACATCATCGGCCTACTCGCCGTGATCGCACTCGTCAGCGTGGGGGAGGCCCTCGCGCTGGAACTCGACGACGGATCGATCTCGGTCAGCGCCGTCGGTGCGCTCGCCGGTGCCGCCCTGTTCGGCCCTCGTGCCGCACTCGCGATGGCGGTCGCGATCTGCGTCGTCCAGTGGAGCGCCCAGCGCCAGCAGATCCATCGCGTCCTCTTCAACATCGGCACCCTGGCGCTCTCGTCGCTCGCGGCCGCCTCGGTCTTCATGCTTGGCTACGACGGCGGCATGGGCGAGCTCGTCACGGTGGTGGCGGGGCTCGTCGCCGGAGCCGTCTACTTCGCGGTCAACACGGGCCTGCTCTCGATCGCGCTCGCCGTGGAAGGCCGCGAGAACGTGTGGCGGGTCTGGCACGAGCGCTTTCTCTGGCTCGCGCCGCACTACGTCGTCTACGGCTTCATCGGCGGTGTAATCGCGATTGGCTACGCGGCCGCGGGGCTGTACGCCCTGGCCGTGTTCGCAGTGCCGCTCCTGCTGATGCGCAAGACCCAGGAGGCATACCTCTCGCACACGCGGAGAAGTGCCCAGAAGCTGCGCCAGGCGGCGGAGACCATCCACACCCAGAACGTGTCTCTCGAGCAGGCGAACCGGCTCTTGAAGGAGCGCTCCACGGCTGCCATGGAGAGTCTCTCGGCCACGGTCGACGCACGCGACGCCTACACAGCAGGCCATTCGCGCCGGGTGCAGCAGCTCTCACTCGCGATCGGCCGCGAACTCGGGCTCTCGCACGCGGAACTCGACCTCCTCGGCCATGCGGCGCTGTTCCACGACATCGGCAAGCTCGCGATTCCGGATTCGATCCTGCTCAAGCCGGCGAGCCTCACGGAGGAGGAGTGGGCGCTGATGCAGCGCCACGCCGACGAGGGCGCGCGCATCATCGACCGCCTCGGCTTCCTGGGCGACGCGGTGCCGTCGATCCGGCACCATCACGAGCGCTTCGACGGCACGGGTTACCCCGACCGCCTCCGCGGCGAGGAGATTCCGCTCGGCGCGCGCATCATCCATGTCGCCGACGCGCTCGACTCGATGCTGACCACCCGCATCTACCGGGCGGCGCGGCCGCTCGACGAGGCTCTGACGGAGCTGCGCGACGCCGCGGGCTCCCAGTTCTGCCCGCGTTGCGTCTCGGCTCTCGAGCGGATCCTGCCGCTCGACGCTCTCACCGACGAAGCAGCGCAGCGCCCGAAGCTGCTGGCCGTCTAGCCAGCCCGTTCCGGACATGTCCCGGGGACTGTCCCTGGGACACGGCCGTTCTAGCGCGCTTGCAGATTGGCGAAAATGCTCTAGAATGCTTGCATGGGACGAGCCCGCCGCCACCCTGCGGTGGCAGGCATCGATCCGGAAGCGCTCGCTGCGTTCCAGGCCGGGATTCGCAAGCGCTACACGGACGAGGAGATCCTGGCGCAGCTGAAGAGCAGCGCCGAGCGGCTCGGCCGCTCACCGACGATGCGCGAGTTCGCAGCAGACTCTCAGACGACCGTTCACCCGCAGACCGTGATCGAGCACTTCGGCAGCTGGAACGCCGCCAAGCGACAGGCTGGGCTCGTGCCGCGGCGCTTCGCGACGCGCGACGAGCTGCTCGGCCGGCTACGGGCGCTCGGCGAGGAGCTCGGACGCACGCCCACGGCTCGTGACATCGACGTGCGCAAGGGCGCGATGCCGTCCAAGTCGCTCCTCTGGCACACCTTCGGGTCGCTCGCGCAGGCGCTGCGCGAGGCCGGGTTCGACGTGCCGGTGGGGGAGGAGCGCCTCGAGCGCGCAGTGGAGCAGGGTGCTGTGCTTGCGCGCCGGCTGGAGCGGCTGCCGAAGATGGCCGACTGGGCCGAGGCCCGCCGAGCCGACGCCACACTCCTGACCGAGTGGCAGGTGTACAGGATGATCGACGTGCAGCCGGCGTGGGCAGCGTTTCAGTTCCTCGTGCGGGAACGGCTGCGCGACGAAGGCTCCGAGGTCGCTGCAGATGGCAGCGTCGGCTAGCTGGAAGCCGCGCTAGTTCGGCCGGGCGGCGAGCGTGATCGCGTTCAGCCGCTGCAGGCACGAGGCGCCCTCGTGAGGCGCACGAACGGAGGGAAGGATCGTCTCCTCCACATAGGAGCGGTCGGGCCTGAACCGGGCGGTTGAGGTGATCCGGCCATCCTCGACGTGTAGCAGCGTGCCTTCGTCGACCTCGCGCTTGCGCAGCGTGAGCCGCAGCGTCCGCTCGAGCACGTAAAGGGCCTCACGTGTGGAGGCGAAGAAGAGCTCGCGTCCGGCCGTGCCGATCCACAGAGGCCGGCCGACGGCACGGGCGAGATAGAGGACCGACGGATTCCGCTCGTCGAGCCACGCGGTGGCCATGGCACCACGCAGCTCCTCGAGCGCCTCCGGGCTGCCCTCTGCGTGCTCGGCGAGCGCAAAGATCGCCTCCGAGTCCACCGTCATGTCCGGATGGGCGCGTTCGAAGCCGTAGCGGGCGAAGACCTCCTCGTCGTTGAGGATGATCCCGTTGTGGATCCCGACCACAGCGCCGTGCCGGATCGGGTGGTTGTTGGCTTCGATCTTCGGATGCCCCTTCGTGTAGTCGCGCACGTGCACCAGCACCTGCGTGGAGGCGGACGGCACGTGGACTTCCTCCAGCAGCGCGCTTGCGCCCGAGCGGCGCTTGTGCACGGTCACGGAGGCGCTGGAGCCACGGTGGGCATAGCCGACCGCATCCGCGCCACGCTCGGCGATTCCGGCCAGGAGCGCCTGCGCCGCGAGCGTACGCTTCACGCTCGAATCGGGGCTGAGACTGTATCCGGCAATTCCACACATAACTGTTAAATCCTATTGTCGCTATCGGCTGGCGCTTCTTATTACTTGAGAAGCGTAGACGGCATCTGTTGGCGGGAAGTTAGGAGCTTCGCTTCCAGTTTTCGACGCCGTCACACGGAGTCCTCAAGCCCGACGGCCCCACGGCCGATACCCGTGCAGATGGAGCCGAACGCAGCAGAGCCCGTCTTCGAGTCAGCGCCTGAGCCGCACCTCGAGCTCCTGCCTGCGCTCGACGAAATCGCCGGCGACGAGGAGGCGGAGGAGGCCGAGGAGGTCGCCGCGCCGGAGGCCACTCAGGACCCGCTCAAGCTGTACGTGCGTGCAATCGGCGACGGACGCCTGCTGACGGTGATCGAAGAACGCGAGCTCGCGCGGCGCAAGGACGAGGGCGACGAGCAGGCGAAGCGAAAGCTGATCGAATCGAATCTCAGGCTCGTGATGTCGATCACGCGCAACTACACGAAAGCCGGTGTTCCGCTCCTCGACCTGATTCAGGAGGGCAACCTCGGCTTGATCCGCGCGGTCGAGAAGTTCGACTACAAGATGGGCTTCAAGCTCTCGACCTACGCCACGTGGTGGATCCGCCAAGCGGTCACCCGCGCGCTAGCCGAGCAGGGCCGGACGATCCGCCTGCCCGTGCACGTAGCCGAGCAGGTCCGCCGCGTCACGCGCGGCCGCCGCGTGCTCGCCCAGAAGCTGAACCGCGACCCGACATACGACGAGATCGCCGCCGAGACCGGGTTCACGCCGGCGCGGGTGGGCGAGCTCCTCGAGCTCGTGCAGGACCCCGTCAGCCTCGAGACCCCCGTCGGCGACGGCGAGAGCCTCTATGGCGACATGATCCAGGACACGAAGACCGCCGGGCCCGACGCCGAGACTGCGGACCGCCTCCGCTCGACCGAGCTCTCCGCCGCCCTCGACCGGCTCAACCCGCGCATGCGGCACGTGCTTGCTCAGCGCTTCGGCCTGGACGGCGCGGTGCCTCAGACCCTGGAAGAGGTGGGAGCCGGCCTCGGGATCACGCGGGAGCGGGTGCGCCAGCTGGAGTCTCGGGCGCTGCGCGAGCTGCGCATGGTCGCGCCCAGCCTCGAGTACTACCTCCGTACTTGAGCTAGAGCAGAGCTCCGACTGCCTCCATCTCGCGTAGTGACGCGAGACGCTTGAGCGAGTCGAGCTCGATCTGACGGACGCGCTCCCTGGTCAGTCCGAGCCGCCGCCCGATCTCCTCGAGCGTCTTGGGCTCGGCGTCCGCAAGCCCGTAGCGCAGGACGACCACCTGCCGTTCACGCTCGGACAGCGCGGCCAGCGCTTCGCGCAGCGCCTGGCTGCGGAGGGAGATCTCGACCTGCTCCTCCGGAAGCGGACCCTCACCGGCGACGAAGTCGCCGAAGACCGCGTCGTCGGTCTCACCGACAGGCTGGTCGAGGCTCGTCGACGCCCGTGCGGCCGCGCGCACCTCGATCGCCTGTTGCAGCGGCAGGGAGGCCTCGTCTGCGATCTCGTCCAGCGTCGGTTCGCGTCCGAGCTGCGTCCAGAGCGTGCGCTCGGCGCGATTCATCTTCTGCAGGCGCTCGACGATGTGAACGGGCATCCGGATCGTCCGCGCCTTGTCGGCGAGCGCGCGGGCGACCGCCTGCCTGATCCACCAGGTCGCGTAGGTGGAGAACTTGAAGCCGCGGCGCCAGTCGAATTTCTCTACCGCACGGATCAGGCCGAGCGTGCCTTCTTGGATCAGGTCGAGGAAGGGCAGGCCCTGGTTGCGGTAGTTCTTGGCGATCGAGACGACCAGGCGCAGATTCGCTTGGATCATCTGCTGCTTGGCGAGCATGTCGCCGTCCTCGATCTTCTTCGCGAGCTCGACCTCCTGCGGCGCCGTCAGCAGCGCGTGGCGGCCCGCTTCACGCAAGAAGAGCTGCAGGGCGTCGGTCGTCGTTTCCTGGGGCGCGGCCGCGATGGGGGCAGGCGCAGGCTCCTCGGGCTGTACCTCCTCGACGACCTCGATGCCGCGGCGGTCGAGCTCGCGATAGAGCGCGTCCTGTTCGAGGGCGTCGAGCTCGTGCGTCTCCACGAGATCCGCCAGGTCGGTCGCCTTCAGCGAACCGGCCTGCTCCGCCAGCTCCAGCAGCTGCTGGAGCTCGTCGATTCGGAGTAGGTGATCGATGTCGACGGTCGTCATAGAGAGGCGCTACCGGCCTTCTACCCGCGACCATCTCGCCTCCAAACCCGCTTGTCCAGCCGCCGGTCGCCAGTGGGCGCAAGAAACCTGCCGGCAAGCGGTGCTACGATCGTTCTTACTGGAGCGAGCAGCCTGCGCGCACCTCGAGGGAAGGCCATGCCCATGCGCGGCGAGATGCTCTTCTTCAACGCCACCAAGGGCTTCGGCTTCATCCGAACCGAGGATGGCGAGCGGCTCTACGTGCACCGAGACGGATTCCTGCCCGGCAAGCCACCAGAGGGCCGCTGTGCCGGCATGAAGGTGACGTTCGAGCGCGAGGAGCTCCAGGGCGAGCTGATGTTCGAGGAGGAGCCGATCGAGGGCGAGCACACGCACCAGGCGATCCGTGTTGCGTTGCTCGAAGAGGCGAGCGGCGGCCGTGCCCGCCTACGCCGAGCGGGCGGCGTTCGGTAGAACGCGCGCGCGTTCTCGTCGATGCACGAGAACCGGTGTTATGTCAAGTTGGAGTAGCGGAGGCTAGAAGCCGGCCCCCCGCACGCCCGTTGCGATCAGCAGCAGCACGATCGACGCGACGAGTAGCCGGTAAGCGACGAACACGCTGTAGTCGTGCCTCCGTACGTAGCCGAGGAGTGCGGAGATCGCGATCAGACCGCTTCCGGCTGCGGCCAACGTGCCGACCACGAATGGTCCGGCCGATCCCGGCGGCAGCTCTCCGAGCAGGACGTCCGTGACGCCTTTGAGCAAGACGGCACCGAGCACGATGGGCACGAGCAGCAGGAACGAGAACCGCGCCGCGGAGTCCCGGTCGAGGCCGAAGAGCCTGCCCGCCGAGATGGTGACGCCCGAACGCGACACGCCGGGCATCAAGGCCAGGCACTGCGCGAGTCCCATGCCTACCGCGGCCTTGAGGCTGAGATCCCCCATCGCCTTCCGCTCGGGTTGGCGGTCGGCGTACCAGAGCACACCGCCGAAGACCGCCAGGAAGATCGCGATCTGCCAGGGCTCTCCGAGACGGTTCGAAATGGGATCCTCCAGCGCAGCCCCGACGAGCGCGGCGGGGATGGTCGCGACGACGACGAACCAGGCGATCCGCTCCTCGGGTGTCTCGATCCTGCGCGTGCGCAGCGTTCTGAACCACGCCGCGACGAGTGCGACCAGGTCGCGCCAGAAGTACCCCATCACGGCGACGAGCGTGCCCAGGTGAAGCGCGACGTCGAAGGTCTGGTTGAAAGCGTCATGCTCCTTCAGGTACTGCCAGTCGCCGAGCCACGGTACGAGGATCAGGTGGCCCGAGGAGGAGACCGGCAGGAGCTCCGTGAAGCCCTGCACGAGGCCGAGGACGAGCGCCTGCCAGTTCGGTAGCGCCGCCGGG
>DATLDK010000084.1:0-9977 GCA_035525905.1 Gaiellaceae bacterium | reverse complement strand
CGCCACATGTTCTGGTCGCAGCCGAAGCCGTGCGCGAACAGCATCGGCGTGCCGCCCACTCGCCCGGAGAGCTTCACGTTGTTGCGGGCTAGGACGCTCACCTACGCATGCTACTGGGCGAGGAGCGACTCCACGGTGGGGTCGCCCGCGCGCGGCGGCGGTCGCACCTCACGCCAGGTGCATTGCGCCGGGTCCTTGTCCGGCCGGAACCGGATCAGCTTGGTGCCGTGGCGGAAGCGGTGTCCCTGCACCTTGTCGTAGCGAACTTCGGCGACGAGCTCGTGGCGCAGCGGGGTCTCCTCCAGGCCTTCGGTCCCCCAGCGATTCGGCTCCGAGAACCGTCGGTCAGACCGCTCGTCCAGGAGCGGGAGGACGCGTGCCGCGATCTCGTCGTGGTTCCGGGCGCCGATCGCCGCAGACCCGACGTAGTCGACCTCGCCATCCTCGCGGTACAGGCCGAGCAGGAGCGTCGCGAGCTTCTCGGGCCGCTGCTTCCAGCGCACGCCGATGACCACGCAATCAGCCGTCTTGTGCTCCTTCACCTTGACGACCGACTCGCGCGAGCCCGGCAGGTACGGAAGCCCGAGCCGCTTGGCGATCACGCCGTCGAGCCCTGCCGCCTCGAAGCGGTCGAGCCAGGCGGTGGCGGCGCCAAGCTCGGTCGTCGCTGGCGAGATCCAGAAGCCCTCGCCGCGCTTCAGCAGCTCAGCGCGCCGCTGCTCCAGCGGCTTCTCGTGGATGGGCTTGCCCTTCCAGAGCAGGATGTCGAACGCGATGAAGATCGCCGGTATCTCTCCGGCCAGTCGCTGCACCCGGCTTTCGGCGGGGTGCAGGCGCATCTGCATCGAATCGAAGTCGAGCACGCCGTCGCGCGCGATCACGATCTCGCCGTCGAGCGCGGAGTGGGGCGGCAACAGCTCGCCGAGCGTACGCAGCTCGGGGAAGTAGCGGAGGAGCGGTCGTTCGTTGCGAGACCAGAGTGCGAGCTCCCCGCCGTCGTTCTCGAGCACGCCCCGGAAGCCATCCCACTTCGGCTCGTACTGCCAGCCGTCGCCGGACGGGAGCTCGCGGACGAGCTCGGCTTCCATCGGCGGGAAAGGGACGTTCGGGCCGGGCACCGCCTGACAGGCTAGATCAGCTCAGCGGAGCCAGGGGGCGAGCAGCTGCTCGATCTCGCGGCAGCCGCGGGGCCGTTCCAGCCGTGCGCGCTCGGCGCGGCCTTCGACGACGACGAGCGTCGGCAGGTTCGCCACCCCGAATCGCTCTACCAGATCCGGACGCTCGTCCTCGTTGACCACGAGCACGCGGAACGTGCCATGGTTCCGCCGCCGCTGCAGCACCTGAGCGAGGAACCCTTCGACTCGCCGGCACTGCCCGGACAGCGACGACGTGAAGAACACCAGTCGTGGTCGTACGGCCTGCTCCCGGGCCACGCGCGTCTCGACGGTCGCCATACGTGACTCTGCCCGACCGGCCGCTTCCCCTAACTAGGATTGGCCGATGCGAAGAGTGGCCGTGACGGGGCTGGGCGCGATCACGCCGATCGGCCTCGACGCACCCTCGACCTGGCGCGCGGCTATCGCCGGCGAGAGCGGGATCGGCTTCATCGAGAGCTTCGACGCGAGCGAGTTTCCCGTCCGCATCGCCGGTGAGGTGAAGGGCTTCGACCCCGCCACAGTCGCTCCGCCGAAGGAGGGGCGACGCATGGACCGGAACGTTCTGCTGGCGCTCGGGGCGGCGCAGGAGGCCTGGAAGGACGCCGGGGTCAACGGGGTCGATCCAGCTCGCGTCGGCATCGTCGTCGGCTCCGCGATCGGAGGACTGCCGGGGATCGTGGAGCAGAGCAACGTGCTCCGTGACCGCGGCCCCGATCGCATCTCTCCCTTCTTCATCCCGAGCGTCCTCGTCGACTCGGCCAGCGGTCAGATCGCGATCTCGCTTGGGCTGCGCGGGCCGAACTACGCTCCCGTCTCCGCCTGCGCGACCGGCTCGCACGCCGTCGGAGAGGGGGCCGAGATCATCAGGCGTGGCGACGCCGACGCGGTGCTCGCCGGAGGAACGGAGTCGTGCATACACCCGTTGATCCTGGCCGGCTTCTGTGCGATGCGCGGCCTCGTCGCCGAGGAGGAGGACCCCACGAAGGCGTCGCGACCCTTCGACGCGACCCGCGCAGGCTTCGTCATGTCCGAGGGGGCGTGCATCCTCGTGCTCGAGGAGCTCGAGTCAGCTAAGGGACGCGGAGCGACGATCTATGCCGAGGTGCTCGGCTACGGCGCCTCGAACGACGCGCATCACATGGCCCAGCCGGAGCCGGAGGCGGTTGGAGTCGCCGAGATGATGCGGGCCGCGCTAAACCGGTCTGGAGTCGAGCCGAAGCAGGTGGGATATATCAACGCGCACGGCACCTCGACACCGCTCGGCGACGCAGCCGAGACCCGAGCGATCAAGCAGGTCTTCGGCGCCCACGCGCACGAGCTCGCGATCTCGTCGACGAAGTCGGTCACGGGGCACTGCTTCGGAGCCGCCGGCGCGATCGAGTCGATGATGTGCGCGCTGGCGCTGCATCACCAGCAGCTACCGCCGACGATCAACTACCGGACGCCGGATCCGGAGTGCGACCTCGACTACGTCCCCAACGAGGCACGGAAGGTCGACCTCGACGTCGCCCTCTCGAACGCGATGGGGCTGGGCGGCCACAACGGCTGCGTGCTGCTAGGCCGCGCGGACTAGCTCGGCCGTCAGCTCCGACGGAGAGGACACGACCACGTCGGCCAGTGCGAGCGCGTCCGCGGCCGGCGGGTAGTGCGCGTTCGGGAGCGCGATCACGCGCATGCCCGCGGCGTGCGCCGCTCGAAGCCCGTTCGACGAGTCCTCGATCGCGGCGCAGCGGCCGGGCTGGACATCGAGGCGCCGGGCTGCCTCGAGGTAGACGTCCGGCGCGGGCTTCCCCCGCTCGACCTCTTCGGAGGAGACCGTGACGGCGAAGAGGTCGGCGATCCCCGCGGCCTCGAGCACGGCCTCGATCAGCGGGCGATTGGAGGAGGACGCGACGGCGAGCTCGAAGGCGCCGGCGAGGCGGCCCACGGCCGCGGCGGCACCGGCGATCAGCGGCAAGTCCTTCCGGTAGCGCTCGAGCATCCTGCGCACGACCTCGTCGTTGATCTCCGGCGGCGATGAGGTGAGCCCGAGCTCCTGCTGCATGTACCGCGACCACTCGGGCGAGCTCATGCCCATCATCGCCGCCTGTGCGCCGTCGTGCCAGCGCCCGCCGCGCTCGCGCACGAGGCGCTCGCGGACGTCGTCCCACACCTGCTCGCTGTCGACGATGACACCGTCCATGTCGAACACGACGGCCTCGATCATGCGGCTCGGTAGTCGCCGCCGAGGCGTTGCAGCGGGGCTCCGTCCACACCTGCCTCGACGCGCTCGACGCGGCCGAGGAACAGCGTGTGGTCGCCTGCCTCGTGCTCGCCGTCCAGCGCGCACTCGATCCACCCCAGCGCGCCGTCGAGCAGGGGCCCTCGAGCGCCGTTGCGCTTCTCGATTCCCTGCCAGAGGACGATCGGGGGCACGCCGCGGGCAAAGTGCCGGGCCAGCTCGATCTGGCCGGCTCCGAGCAAGGACGCAGCGAAGCCGCCCGCACTCCGGAGCAGCTCGTGCAGGGCCGCCTGGCGTGCGATCGAGATCGCCACGAGCGGAGGCTCCAGTGCCAGGGACACGAGCGATCCGACCGTCAGGCCCAGCTGCTCGCCTTCGAGATCGACGGTGACGACGGCGACGCCCGTCGGGTACCGCCGCATCAGGGCTCTCAGCTCCTCGCCGCCGGCCACGGCGACGATCCTACGGGGTGCTCGTCCCGCTAGACCGCGTGGCAGAGGGAGTCGCCGGCGAAGAACTCCTTCTGCATCGCGTGCATCTGCAGATCGAAGTCGAGGTCGTAGGCGGTGAGGGCCTCGGCCGACCAGAAGATGTCCGGCGTCACACCGGGGCCGATGATCGTGGCCCGGTAGCGCGTGCCGTTGCCCTCGGGCCTGGCGCCGTGGCGGTAGAAGCCGTAGCAGAACATGCCCGTGTTCTTGTGCATCAGGAAGCTGTTCTCACGCGTCCAGCCCTTCGAGTACGCGGAGTTGAACGTGTCGAGATAGAGGTTGCGGCCGAAGGTGTCGAGCGGCACACCGGCCGGCGTCGACTTCATCCCGTACACGGGTTTTCCGAGGTAGGTGAAGGAGCCGAAGACGTGGTGGTAGCGCTTGTAGGCCCAGTTCAGGTTCACGGTCAGCTCCGCCACCGGCCCGCTCCAGTGCGAGAGCCTGAGCTCCCACACGGCCTGCTTGGGCGTCGGCTTGAGACCGTAGTTCGGCAGCATGCGCTGCCAGGCCTGCAGGGCCCAGTAGGAGCCGTCTGCGGCCTTGCAACCCGTCACGAGCCACTCCAGCTCCGGGCCGTCGTACGCGCGGCACGTGTTCTTGAAGGTCTTCCAGACGTCGCGCTTGTAGGTGCCGTAGCCGCCCGAGTAGTCGATCTTGAACTCGACCTGCTTGCGCGCCGTCGTCGGTTGGATCGCGTTCACCGCGCCCCACGCGAGCACGTTCCACCGCTTACCGCGTGCGTTGTAGCTGACGAGCGCCTGACCGTTCGCGGCGACCTGGAGGGAGACGTTGCTCGCGTTTCGGTCGATGATCTCGGAGGCAGATGCGGTCGCGGGCACCACGAAGGCGGCGACCACGACGACGGTGGCTGCAAGGTAGGAGCGCATACTCTCTTCGTCGGCAGCTGCGCACGAACGTGCCTCACTCTGACGAGGGATCCGTACGCGTTTGAACGGGGAAACGCGGGAGCAGCGCTACCTGGTGACCGGTGCTGCACCGTCGCGGGTCAACCCGTAGCCGACGCCGATCAGGCCAAGCCCGAGGACGAGATGCAGCCACAGGTCTGCGCCGATGAGGGGAACCCAGTCCCCGGCGCCGATGGTCTGAATCACGGCGAGGAGGACGTAGATCGCGCCGCCACCGATCAAGTAGGTGCGCGCCAAGCTCGCGGTCGTGGCCAGCGCGAGCCCCGCGAGACCGAACAGGCCGTGCACGATGTTGTGCAGGACGCTGACCGCGAATAGTCCGACCAGCTTCGCATTGCCGTCGTCGCCTGCGAACTCGAGCCCGTCGTAGAGATTTGTCGTGATCCCCGGGATGAACCCGGCGATGGCGACGAGCAGGAACACGACCCCGGCCAGCCGCGCCGTGTTCTGAACGGGCGTTCTTTCCATGCGACCTCCTGTGGATGGGCGGAGCCGGATTCCGTGCGTCTCGCGCCTTTCCTCTGATTGCGGTCGGCGGAGCCGCGTTCGCTCGACATGCCCAGGTGCTGTCAGTACGTTGGGGGCGTGGCCGACGCCAACCGGAAGAAGTCGCTGCACGACGTCCTGCGAGAGCGGCGGGCCGCCGCCCCGCTCCTCAGCGTGCGGGAGCTGCAGCTGCGCGAGGCGGCCCGCCGGCGGGAGGAGGAAGCGGACCTCGCGCGGGACCGCGTCGAGCGCTGGCGCCTGCAGCAGAAGTCCGTGGACGCCGAGGGGAAGCTCGCTACGGCGGTCTACCGAGCCGTGTTCGGCCTCAGCCGGCCCGCGTACTTCGGCAGCAGGCACTGGTCTCGGCGCTCGCGTGCCCAGCTGGAGCTGACGGCCGCCTGCGAGGTCGTGCGGTGCGGCGCTGTCGACGACCTGCGCGCAAGGCACGTCAACTACGAGTCCCTGGGTGAGGAGCAGGCGGGGAGCGATCTGATCACGCTCTGCGGCAGCTGCCTCAGCCGCGCCATCAAATGGGAGCAAGAGGCGGGACGCCCCGCGACGCGGCAGGTGCTGCGAGACCTGGATCCGCGGCGGCCGCTCTACGACGCGAATGCGATCGCCGCGCTGAAGGCGAAGCACCGCCGGCCGCTGCGCCGTTCGGATCTCGAGCAGCGCCGGGGACGTGCATCGGGCGGGAACGCGCCCGCCGCATAGGATCGCGTGTCCCGCCCGATAAAGCCGGTGGCGCTTCGCCGCCCGAAGCGCCGACCGATGTGCGGATCCTAGGAGAGGTACACCGCTTCACGCCATCACTCGGCCGGGGTTGATCCCCCCGCTTCACTTTCACTCGCGCGAGGGATGCTCTGTCGCCGCCGTACGCCGATGAAAGAGTCGTCAGGCTCCTCCGTAGCGACGCCGCCATCGTTGAGGAGCCAGGCACAACAAGGACAGGGAGGAGCCGCAGCCCCCCTGTCCTTTCCATTTGTGGCGCAGTCAGAGACCGGATCCCCGGGAGGGGATCCGGTCTCGCGCCAAGATCCCTGAAGCTGCGTACGTTCAGATCGGGGCTCATTCATCCCGGCTTGGCCGCTCGGGTTCACTGAAGTGGACGGCCGGCGTCGCGCGTTGTCGCGGCGACGCCGGCTCGTCGCTGTTGGGCCTACTCGGCGCCCAATCGACGCCCTTGCCTCCAACCCACGCCCTCGGCCCAAGCTGTGCCCTCACCGTAGGCCCGTAGGCGCTGTCGCGCGCTACCTGAAGGGCTAGTTCAGCTGGTGGTTTACGTCGCTGGACGTATTCGTTATAGTGAACTCAATGGTTCAGTATCCAACGACCGTCGATCGCACGTTTTCCGCGCTCGCCGACCCCACTCGCCGCGCCGTCCTCGAACGGCTCGGCTCGGGCCGCGCCACGATCAGCGAGCTCGCGGAGCCCTTCGGCATGTCGCTGACCGGGATGAAGAAGCACGTCCGGCTGCTCGAGGAGGCGGAGCTCGTGACGACGGAGAAGGTGGGCCGCGTCCGCCGGTGCACGCTCGCGCCGTACGCCTTCGAGGGCATCACCATGTGGCTCCAACGGCTCGATCGCTTCGCGCAACTCCTCGAACGCACGAAAGGAGAACGATGAACACGACCACCGTCACCACTCCGAACGAGCTCGAAATCCGCGTCGAGCGGATCTTCGACGCACCTCGCGCTCATGTCTTCTCAGTCTGGACCGATCCGAAGCTGATCCCGGACTGGTGGGGCGACGGCACGGTCGTGGAGGAGATGGACGTTCGCCCCGGCGGCACCTATCGCTTCCGCACGGCCTACGGCGTCGTCGAGGGCGAGTTCCGCGAGGTCGATGCGCCCGAGCGGCTGGTGCAGACATTTCAGAACCACTTGCAGACGCTCGAGTTCGAAGATCTGGGCGACCGCACGAAGCTGACGCAGACAATGCTCTTCGCCAGCGCGGCAGAGCGCGACACGACCATGCAGTACGGCGTCGAGGAAGGAGCCAAGGCCGGCTTCGCCCGCGTCGACTCGCTGCTCGAGCGGCTTCCACACGACGCGTGAACCGTCGTCGAACGTTTTCTTGGCTCGACGGACGGAGAACAAGGACTACGAATGTTCACGCTCCTGATACTCATAGTCGCGTTCGCACTGGTGATGAGCCTGGTCACGCGTGCGTCCCGTGCGAGCCGGCAGCGCAAGTACGAGGAGCAGCAGCGCCTCGAGCAGATGCGGCAAGGAGGCGAGCCGCTGTCTCCCTTCGAGGCGCTTCCCTTCGGTGGGATCCTCGAGGAGCTCATGCGCGGGATGGAGACCCGCTCGTACGAGGTCGACCCCCAGACCGGCGAGTGGGTGGAGGTCCGCCCGGAGCAGGAGACGCAGCCGCCGGCCGAGCCCCAGCCGGTGGCCGTCGGCGCGGAACCTCAGCACAAGAAACGAAAGACTCGGACGCGCCCCAAGAGCGCCTCGTCGATGAGCCCGTTCGGGATGCTGGGCGGCATGGGCATGCCGAGCGACGGCAGCGGTGAGTTCGAGGTCGAGCCTCCGGAGGACTTGACGACGTTCGAGGACGTCGGCGGGATGGAGAAGCTGAAGCAGGAGGTCCGCGACACAGTCGGTCTCATGCTCCAGCATCCCGATGACGCGGAGCGCTATGGAATCGACTGGAACGGGATCCTGTTGCATGGCCCGCCCGGAGTTGGCAAGACGTTCTTCGCGCGAGCGATCGCAGGCGAGTACGGGATGAGCCTGATGCACGTCTCGACGGGCGATCTCGTTGCCTCGCTGGTCGGCGGCTCGGCGCGCAACATCGAAAAAGCTTTCGAAACGGCGATGAAAAACCTCCCTTGCCTCCTCTTCTTCGACGAGTTCGACTCGGTCGCGCAACGGCGCGACAACACGCCGGATCAGGAGTCGCGGCGCACCGTCAATCAGCTCCTCACCTCGCTCGAGGCCTATCGCGACGAGCGGCGATTGCTCGTGATGGCCGCGACGAATTCGATCGAGCATCTGGACCCCGCGGTGATTCGGCCAGGACGCTTCGACCGGCACATCAGGATCGACCTACCCGATGCAGGGGCGCGCCGCGCCATCTTCGAGGCCGAGCTGGACGACCGGCCCACGGCAGACGGGATCGAGCTCGAGGCGCTCGTGACGCGGACCGAGGGCATGACGCCTGCCGCAATCGCGAAAATCGTCGACAGCGCCGCTCTGGAGGTCTTCAAGGAGGCGGCGCAGACAGGCGAGCAACTCGAGCTCGACAGCGGGCACCTGCTCGAGGCGATCGAGCATTACGGCGGTCAGGACCGGCCGACTGTCGAGCACTGGTCGTGGGACTCGCTGATCCTGCCGGACGAGATCAAGGCGCAGCTCCAGCAGCTCCAGGCTGTGATCGAGGATCCAGAGTCGGCCCAACGCTTCGGGGTCGAGCCCCCGACCGGACTCCTGCTCGCAGGGCCTCCCGGTACCGGCAAGACCACGGTCGCGAAAGTGCTCGCAGCGCAAGCGCACGCGTCGTTCTATCCGATCTCCGCGGCCGACGTGATCAGCAAGTGGGTGGGCGACTCGGAGCAGAACATCCGGCAGCTGTTCGAGCGCGCCCGGGAAAACCGGCCCTCGATCGTCTTCATCGACGAGATCGACGCAATCGCAGGCCGCCGCGGCGAGTCGCTCGGCGTTCACGACAGTCACGTGAATCAGCTGCTCGCCGAGATCGACGGCGTGTCTGGTCAGCGCGGCGTGTTCGTGATTGGGGCGACCAACCGGCCCGACCAGCTCGATCCCGCACTGCTTCGGGGCGGGAGGCTCTCGCGGACGATCTTCCTCGGTCTCCCCGATCTCTCGGCCCGGCTCGCTGTACTGCGCCTGCACACGGCGCGGATGCCCACCGTCGGCGTTCGCTTCGACGAGCTCGCGGCCATGACCGAGGGCTTCTCTCCCGCAGACCTGAGATCTCTCGCCCAAGAAGCGGCCCTCGCCGCGATGGCGCGCACGGACGGAACGGACGACGCGCCATCTGTGAGCCACGGGGACTTCGTCGAGGCGGTCGAACGGCTCGAAGCGGGTCGTACGCGGCAGTCTGTGCCTGTTTGACGCGCGATCCAGCGCGCCGCGCTCCCCGGCAGCGCGCACCTTCCGTCGGCACCTAGCGGAGGAACGCTTGCGCTGCGATGGCCAGCGCGATGCCGATCGCGATCAGCCAGAGCGTCCGGGTGGCGGAGCGCCCGCGACGACGCTTTCGTCCCGGCTCGAGGTACCTCACGTAGAACGCCTCGCGGAAGCCGCTCCACGTCGGCTCGAACGACCAATCCTCGCCGCTGGCCGAAGGTCGGGGTTGAACAGCATCGGAGTCGGGAGCCGCATCCCGGCATAACCGTACCGCGGCCGTCAAGCAGTCAAACGAGGCCACGAAGGACGGTTTTAGGTCGGAGTGGGGCTCGCGATTAGGTGGAGGGCGGCACGAGGAGCAGATGACTTTCGACGACCGACTCCGCTATCTGAATGAGCTTGCGGCCGGTGTGCTGTGACTGGGCGCGGAGAAGCTCGAAGGCTTGCTTCTCGTCGATCGCTTGCCGGGCCATCATGATTCCCTTGGCGCGCTCGATCACCGCTCGACGCGCAAATGCTCCTTCGAGGTTCGAGTAGTCGCGGTAGCGGCGGATCGTGATGTCGATCGCGTTCTGCATCTCGGCCGGATTTCCGTC
>DATLDK010000083.1:0-3052 GCA_035525905.1 Gaiellaceae bacterium | reverse complement strand
AAGCACATCGTCGAGAACGAGTACCTGAACGGCGAGGTGATCCGTCTCGACGGCGCCTTGCGCATGGCACCGCGATAAAGGAGACGAATGGCTGAGTACGTCAAGGTCGAGCAGGACGGCCGCGTCGCGATCGTGACGCTCGACCACCCGCCCGTAAACGCGCTCTCCTCGAAGCTCCTGGAGGAGCTCGAGGACGAGTACGACCAGCTCGACCGAGACGACGACGTGCGCGCGATCGTGCTCCGCGGAGAGGGCGAGAAGGCCTTCGTGGCCGGCGCGGACATCACCGAGTTCCCCGCGATGCGCGAGCAGATCGAGGAGGCCGCGGAGACCGGCTCGGCGCGCGGGATCCAGAAGCTGGCCGCCCGGATGGACGCCGGCCGCACGCCGGTGATCGCCGCGATCCACGGTTACTGCCTCGGCGGCGGGCTCGAGCTGGCGATGGCGTGCGACATCCGCATCGCGGCCGAGGACGCTCAGCTCGGCCAGCCGGAGATCAAGCTCGGCCTAATCCCGGGCGGCGGCGGCACACAGCGGCTGCCCCGGCTCGTGGGGCAGGGCCGCGCGCTCCTCCTCAACCTCTCCGGGGACCCCATCTCCGGTGCGCAGGCCTACGACTGGGGGCTCGTCGAGCGGGTGGTCCCGCGGGAAGGGCTGCTGGACGCGGCACGCGAGCTCGCGCGGACGCTGTCGGAGCGCTCGCCGTTCGCGATGGGCGTGATCAAGGAGCTCGCCGCCGAGACGCGTGACCTGCCGCTCTCGGAGGGCATGCAACGCGAGGCGCAGGGCTTCATCAGGTGCATCGGCAGCGAGGACGGAGCCGAAGGCGTCATGGCGTTCCTGGAGAAGCGCAAGCCCGAATTCACGGGGCGATGAAGGCCGCGGTACTCCACGAGACCGGCCGGCAGCTCTCGATCGAGGACGTGCCGGAGCCCGAGGTCGGCCCGGGACAGTCGATCCTCGAGGTGAAGGCCGCAGGGATCAACTTCGCCGACGTCCTGATCAAGAACGGGCAGTACCCGCAGCCGCCGGAGCTGCCGACGATCCTCGGCAACGAGGTCGCGGGCGATGTCGACGGCCGCCGGGTGGTCGCATTCGCGCGACTGACAGGCGGCGGCTACGCGGAGCGCGTCGCCGTGGACGACGAGTGGGTGTTCGACCTACCCGCCGAGGCCAGTTACGCGGAGGGCGCGGCATTCCTCACCACCTACCTGACGGCATGGATCCCGTTGATCCGGCTCGCACGGGTCCACCCCGGCTCGAACGTGCTCGTGACCGCCGCGGCCGGCGGCGTCGGCACCGCCGCGATCCAGATCGCCGCGTTTGCGGGCGCGAACGTGACAGCGGCGGCTGGATCGCAGGAGAAGCTCCAGTTCGCCCGCGACCTGGGCGCGCAGCGAACCGTCTCGTACGAGGAGATCGGAGAGCTCGGCGACATCGACGTCGCGCTCGATCCCGTGGGCGGGCCGGTCTTCGCGGACTGCATCAAGTCTCTGCAGCCGCTCGGGGTCGCGATCGGCATCGGCTTCGCCGGTGGCGCCTGGGAGCCCGTCGACCCGGCGCGCCTCGTCGGACGCAACATCGGGGTGCTGGGCTTCTACCTCGGCAGGCTGATGGGCCTGAAGCCTGATCTCGTCCGCCTCGAGATCGACGAGTTGCTGGCGCTCTGGCGCCGAGGCGCGATCAAGCCGGTGGTCGGCGCCGAGTTCACGCTCGAACAGGCGAACGAGGCGCTCGACCTGATCGGCTCGAGACAGTCGACGGGGAAGGTCGTGCTTGTTCCCTGAGACGGCAGTGGTCACCGGCGCGCGAGGCGGGATCGGGCGCGCGCTGGTCGCAGCTCTCGAGGCCGAGGGCGCGGAGGTCCGCGCGCTCGATCTGGTCGACGGCTTCGACGTCTCCGACCTGCAGGCGTGGGTCGACGTGGAGCCGGCAGACCTCGTCTGCCTGAACGCCGGCGTCCTGGCCACGGGGGACGGAACGATCGACGACTATCGCCGGATCCTGGGCGTCAACGTCGACGGCGTCGTCTTCGGCGTCCAGGCGCTGACGCCCCGAATGAGCCCCGGCAGCGTCTTCGTCGTCACGGCCTCGCTGGCCGGCCTCATGCCGATGGAGTCGGATCCGCTCTACGTGCTCACCAAGCACGCCGTCGTCGGGTACGCGCGCTCGATGGCGCCGGTGCTCGAACCGCGCGGGATTCGCATCAACCTCGTCTGCCCGGGGATCGTGCGGACGCCGATGACGGAGCCCGCGCAGGCCTCGCTCGACGCCGCCGGCTTCCCGCTGCTGGAACCGGCGCAGATCGCCGACGCGGTGCTGCTCGCCGCGCGTAGCGAGGAGACGGGCCAGGCATGGGTCTGCCAGCCTGGCCGGGAACCGCTCAAGTTCAGATTCCCGAACGTGCCCGGCCCGAGGGTCGCGGGCGCCGAGGGCATGGTGCCGCAGCTGTGAAGCTCGGGCTCCAGCTCGGCTACGACGATCCCATCGGCGGCGTCGCGATGGCGCAGGAAGCCGACCGGCTGGGCTTCCACTCGGTGTGGACCTCCGAGGCCTGGGGCGCGGACGCGGTCACCATGGCGAGCTGGATCGCCGCGACCACCCAGCAGATCGGGATCGGCACCGCGATCATGCAGATGCCGGCCCGGACCCCCGCCATGACCGCGATGACCGTTGCGACCCTCGACCAGCTCTCGGGCGGACGGGTCCTGCTCGGTCTCGGCACCTCCGGGCCGCAGGTCGTCGAGGGCTGGCACGGCGTCGCGTGGGGCAAGCCGCTCGGCCGGACGCGCGAGTACGTGGAGATCGTCCGGGCCGCCCTTCGCCGCGAGACGGTGGAGCATCACGGCCCGCACTACGACATCCCGTACTCGGGTGAGGACGCCACCGGGCTCGGAAAGCCCTTGAAGCTGATCCTGAAGCCGCTCCGCCGCGACGTGCCGATCTACCTGGCGGCGATCGGGCCGAAGAACGTCGCGCTCGCGGCCGAGATCGCGGACGGGTGGCTGCCGATCTTCTTCTCCCCGTACCGCTTCCGCCAGATCCACGGGCC
>DATLDK010000080.1:0-3584 GCA_035525905.1 Gaiellaceae bacterium | reverse complement strand
GGTGTCGGGATCGCCGATCGGCCGTCGAGCGCCCGGGTCGAGAGCGCGGCACAGGTGTTCGCGAACGCGAGAGCAGCGGCGATCGGGGCATCCTCGAGCAGGCGTGCCAGCAGGGCACCGTGGAAGACGTCGCCCGCGCCCAGAGTGCTGACCGGGCTCTCGATCGGTACCGCCTCCGCCTCGACGACACCGTCGCGGCTGTACGCCGCCGAGCCCCGCGCGCCGCGCGTCACGACGACCAGCTCCGCCCCGGCCGAGAGCGCATGGTCGGCCGAGCCGAAGTCGCGTTCGAGCCCCACGTCGCTGGGCCCGTAGAGCGCCACCCCCTCGAGATCGAGGTCCTCGATCGGGTTGCCACCGTCGATCGACAGTCTCGCGTCCCGTGGTGCCGCCGCGTAACCGGCGTGATCGACGTGCACCCAGGCCGCCGCACGACAGCGTTCGAGCGCGCGGCGGCTCAGCTCCACGCGGGGCAGGTTCCCCGGGTAATGCACGATCGCCCGGCTATCGCCTTCCACGAGGATCGAGCTTTGCGGCGAGCGTCCGCCGGCAACCACTGCGACCTCGCTCACGTCGACGCCCTCGCGGTCGAGCCCCTCCCGGATTGCGACGCCGCTCGCGTCGTCGCCCACAACGCCGACAAAGGAGACGTCCGCGCCGAGACGTGCCAGCGTCACCGCCGCGGTCGCAGCCGGCCCACCACCTGCCACGGCCAGCTCGGTCGCGACGACGCGATCGTCGGCCGCGGGATGCCGCGGCAGCGCGAAGATCGAGTCGAGCGTGGCGAGGCCGACACAGACGACGTGGCCGCTCACGCGACCTTCACCGTCAACAGCTGGTGCGGGCGGTACTGGATCAGGATCTCGCCGTCTTTCGTCTCGAGCGCGTCGCCGGCGTCCTCGAGCCCGTTGGCCAGCCGGGCCGAGGAGAAGGGCGCCGTCACCCGCAAGCGCGCCGTGCCGCGAGCGCCGTGCGCCTCGTAGAGGCGCAGCACGAGCGCGTCCGAGTCCTCCGCGCGCTTGATCGTGTCGAGCACGAGGTTGGCATCGTCGACCGACGCGAGGCTTTGTGCCTGAGAGACACTTGCTCGCCCGATCCAGCGAAGCGGCGCATTGAAGCGATGCGCCTCGGCGAGCACTCCGGCCTCACGCCAGCCACCGACATGGGGCAGGATCGCGTAGGCGAACTCGTGCGCGCCCTGGTCGGCCTCCGGGTCCGGACTGACGGGCGACCGGAGCAGGCTGATCCGAAGCTCGTTTCCAAAGCAGCTGTAGCCGTACTTGGAGTCGGTCAGCAGCGCGACGCCGAAGCCGTGCTCGGACAGATCGGCGAAGCGGTGGCCGGGGACCTCGTAGCGCGCGCGGTCCCAGCTCGTGGAGTAGTGCGTCGGCCGCTCGGCATAGCCGAAGGGCATCTCGTAGGTCGCCGTCGGAGCACGGACGGCGAGCGGAAAGCAGACCTTGAGCAGGGTCTTTCGCTCGCGCCAGTCGACCGTCGTGCGGAACTCGAGCCGGCGTGAGCCTGCGTCCAAGCGGACGACCTGCCGGATGCCGTGAGCGCGGTCGAACGCGAGCTCCACACGCAGCGGCGATTCCGTCACGACCTCGTGCGACGACGCGGGAGCAACGTCTCGTCGCGTGCGCAGGTGCGCGGGATCGATGTCCCACGCGTCGAACTGGACCGGGTCGTCGTCGTAGAGCTCGAGCCGATTCCCGGGAGCGGCGAGCGCGTCGCGTCCGCTCGCCTTGTCGACCAGGCCGACGAGCGTCCCTTCAGGCGACAACTCGGCTCGAAGGTGCTCGTTTTCGAGTACCAGAGAGTTCTGCCGGATGGACACATGCCCTTCCGGCTGGACGATCGTCCCCGCGGCGTACGGCGGCGCTTCCACGAAGCGGAGCTGCCCCGACGGGTCTGTCGCCACCTCGCGGCGGGGCCAGCCGATCGTGTTGAGAGGCGTCTCGCCCGCACCGCAGAGCGCCTCGGCGCCGGCGAGCACCGCCCCCAGATCGCGCTCCGACTCCTCGTGCACCTGGCGGATCGACGAGCCCGGAAGAATGTCGTGGAACTGGTTCAGGAGCAGACCTTTCCAGAGCCGGTCGAGCTCGGCACGGGGATACTCGCCGCCGCGGAGGCACGAGATGAACTCCGCGTCGTGCAGTGCCTGCTCACAGCGGCGGTTGAGCCGCTTCGTCCGCGCCTGGGTCGTGTAGACGCCGCGGTGGTACTCGAAGTACAGCTCGCCGACCACGACGGGGCGCTCCCCCGACTCCTCCTCGAGCCCCGAGAAGAACTCGTCGCTCGTCGTCATGTGCGTCCGCGGCACCCCCTGCAGGTCAGCGGCGCGGCGGAGCGTCTCCAGCATCGCGCGCGTGGGGCCGCCTCCACCGTCGCCGTAGCCGAAGACGAGCAGGCTCCGGCCGGAGCGATCGTGGTCCTTGTACTCCCGCACGGTCTTGAGCAGCTCCGGGACGGTCGCATCGCTCGAGTAGGTGTCCGCCGGCGGGAAGTGACCGAGCACCTCGCTCCCGTCCACCCCCTGCCAGGTGAACGTGTGGTGCTCCGGCCGGTTGAAGCGGTTCCACGACAGCTTCTGCGTCAGGAAGCGCGAGATCCCGACCTGCTGCAGCAACTGTGGGAGCTGGCCGTTGTAGCCGAACGCGTCCGGGCTCCAGAAGTCGGTGCAGCGGCGCCCGAAGCGGCTCTCGAAGAAGCGCTGGCCGTAGAGAAAGTGCCGGAGGAGCGCCTCGCCGGAGGGAAGGTTGCAGTCGGGCTCCACCCAACTGCCGCCCACCGGGACGAATCGGCCTTCCGAGACCTTGCTTCGCAGGCGTTCCCACAAGAGGGGATCCCGCTCCTCGATCCACGCGTATTGCACGGCCTGCGAGCACGCGAAGCGGTAGTCCGGGTACTCGTCCAGGTAGCGGAGCTGCGTCGTGAAGGTACGCACGGCCTTGCGGTAGCTCTCCGCCAGCGGCCACAGCCAGGCGGTGTCGATGTGGGCGTGGCCGATCGCCGACACCTCGTGCGCGTGCGACCCGTTCACATGCTCGTAGAGCCGCGCCAGGACACCGGCATCGCCGTCGTCGCAGAACTGCTCGAGTCCCGCGCGGAGCTGGCCCGCGAGGCTCGGCTCTACCCCGTCCGCGGCCTCGAGCGCACGCAGGGTCTCGAAGTCGAAGTACAGCCGCCAGGCGTCGGGGTCGAATGCTGCGAGCTCGGCGCGACGGAGCTCGAATGCTGCGTCCTGCTTGCCGAACATCCCGTTGCAGGCCAGCTCGACGTCGAAGGTGAGCTGCCGACCCGGCACTGCCGCGGCAGCGAGTGGCGCGTCGGGGTGGTGACGGTTGAGCCCCTGTACCGGTTGGCCCTCCAGCCAGAGAGTCGCCTCGCTCGCCGAGTCCCAGACGAGATCGACCCGCCGCCCGGCCCAACCCGCCGGCACAGTCGCGGCTCCGCGAAACCAGTACGTGGCGAAGAGCGGCCCGAAGCGCTCGCCGAGCTCGGCCGGGCGGTAGTCGAGCCCCTGAGCCTCCTCGTAGGAAATTCGGCCGACCGGCCCGGCGACGAGGAGTGCGTCGAGGGGG
>DATLDK010000066.1:0-8723 GCA_035525905.1 Gaiellaceae bacterium | reverse complement strand
ACGCGACTCAGATGGGCCCCATCGCGAACGTTCCTCAGCTGCGCCGGATCGAAGAGATGGTCGCTGCTGCTCGCCGCGAGGGCGCGCGCGTCACCGGGGGCGAGCGGGCAACGGTGGCGGAGTTTCCGGCAGGTCTCTGGTTCGGGCCGACGATCGTGGACGGGGTCGGCAACGACGCTGCGATCGCACAGGACGAGGTTTTCGGCCCCGTGCTCACCGTGCTGCCCTTCGAGACGGAGGAGGAGGCGATCGCGATCGCGAACGACACGCGCTTCGGCCTCGCCGCGGGCGTGTGGACGCGTGACCTGAAGCGTGCTCACCGGGTCGCGCGGGGTCTCAAAGCGGGGACGGTCTGGCTCAACACCTACCGCGCGATCACCTTCAACTCGCCCTTCGGGGGCTACAAGGAAAGCGGCTTCGGACGCGTCAACGGCGCCGAGGCGATCGACGGCTATCTGCAGACGAAGAGCGTCTGGACGGAGCTTTCGGACGAGGTCTCCGACCCCTTCGTGATGAAGGTCTAGACCGCCGGGTGCGCGCGGCGGGCGAGCTCTGCCTCGACGAGCAGCGGGTCGAGCCCCCGAGCGGCGAGCAGCGCGTAGCTGTGAAACCAGAGGTCTGCGAGCTCTTCGACGAGTCGCTCGTCCGACTCGCCCGCCCCGGCGAGAGCCGCTTCGAGCCCCTCCTCGCCGACCTTCCTCGCGGCCAGCGCCGGGTCGTCGACCAGCGTGACGACGTACGAGCCGTCAGGCCGCTCCAGCGCTCGCTCCGTGATCACGCGCCACAGCCACGGCGCGAAGCACGACTCGGCGCCGGTGTGGCAGACGGGGCCGGCAGGGCGCACGCGCAGGAGGATGGCGTCTCCGTCGCAATCGTCCCGGATCTCCTCGACCGCGAGCGTGTTGCCTGACGTCTCGCCCTTGCGCCAGTAGGCCTTGCGCGACCGGCTCCAGAACCACGCCTCCCCGGTCTCCCGGGTGCGGCGAAGAGCCTCCTCGTCCATCCAGGCCAGCATCAGGACCCGGTTCGAGATCGCCTCCTGCACGATCGCGGGCGTCAGATCCGGACGTTCCATCCCGCCTCCTTGAGCTCAGCCTTCAGCTCCTGCACCCGCTCCGGGCGCTCGTGCACGATCGAGGCGACGAGGGCCGCCTCCGCGCCCGCCGCGAAGGCCTCCGCCAGGTGCCGCGCCTCGCCCGCTCCGCCGGACGCGACCACGGGAACGCCCACCGCCTCGGCCATGGCCGCCGTGAGCTCGAGGTCGTAGCCCGCTCTCGTTCCGTCGGCGTCGATCGACGTCACCAGGAGCTCGCCCGCTCCCAGTGCCACCGCCTCGCGAGCCCAGTCCACCGCGTCTGTCTCCCGCTCGGTGCGGCCGCCGTGGGTGACGACGCGCCCGCCGCGGGAGTCGATGGCACAGACGACGGCCTGAGCGCCGAACTCGTCGGCCAGCTCGGTCAGAAGCGCGGGCTCGTCGAACGCGGCCCGGTTGACGGCCACCTTGTCCGCCCCGGCACGGAGCAGCGAGCGGGCGTCCTCGACGCCGGAGATGCCGCCACCCACCGTGAACGGGATCGTCAGCCGCTGGGCCGCCCGCTCCACCAGTTCGAGCGTGGGGCCGCGCCCAGCGACGGTCGCAGCGATGTCGAGGAACACGAGCTCGTCGGCGCCGACGTCGGAGTAGCGCTGAGCGAGCTCCACCGGATCGCCGATGTCGCGCAGCGTCTCGAAGCGAACGCCCTTGACGACGCGTCCGCCGGCGACGTCGAGGCACGGGATCAGGCGCTTCTTGACCACACCAGCACGTTCTCGAGCAACCGTGCCCCGGCTGCTCCGCTCCGCTCGGGATGGAATTGGACGCCCGCAAGCGCGCCGCTTTCGATCGCGGCGACTATGGGGCCCCCGTGGTCGACCCGCGCGGCGATGAGCTCTTCGTCGTCTGGCTCCACCGCATAGCTGTGGGCGAAGTACACGTCGTCCCCGTCAAGACCGTCGAGGATGTGCGAGGGGCGCGGGCACTCGAGCTCGTTCCAGCCCATGTGCGGCACGGTGGGGGCGTTGACCTTGCGAACGACGCCCCCGAGGAAGCCCAGGCCCTCGCCGCCTTCCTCGCTCTCTTGGAAGAGCAGCTGGAGCCCCACGCAGATCCCGAGGACGGGCCGGCCGGCCGCAACGCGCTCGCGGAGCACGTCCACGAGCGGCTCCAGTCCGGCGGCCGCCTGCGCGACGTGGCCGACACCTGCGATCACCGCGAGCGGGGCAGCCGCGACCTCACCAGGATCGGTCGTGACGGCCGGTTCGGCCCCTGCGCGCGCGAAGGCGGAGCAGACGCTGCGCAGATTCCCGGCTCCGTAGTCCGCGAGCACGACCCTCATGCGAGGCCCTTCGTCGACTGGACGCCACCCGAGGATGGGGCACACGCCTCGCGCAGCGCTCGGCCCAGCGCCTTGAACGCCGCCTCGGCCACGTGATGATCATCGGCCCCGGACGAGGAGACGTGAATCGTGCAGGCAGCCTGCATCGTGAAGCGCTCGAGCGCGTGCGGGAGGAGCGTGAGGGCGAGGCCGCCGACCCGTTCGCCCGTGAAGGCGAGCGAGATCTCGGCATGTGGACGTCGAACGAGATCGACGGCCGCGGTCGCGCTGGCCTCGTCCATGGGCACGGTGGCGGCCCCGTAGCGGGCAATGCTCTGCCGATCGCCGAGCGCCTCTGCGAGCGCATCGCCGAGCGCGGCCAGGACATCCTCGACGGCGTGATGCTCGTCCACGTCGAGATCGCCGCCGGCGAGCAGCTCGAGATCGAAGCCGGCATGGAAGGCCAGGAGCGTGAGCAGGTGGTCGAGGAAGCCGACGCCCGTCTCACACCGGCACCGGCCGACACCGTCGAGGTCGAGGGACAGGGTCAACGCCGTCTCCGTGCTCGTCCTCGTGACGTAGGCGGACCGGCCCGAGGGCGGACCGGGCGCTGCCCCCAGCGCGAGCAGGAGGACGTCGTTCTCGCGCGGCCGCCGGAGCGTGATGCGGATGCCGCCGGGGACCTCCCGCACGACGAGGCCCTGCGCCTCGAGCTCCGCGCCGAGCGCCTCGCCGGTGCGCAGGAAGACGAAATTCGCATGGCCGTCCGGGCAGTCGTGACCGGCTGCGACGAGCGCAGCCCGCACTCGCTCGCGCTCCGCCAGCGTGTCCGCGACGTCGATGCGCGGCGAGCGGAGCGCCGCGGCGGCGATCCGCGCTGCTGGGCCACTCACGCTCGCCGGTGCACGGCGAAGGTCGAGCTCTGCCGCAACGTCCAGCGCTGCGACGGCCCAGCCGACCCGAAGCGCCGCGAAGCCGAACGCCTTCGACAGCGTGCGGAGGACGATCACGTTCGCGTGCTCGGCGATCAGCGGCACGCACGTCACGCCCGCGAACTCGAAGTAGGCCTCGTCGACCACGACCGCGGCCTCCGGGTGCGCGCGGGCGAGCGCGGCGATCCCGGCGGGGTCGCGCAATGCTCCGGTCGGGTTGTTCGGATTGCAGACCCAGATCAGGTCGGCGCCTTCGGCCGAGCCGGTCGCGGACGCCCCTTCGAGCTCGGTTGCGATCCGGTAGAGGCCGTACGTGGGCTCCTCGATCGCTGCCAACGAGCCGGGCCCGAGGAAGGTGCGTGCGCAGAGGAGGATCAGCTCGTCGGCGCCCGCACCGACGACGACCTGCTCCGGTGCGACGCCGCAGTAGCCCGCCGCGGCTTCGCGCACCTCCCTGTAGGTCCCGTCCGGGTACTCGTGCAAGCGGGCGAAGCTGTCCGCGAGCGGCAGCTGGGGGACTCCCGGAGCGGGTGGCGTGTTCTGGTCGTACCGCAGAACCTGCTCCGGCCTGAGGCCGTGCCGTGCGGCCACCTCCGCCGAGGACGGTGACCACGTGTAGGCGCGAAAGCCATCGGGCAGCCGCTGCACCTTCATGCGAGCTCCAGTGCGGCCGCGTGGAGGGGCAGACCTTCGAGACGCGCGAGCGGCAGGCCGATCTCGCGCGCTCGGGCGAGGTTCGTGGCGCGGACGAGCTGTACGGGCTTCAGGAATGTCTCGAGCCCGAGCCCGCCCGAGCCGCGCGCGAGGCCTCCGGTGGGAAGGACGTGTGTCGCTCCCGCGGCGTAGTCGCCGACGACTGCGGAGGTCCGGACGAACACCGTGCCGGCGTTGCGAATCTGCGTCACTACGGGCTCCGGGTTGGCCACCCAGAGCTCGAGGTGCTCGGGCGCGTACGCCTCGGAGACCGCGATCGCCTCCTCTAGAGATCCCACGTCCCGAACCGCAACATTGCCGGCGCCGGCCACCCCGCCCCTGACCGCAGTCGAGAGACCGGGATCGAGGCTGAGCAGCATCGCCTCGCTGTCGGGCCCGTGCTCGGCCTGTGCGAGCAGGTCAGCGACACACCGAGTGGGATCCGCGGACGCGTCGGCGATCAGGACGACCTCGCTCGGCCCCGCGGGGAGGTCGATGCCGACCCGGCTGGAGACGAGGAGCTTCGCCGCGGTCACCCACCGGTTTCCGGGCCCGACGATCTTGTCGACCGGCGGGATCGTCTCGGTCCCGTACGCCAGCGCCGCGACGCCCTGGGCGCCGCCGACAGCGTAGACCTCGTCGATGCCTAGGGCATGCGCAGCGGCGAGGGTCGCCTCGGACGCTTTCGGCGTCACCACCGCGATCCGCTCCACGCCCGCGACTTGTGCCGGGACCGCCGCCATGACGAGGGAGGAGGGATACGAGGCCAGGCCTCCCGGGACGTAGATGCCGACCGAGGAGAGCGGTAGCCAGCGCCGCTCGGCCTGGACCCCGGCAACCGCTTCGAGCGCGACGTCGGGTGGTCGCTGCGGCGTGCAGAAAGCTGCGACTGCCTCGGCGAGCGCAAGCACGGCCGCGAGCTCGTCCGGCCGCAAGCGGGCGGTGCGCAGCCGGGCCGCCGCCACCCGCAGCTCCGGCCGTTCGCCGTCGAGCCGCTCCGTCCAGTCGAGCAGCGCGGCGTCGCCGCGCTGCCTTACGTCCGCCACGATCTCCGCTACTCGTGGCAGCACGTCCTCGAGCGCTGCTCCTCTCATGCCACCAGCCGTTCCACGGGCAGCACGAGGATCGAGGATGCACCGGCAGCCTTGAGGGGCGCCAGCAGGTTCCAGATGTCGTCCGCGTCGACAGCCGCGTGGACGGCGATCTGCCCCGGCTCGGCCAGGTCGATCACCGACGGCGCGCCCAGGCCGGGAAGCAAGGCACGGATCGCCTCGAGGGCAGAGCTCGGCGCGTTCAGCATCAGGTACCGGCGTCGTCTCGCCGCCACCACGCCGGAGACCATCAGCACGACGCGGTCGACCAGCTCGCGGCGCGTCTCCAGCGCCGTCGCACTCGCGATCAACACAGCCTGGGACTCCAGCAGGCTGCCGAGTAGGCGCAGGCCGTTCGCGCTCGCGGTCGATCCGGTCGACACCAGATCGACGATCGCATCGGACAGACCCAGCCGCGGCGCGGCCTCGACCGAGCCCGACACCGGCACGAGCTCCGCCTGCACGCCGAGCTCCGCCAACCGGGCCCTCGTCGAGGCCGGGTAGGCAGTGGCGACGCGGAGCCCCTCGAGATCGCCGAGGGTCGTCTGGGGCGCATCCTCGGGCACTGCGGCCTGCAACGTGCAGCGGGCGAACCCGAGCTCGGCGAGCACGACGATGTCGACCTCGGCTTCGGCGACGAGGTTGGCGCCGGTGATGCCAAGGTCGACGACGCCGTCCTGGACGTATTCGGGGACGTCGTGCGCGCGGACCAGGAGCAGGTCGACGGGCGCGTTGGAGCACGGAACCAGCAGCGCTCGGTCGGTGGCCTCGAAGCTGAGGCCGGCGTCGGCGCAGAGCCGCAACGCCGGCTCCGCCATCCGTCCCTTGGACGGGACGGCGAGGGTGAGCCGGCCGTTCGTGCCGGCGCGGACGAAGCCGTTCGCCGCCACCTAACGCCGCTTTCTCTTCGTCGCGGTGCGGTCCAGCGCGATCCGGTAGCCCCCGGTTCCGTGCTTCAGCCACTGGGCGACCCGTGTGACAGTGGCGGTGCTCGTCGGGACCCGCTCGGCGATCTCGACGTAAGAGACGTGCTGCTCGAGCAGCTTCGCCGTCTGCCAGCGGTGCGTGAGCGCCTCCAGCTCCGGCAGGGTGCAGAGGTCGCGGAGGAACCTGCGGGCCTCGTCGCGCGTGCGCACGGTGAGCACGGCATCGGCGAGGTCGTCCAGGCCCGGAATCTGCTCCACATCACGGCTCAGGTCGGTCGCCATGCGAGCATGCTAGCATGTTAGCGTGCTAACGCACGAGGATTTCACGATCTACCCGGCCATCGACGTGCTCGAGGGCCGGGTGGTTCGCCTCTCCGAGGGCCGTCGCGAGGCAGTAACAGTCGAAGGCGGCGACCCCGTGGCCGCGGCGGAGCGCTTCGCAGCGGAAGGCGCGTCCTGGCTGCACCTCGTCGACCTCGACGGGGCCTTTTCCGGCAATCCCAGCCCAGGGCTCGTCTCCCGCGTTGCGGCCCTGGGTCTTCCGGTTCAGGTCGGGGGTGGCATTCGCAGCCTCGAGTCGATCGACGCGACCTTGGCGGCCGGAGCGACGCGTGTCCTCCTCGGCACCGCGGCTCTCGACGCTGAGCTCCTCGCCGGCGCGCTCGCGCGCTTCGGGGAGCGCATCGCCGTGGCCATCGACTCGCGTGATGGCACGGTCACCGTCAACGGGTGGACGCAGTCGACGCCGCTGGACCCCGGCGAGCTTGCCCGCCGCTGTGCCGACGCCGGGGTGCGGAGGCTCCTCGTCACGAGCGCGCAACGAGACGGAACGCTGACGGGGCCGGACGCGCCGCTACTGGAGACGGTGCTGGAGTGTGGTCTCCCCGTGATCGCAGCAGGCGGCATTGCCACGCTGGAGGACCTGCGCATGCTCCGCGGGCTGGGGTGCGCAGGGGCCGTCACGGGCAGCGCCATCTGGCTGGGGCGCTTCACCCTGACCGAAGCGCTGGGTGAAGTAAGTGACACGACGATGACCCCCATCCGCATCCCGCCGATGCTTCGCGACCACGTCGGCGGACAACGCGAGCTCGCCGCGGAGGGGGAGACCGTGAGGCAGGTGCTCGAGGACGTGACCGCGCGCTACCCCTCCTTGCGCGCCCACCTCTTCGAGCACGACGAGCTGACGCCGTTCGTCAACGTGTACGTCGGCCGCGACGACGTGCGTACGCTCGACGGTCTGGACACGCCCGTGAGCGGCAGCACCCTCATCCTCCTGCCGGCGATGGCCGGCGGCGGGTAAGCGGCGGTTGTTGCGGTGGGCGGCTCGGCCGACTACGCTTTGCACATCGTGAGCGCGCACAAGCTCGTAGGGATTATCGAGGAGCTCCTCATCGTGCGCTCGCGCGTGCGCTAGACGGCCTTTTCCACCCGCCCCGCCGCCTAGCTCGAGTCACAGAGGCGGGGCTTTGAACAGCGCCATGCTCAGCTGCCGCATCTGCGAGGCGACCCAGCCGCTTGCACCGGCGTCGAGCTGTCCTGCGTGCGCAGGCCCCTTGGACGTGCGATATGTCCGTGACGGGAGCATCGGCCTCTTCGACGACCCGCCGTCCTTCCTGAATTACGGCGCCCTGCTGCCGCACCGCGAGACCGCGATGCCCACCCGGACGCCGCTCGTGGCTGCGCCGAGAATCTCGGCTGCACTCGACCTCGACGTGCACCTGAAGCTCGAATCGGCGAACCCGACGCATTCCTTCAAGGACCGAATGGCCGCGAGCGCCATCGCCGCCGCCCAGGGCTTCGGCATGGAGACGCTGTTTTGCGCCTCGACCGGAAACCTCGGAGCGGCCGTCGCGGCGGCGTGCGCGGCCGCCGGCCTCGAAGGCGTGATCCTCAGCCCCGCGGACGGCGGCGAGCCCATGCTTCCGTCCGCGACCTACGGCGCGACAGTCTTCACGGTGCGGGGCACGTTCGAGGATTGCCGCGGTCTCGAGCGCGAGCTCGAGCACCTCTTTCCCTGGGGCTTCCTCGAAGGGAACCTGCAGCCGTTCGCGGTCGAGGGGATCAAGACGATCGCCTACGAGATCGCGGAACAGCTCGCCTGGGAGACGCCGGACGCGGTCGTCGCCCCGATCGGGTCGGGCGCGCTCTTCGCGAAGCTCGCGCAGGGGTTCGTCGAGCTCGAGGAGCTCGGCCTCGTCGTCGACAGGCCGCCGCGGCTGTACGGAGCGCAGCCGGGCGGTTGTCCGCCGGTCGCTGCCGCGTGGGCCGATGAGCGCCCACCCTCCCGCGTGACGCCGGACACGATCGCCCGCTCGCTTGCAGTCGGCGACCCCAGCTACGGAGAGCTCGCGATCGGTGCGGCACGCATGTCCGGCGGCTCCATCGCGAGCGTCGCGGAGGAGCTGATCGAGTCGAGCACCGAGCTGCTCGCCGAGAACGCGGGCGTCCTCGCCGATCCGGCCGGCGGCGTCGCGTTCTCTGCGCTCGTCGACCTGGTCCGCTCGGGCGCGATCGAGTCCGGAGAGCGAGTAGTCCTCGTCGTCACCGGCAGCGGCATGAAGCCCCGCACCCCGGATTGCGACTATCCAGCGCGGCAGAACGAAGCGGACGCCGACGACTACCTAGCGGCCCTCGGCGTGGGGCGGGACTGACTTGCTAGCGAGTCCTGGACGAACGAGCCGCGCCGCGTGCGGCTCCGGGAACGAGCCAGTTGGTTCCGAACTTCCG
>DATLDK010000061.1:0-11457 GCA_035525905.1 Gaiellaceae bacterium | reverse complement strand
GCAGTGGCACGTCGATTCGTCCGGCGGCGGGTGCTCCTGGTCGCTTTTGCTGCGGGCCTGATCGTCGTCGGCGGGCCGATCGTCAGCGACCGCAGCGCGGACTGGCTGGGCTCGTACGCCGTCACCACCGAGCACGTGCGGTTCGACCTCGACTTGATCTGGCTCGCCGCCGAGCACGTCGCAATACTCGCGCTCGGCCTCGCGATCGTGCCGTTCCTGCTGGGCGTCGCGTGGCTCGTCGACCGCGTGCGCCCGTCCGCTTGTCTTGCGGAGCAGGCGCTCGGCGTGGTCGGCTGCACGACGATCGTCGTGCTCACCGTCGAAGTCGCTTCGTTCGACCAGCGGTTCGGAGCAGGCCAGGTGAAAGACCGCTACTTCTTCTACATCGTCCCGGTCGTGCTCGTCGGGCTAGCCGGCGCGTGCAGCGCGGATCGCTCGCCCCGGTGGTGGTCGTTCCTCGTTCCGGCCCTGCCCGTTGCCGCGGGGTTCGCGACGGTGTCCTTGGTCGCCTACGAGAAGCTGAACGTCGACTCGCCCCTCGCGATGCTCAACGGCGACCTTCTCCGGATCGCGACTTCTCTGCACTGGGCGCACGTGCTGCTCGTTCTCGCCACACTCGTGGCCGTCCAGCTGCTCGTGCTCGGAGCGACATTCCTGCCGAGGCGGGCGCTCGCCGTCGGCGTCGCGACACTCGTGACCGTGGCCTTGCCCGCCGAAGCGATGTACGCCTTCGATCGCCTCTTCGCAGTCAACGGGACGAACGGTCTTCCTATCACGCTCGACCAGGGCGGTGTCTTCGGCTGGCTCGACCGGGCCGTCGGCCCGGAGGGCCGCGTGACGATGATCCGTTACCCGGTCAACAGCCCCGACTGGTGGGCGGGCACCGCGTACTGGTGGGATGTCGAGTTCTGGAACGAGAGTGCCGTCGAGTGGTTCGACCTACAGGCGGATGCCGGCCTCGAGCCCTGGGTGCAGCGGTTCAACCGGCGCACCGGCGAGGATCTCCGGCCGAACGAGACCGAGTTCGCGCTCGTGCACGGCGCAGACGTGCGCTTCCGCCTCGCGGGCGAGCAGGTGTACTTCGACCGCGGCGCTTTCATCTTCAAGCCGGACCGGCCCTGGCGAGCGGCGTGGCTCACCGGGGGGATCTACGCGGACGGTTGGACGCGTCCCCACACTCCCGCGGCCATCACCGTCTACGCGGAGCCGAATCAGGTGAAGCCGCTGGAGCGATTCCTCACCGTGGAGATGACCGGGCCGGACGACCCCGACGGCCGGCCCTACTCGGTCTCCTCGAATCTTGCGCGCCGGCAGGGGAGGATCGCAACGGAGGCGGTTGCACGGGAGCTCGTTCCCGTGTGTGTGCCGCCCGGGGGCTCGGCCCAAGTCGTCGTCGAGACGCCCATCGTGTCAGACATCTACCGCGATCCGACCGAGAGCGCGCTCACAGGCGAGACCGATCGCCCGGCGGGGATCCTCCTCCGCTCGATCGCGCTCGCAGACGAGAGAGTCCGCCGCTCGGAGCGCTGCCCGCCTCCGCCGAGCCTGCGCTAGCATTCACCCCCGCGAGGGCGGTTAGCTCAGTTGGGAGAGCACCAGCTCGACAAGCTGGGGGTCACTGGTTCGAGCCCAGTACCGCCCACTCACAAAAGCCCGCTCAGGCGGGCTTTTTGTCCGTCGGTAGGGAATGAACGCCCCCGCCTCAGTCACCATCACGCCAATCCGCGTTGCGGACCTGCTCGCCGAGGGCGAGCGGATGCCGGTCTATGTGCACGTGATCGACCATCCCGACGCGCGCGTGCTGGTCGACACCGGCATGACGGAGCTGCACCCGGCAGTGGCCGACCTCGATCCCCGCCTCCTTCCACTGAGTGAGCAGGACTTCGACCTCGCCGCCATCGACCTGGTCGTCAACACACACCTGCACTTCGACCACTGCGGCGGCAACCACCTCTTCGGCGGCAGCCCGATCTACGTCCAGCGTCGCGAGCTCGACGACGCTCGCAGCGAGGACGACTACACCATTCGCGAGTGGGTCGATGCGCCTGGCGTGCGGTACATGCCGGTCGACGGCGAAGTCGAACTGCTTCCCGGGCTCCGGCTCGTCCCCGCGCCGGGCCACACACGCGGCATGCAGATGGTCGTCGTCCAAACTGGCGGGCGTCCGGTCGTCGTCGGCGGCGACGTCGCGGTGTGGTTCGGCGAGCTCGACGAGCCGCAGACCGAAGGCCAGCTGCGGGTGCGCGCGCTCGAGCCCGAGCTGGTCTGGCTCGCGCACGAGCACGAGCCGTGGCGGCCCCGGCCCGTCTAGGGCATCACGTACGGTGGGCGCATGGCGGTCCAACGGCTGGACAACGTAGGCATCGTCGTCGACGATCTCGCGACGACGATCGAGTTCTTCCGCGAGCTCGGGCTCGAGCTGGAAGGGCAGGCCACGATTGACGGAGACTGGGCGGGCCGCGTCACTGGACTGCCCGACATGCGCGTCGAGATGGCCATGATGCGCACGCCGGACGGCCACAGCCGGCTCGAGCTCTCGCGATTCATCACGCCGCCGACAGAGGCCGACCACCGAAATGCGCCGGTGAATGCGCTCGGCTACCTACGCGTCATGTTCGCCGTGGATGACATCGACGAGACGCTCGCGCGGCTCCTCAGGCACGGCGCGCAGCTTGTCAGCAGCGAAGTCGTCCAGTACCAGGACGAGTATCGGCTCTGCTACATCCGCGGGCCCGGCGGACTCCTGATCGGGCTCGCCCAGGGACTCGGCTGAGCCGCTCGTTCCCAGCGCGGGGCCATAGGATTGCGCCGTGCCGTTCACGCACAGGAACATCAGGGAGGACCTGGAGGATCTCGGCTCCAGGTTCGAGGGCGCGCCGGATCTCGAGTTCCGTTCGGCGACCGCCGCGCTCGGGCTCGAGCACTCAGGCCTGAGCTACCAGCGCGTGCCGGCGGGCTACCGCTTTCCGTACGGCCACACGCACGTGAAGCAGGAGGAGGTGTACGTGGTCGTGCGCGGGAGTGGGCGCATGAAGGTCGACGACGAGATCATCGAGCTCGAGGAATGGGACGCCGTGCGCGTCCCGCCCGGCACCTGGCGAGGCTACGAGGCCGGGCCGGAGGGCCTCGAGCTACTGGTCGTCGGTGCGCCCAATCTCGGCGCCGTACCCCGGGAAGACGTCGATGGCCGGCGCGACTGGTGGACTGACGAGCCGAACACCTCGCCGCCGACGGCGTAGCGCTGGACGTCGGTGCCCACGCCGACCGTTTGTGTCAGCGCGACCGGTGCAGATCGAACCGCTCGCGCGGGTCGTTCGCGTGCGATTTCGTGCCCGACTTGGCGATTCCGCGGCTGACGACGTAGCCGACCGTCACCGCCGAGATCAAGATCCAGGCCCGCCAGGCGCCGAAGGAGTCGGTCGACGCCGCTGTGATTGCGATGCCGGCGATCGTGAGCGCGGCGGCGACGAACTCGCTCGTCAGGAAGAACGGCTTGGTCTCGATCGGATAGATCCGGCGAGGCCGCATCGCCCACGGTGGGGAGGGATGGCTGGGCGGCACCTGCGGCGTCGGGTAGGACAGGACGCCAACGCGAGCGCCGCGCGGGCTGTCGCGATCGTCTTCGTAATTGGACACCTGACCCTCCTCGGAGTACTCAAGGAACCGCGTCAGAGAGATCCCACCTTCGACTGTCGCTCAAACCCACCGGCGCGCCTGCGCAACCGCCTCGGCCGATTCCTCGTAGTACCGTCGTGGCATGACGCGGGTCGCGATCGCGGGGGTTGCGGCGTTCCTCGCCTGCGTTCTCGCAAGCTCGGCCGCCGGCGCGGCGCCCGTGGCAGTCCTCGTCGTGCCGGCCTCAGAGGTGTGGGCACAAGCCGACCGCGGGGCGGTTGGTCTCTTCGTGCCGGGAGCGGGTGCGAGCGCAACCCGCCGACAGGCTCTGCGATCGCTCACGACCGGCCGGAGCGTGTCCGGCCTCGCCGGCGAAGAGGAGTCCGAGGCGATCATCCGGATCGCGCGCCGGGTCGGGCCGACGACGATCTACGTCGCGCTACCGCCACCCGGTCGGCACCACAACGTCAGGCGCTACCCGGTGGCCGTCGTCGGGAAAAACTATCGAGGGATACTGCACTCCCGTTCGACCCGCTTGCCCGGGCTGGTCTCGATAGCCGACATCGCGCCGACTGCCCTGGCGTTCGAGCGCGGACGGCAGCCGGTACTGGGCTTCCGTGCTGGGAGCGTAGGGACCCTCCGCGAGCTCGACCGGCGGCTGACGCGGGCGCACGACTCGCGCACTGCCGCCACCGCCGGCCTCGCTGCTCTCCTCGCCTCGCTCACGGCGGCCGCCCTCGCGACGCGCGCGCGTCTGTTCGGGCGTGCGGCGCTCCTCGCGCCCCCAGCCGCGATCACCATCGCGCTGGCCCTTTCCGCCGCGGCGATCTGGTCGCCGCTCGCCGTCGGCTCAGCGATCGCCCTGGGCGGCACCGCGATCGCGGTGGCTGCGGGACGACGCGACGAGTCGCTTCCCCCTCTCGTCACGCTCTTTCTCGCGGCATTCCTGATCGTGCTCGCAGCCTTCCCCGAGACCAATGCCTTGGCGGCCATCGGGCCGCATCCCGACGGGGGCGTCCGCTTCTTCGGCGTTACGAACCAGGTTGAGACGCTGCTTCTCGCACCGGTGCTGGCCGCGGCCGCCACATCGCGGCGCTGGCTCCTCGCAGTAGGCCTGCTCGCGCTCGTGGCGCTCGGCTGGAGTCGCGCCGGCGCCGACGGGGGCGGCGTGCTCGTGCTCCTCGCCGGGCTGGGCACGCTCGCCGTGCGAGCTGGGGTGGCGCGACTCAGCACCGTGCGCACCGCGTTGGCCGGAGCAGGAGCTCTAGGCATCGGGTTGCTGCTCGTCGCAATCGATGCCGCTCTCGGCGGTTCGAGCCACGTGACGGCTGCCGTGGGAACGGGCCCCTCGGGCCTCGCTGAAGACCTGCGGCGTCGTCTCGACGTCAGCTGGGCGGGCGCGACGGCGTCCTGGCACGCGGGGCTGCTGTGCATCTCCGCGCTCGCGATCCTGGCTCTGATCGCCCTGCGGGCACGCAACCGCCGCGTGACTACCGCCTTCCTCATCGCCCTCGCCGTCTCCCTGGTGGTCAACGACTCGCCGGTGGACGAGCTGGCCTGGGGCGCGCTGGGGGCGGCCGCGCTGCTCGCGTGGGAGACGGCGCCTAACGCGCGCAGGTTCTCGTCGAGCGTCCCGCGAGCGTCGCCAGCGCCCTCCCTGCCTTCAGAGTGAACCGCATCGTCACCGCGCCGGGCGCGGGGGCGTCGAGCACCGTCATGCCGGCCTCGTCCCGCTCCAGGCAACCGCGCGACACCTTCCAGTAGGGCGACCAGCTCATCGCGACGCGATACCGACCCGCCGCGGCGACCGTGAACGTGACGCGGGACTGGCCGAACGTGAGCACGTCCGTGCGGCCGGGGCCGGTCACGAGCTTGCGCGGTGCCGGTACCGCGTACACGGTCGTGTGAGCGGAGCGGAACACCCGGGTCAGGCCGGTACGGCCGCTGCGCAGCAGCTCGGCCTCCTCGGCTGAGCTGTAGTCCAGCGGGGCGTCCGGCAGCACGACGTACCGGACGGCCATCTGCCGCAGCCAGCGAATCCAGCTGCGAGCTCCCACTTCGTCTCGGTACAGGACCTCGTTGCGGGGGAAATCGTCCTGCCGGAACCAGCCGCGCGTGATCGGGATCCCCGCCGCTGGTAGGTACGCGGCGGCCCAATGACCCGTGGTGTCCACGACCTCGACTCGGTACGAGTGGCCGAGATGCCCGTTGAGGAAGCCGATCGCCGGCGCCCAGTACGCCTCGTCGGAGGCAGGGTCGGACGCGCCCTTGGCGTAGCTCGCCGCCAGCGGGGAGACGTTCCACGCGAGCGCCAGCAGAAAGGCGAACGCCGCCAACGGCAGCGGCCGCCAACGGCGCAGCGACAAGGTCAGGATCGCGAGTGGAACAGCCGCGAACCGCAGTCGTGCGATGTTCTCGCCGAGGCTCGAGGGGACGAGGAACGCCGTCACGCAGACGGGGAGGTAGAGCACGTACAGCCAGCGGAGCACGCGCGCCTCCTGCACCCGCCACGTGAAGACGATCCCGAGGATGCAGAACACGCAGACAGCCGCCAGCTCCTCGATCGAGAAGGGGAAGCGGCCCGCAGCCGGGAAGACCCGCCAGAGCACGAGCCAGACGGTGGCCACCGCGCCTACCGTCGCCGCGGGCAGCAGGAGCTCCGCCCGGGCCGGCAACCGCGCCAGGCCGATCGCCGCCAGCAGGAGCGCGAGCAGCGCGAACGCCAGTGGGCTTGCTGCGAAGCAGAGAACCGTCAGCACCGCGAAGCGCACACGCCCGCCGGACTGGAGCGCCCAGAGCGCCAGCAACGCGAAGGTCGCGCCGAGTGCGAAGGGATATGCCCCGGAGAGCACGACGCCCGCCCACACGACTGCGAACGCAACGCTCGACCAGCGAGAGGCATGGCCCCACTCGCGCGCGGCGATCACGGAGAAGGCGAGCGCAGCGGTGGCGATGCTGAGCACCGCCAGCACCTGGATACCGACGAGTGACGCCGCCGCGTAGTAGAGGAGGCTGTAGGTGACGAAGCTGTAGCGGCCCTCGTACCAGAAGTTGTTCCAGAACTGGAACCCGTGGTCGCGGAAGACACCGCTCTGGTACACGTGCGCCGCGAGGTCGCTCCCGGGAGGACCGAACGCGGCGAGCAAGGACGCGAGGAGCGCGGCGAGCCCGAAAGCGAAGAGAGCCTCCGCTGTGAGCCGGCCGGCACGCACCTCAGTGGGGGTCGAGTAGGTCTCCACCGACCGCCTCAGTCGTCCGGCTCGCCGTCGTCGTACGGGAGCACCTCGATGCGTCCGATCACGCCGAGCCCGCGCCAGGCGATCTTTCGCGACCGCGGGTACCAGCACATGTCGTTCGGCTTGCGCGTGCCGTACACGAGCATCGTCAGCCCGTGCTCGCCGGCCCGGAACCAGTGGCTGACGCGCGTCCCTGGCGGGCGGGCCACCACATGCCCGGCGCGGAGAGGGATTTCCTCCTGCTTCGCGTCCGTGTCACCGGTCAACGAGGGAGACGGCCAGAGGTGGAGCGTTCCCTCACCCTCGAGCATGACGAAGAGCTCTTCCTCTTCGGAGTGGCAGTGCGGAACCGATCCCCGTCCGCCTGGCTCGAGTCGCTCCCAGCCGAATCCGGCCTGGTCGGAGCGCTCGCGCGTTGCGAGCGGTGCCGACGTCGCCGCTCCGTAGCGCTCGAGCTCGACCTCGTCGACGTTGAGGATGTTCGGCGGCCGGCCGGCCGGCTCTCCGTGCGACAGCGGTGGCCCCGCGGCTTCGAGCTCCCAGGGATCGTCGATCCGGCCGCCCACCCACGGCCAGCCGAAGCGGACGGCGCCCGACCGCGGCAGCCACCCGTAGTCCGTCGGATGCCGAGTGCCGAAGACGAGGTACTGGAGGCCTTCGGGGCCGGCGACGAACGTGTGCTCGTACTGGTTCGAGCGATGGATCACGCAGTCGCCCGGTCGCACCTCGTGCACCTCGTCGTCCTGCCATGCCAGCCCCGAGCCGTCGAGCACGAAGAAGATCTCCTCGGACGCGCCGTGGGAGTGAGGCGGGGTCGGCAGCTTGCCGGGCGCGACTCGCACTCTGTTGAGACCGACGTCCTTCGTTCCCGCCGCGTCTCCCAGCCTCTGCCAGCTGGCGTCCAGCTCGCCCTTCGCGCGGCGGTAGGACTCGACATCGTCCCAGTGCGCGATTCCCACGGGCGAAATCTAGAGGCCGAACCGGTAGACGTGCACGTCGTGCGGTCCGAACCAGTCGCGGAAGCCGCCGTCAGCGACTGCGACCGACCGGAAGACTTGCCGGCCGGCGCCAATGGGAGGCGGGAGTGGCTCCTGCACGTACTCGAACAGGACCTGGCCGCCCCGGATGGGCGAGCCGTCGAGCTTGAGCGGCAGGCCGGTGAAGCCCACGCGCGACGTGGCGCCGCTCCGCCGCGCCGCGATCAGGTAGAGGAACCGACCGTCGCGACGCGTGACGAGCTCGACGTCCTTGGCCGTCGTCGCGACCCGCGGCCCGCCGAGCGCGACGAGCGCGGGGGCGACAGCCGTCGACGAGAGCTCTTCGAGCAGCGGCTTCAAAGCCAGATCCCAGAACGTCCAGTTCCAGCCGGCTTCGGCGTCCGCGGGACGGGCGGTCTGGGTGAGATGGCCGCCGAAGAACGCAAGCCCGCGGGCGCCGCACACGATTGCGTGGTAGGCCATGAAGCGCAGCTCGTGCGCGGTCGGGAACCGCGGCACGACGTTCGGCTTCGCCGCGGAGGGAACCGTGCCGCTCCAGGCGATCTGCAGCGTGATCCACACCGGCTTGCCGCCGGCCGCCTGCACCATCTTTCTCGTCACGTCGCCGACCACGCTGATGTCCCGATTCGGGAGGTCCGAGTGCTCGCCCGGCGGATACGCGATCGGGAAGATGTCGGCGCCAGTGATGTCGAAGGCCGGACGGTACGGCGTCAGCTGCGCCACGGTACTCCGAGGCGCCTGGATGATCACGAGCGGATGGTTCGGATCGAGCGTCTTCAGCTTGCGCGCCGCGCGAGCCAGACCATCCGGCCGGATCCACTTGCTGCCGCGGAACGGATTTCGCGGCTCGTCCACGCCCTTGTACGCGCCCAGGCCGGGGTGGTTCTTGAACGAGGCCGCGATCGTCGAGAGCATCTGCTCGCGCGCGGAGGCCTGCTGGCCCGCTGCGCGCGGCGGCAGGTCGGGGACCTCGCCGAGGTAAAGCCAGCACTGGAGGCCGTGCGCAGCGGCCGCGTCGAGCTGCGCCCGCTCCTCGGCGATCTGTTCGCCGAGGTGCCCTGGGCTCCAATTGCGGCGCCCCGTGCGGATGAAGGTCACGCCGGCGTCCGCGAGCTCCTTCAGCGCGTCCTTGCCGCCTGGAGTCGTACCGCCGAGCGGCGGCCCGTTCGACAGCCCGAGCGGGAAGACCTTCGCTCCGGCGATCCGCAGCGAGCCGGTTGGGCCGTCGATGGTGACACGCGTCATGTCCTCAGGTTGGCAGATCCGGTGACGCCCCTCGGTACCCTGCGGCGATGGCTATCGGTGAGCACGAGGCTCCCCCCGCGCCCGAGGACGATGTCCTCGAGCGGTTGAAGGCGGCCGCCGACGTGCTCGAAGCCGTCGTCCGCGACCGGAGCCTGCTCAAGGAGCTGCCGCTCGAGGAGCGCACGCGGCTGCTCGCCGCGGCCGGCGACGTCCACAACCCGGACGTCGTGCAGCGACGGCGGTTCAACAAGGTCGTCAGGCGCGAGAAAAAGGCGGCGAGGCTCGGCCGGGACGAGTTGGCGCTCGCCGAGACCGGGATCCGTGTCCTGCGCGAGAAGCCGGTCTACACCTCACCGAACGTCTTCCCGCCCTCCAGCTTTGAGCAGGTCGAGGTCGAGGCCGACCCCGACTTCCGGGAAGCGATCGAGCCACAGCACTGCTACGTCTGCAAGCAGGACTACCTCGAGCTCCATCACTTCTACGACCAGCTCTGCCGGCCGTGCGGCGACTTCAACCTTCGCAAGCGGACCGAGACCGCGGACCTGACCGGCCGCGTTGCCCTCCTCACCGGCGGACGCGTGAAGATCGGCTACCAGGCGGGCATCAAGCTGCTGCGGGCGGGCGCCCATCTGATCGTTACCACGCGCTTCCCGCGCGACTCCGCAGCGCGGTACGCGCGCGAGGCCGACTTCGCCGACTGGAGCGCGAGGCTCGAGATCTTCGGGCTCGACCTGCGTCACACGCCGAGCGTCGAGGCTTTCTGCACGCACCTGCTCTCGACCCGGGAGCGGCTCGACTTCATCGTCAACAACGCCTGCCAGACGGTTCGCCGTCCGGCCGAGTTCTACCGGCACATGCTCGCTGGGGAGCTCGAGGCGGCCGGGGCGATGCCCATGCACGTCCAGCGGCTCTTGGGCGAGTACGAAGGGCTGCGGCGTACAGAGATGCTGCCGGCGGGCTCCGCGGAGCTGTCGCAACTGCCGCTTCTCCCGGAGGACGCCGCCGCGCCGAGCGACCTGTTCCCCGAAGGGCGTCTCGATCAGGACCTGCAGCAGCTCGACCTCCGAGACCGCAACTCGTGGCGACTTCTGCTCGACGAGGTCTCGTCAGTCGAGCTGCTCGAGACCCAGCTCGTGAACGCAGTCGCACCGTTCGTCCTCAACGCCCGCCTCAAGCCGCTCCTGCTGCGAACACGCGAACGCGACAAGCACATCGTGAACGTGTCCGCCGTGGAAGGGCAGTTCTACCGGCGCTTCAAGACGACCCGGCACCCGCACACGAACATGGCGAAGGCGGCGCTGAACATGCTGACGCGGACGTCGGCGGCTGATTACCAGGCCGACGGCATCCACATGAACAGCGTCGACACCGGCTGGGTGACCGACGAGGACCCGATCGAGATCGCCGAGCGCAAGACCGCCGAGCACCGCTTCCGGCCGCCGCTCGACATCGTCGACGGGGCCGCACGGGTCGTCGACCCGATCATCGCCGGCTTCAACAGCGGCGAGCACGTCTGGGGCCAGTTCCTGAAGGATTACCGCCCGACCGACTGGTAGAGAACCCGCGGGGAAGCCGAAGCGCCCCGCGGGCTGATCCTCTAGGCCGGCGCATCCTCGTCGGCGGGGCCGGCAGGCATCGCTGCGGCGGGCTCGTCGTGAGAGTGGTCGTGAGAGTGGTCGTGATCGTGGCCCGAGTGGTCATGGCCGGCGTGGTCGTCCGTCGTGGCGGCCGAACCGCCCGAGAACAACGACCTGATCTTGTCCATGAGTGACATGTGACGACTCCCGTTCGTGGGTGAGCCGTGATCCTAGTTGGTGCTGCGGAATGTCAGCGCTTGCGGACAACGAGCGTGGCGCTCATCCCGCGCTCGCGGTGGTCGGCCACCGAGCACCACAGGGTGAACCGGCCGGGCAGCAACCGCGTGTCGAGCTCGCCGAGCCCGCCGGGACGAACCTTGCCGATTCGGTAGGTGCGCGTCCCGCCGGCGCGGCGGATGCGCAGATCGTGCTCGTCCTCGCCGTAGTTGACAAGCTGCACGATCGCCGGGCCGGCCTTGATCGACTGGCGTGAGAGCGAGTAGCCGAACTCGTCGGCGCTCACCTGGATCCGCGCAGGAGCGAGTGTGAGGAGGACGAGCGCGGTGGCGATCATCGAAGGATCTTCGGGCGGGCGAAGCTGCGGGCGCCCGGGATGATCGCCTCCGCGTCGGCGCCCAGCCACTGCTCCAGCAGGGCGCTGTAGAGCCCTCGGAAGTCGGAGGTCGCCCGCAGGTTGCCATCGTCGTCGAGCCGGGCGAGCCCGGGGAACTCGCCGATCATCGTTCCGCGCACGCGCGAGCCGATCAGGAAGCCCATCCCCGCGGC
>DATLDK010000055.1:0-7224 GCA_035525905.1 Gaiellaceae bacterium | reverse complement strand
GTCACGAGCTGGTCGAGCGCCTCGACGTCGTTCGTGATGCGGCTGATGATCACGCCGGCGCGGTTGCGCTCGTAGAAGCCGAGCGAGAGCCGCTGCAGGTGGCCGAAGAGCTGGTTGCGCAGGTCGGCGAGGACGCGCTCTCCGGTCCAGCCGGTCAGATAGGTGTTGGCGGAGGAGAGGGCGAGCGCGAGCAGCGCGGAGGCCAGAAAGAGGGCGACGATCTGCGTCAACCGGCCGAGATCGCCCGGACGGATGCCCTCGTCGATGGCGAGCTTGGCCAGATAGGGCGGCGCGAGCGCCACGAGCGTGTAGACGAGGAGCGTGCCGAGGGCGAGCGCAGTGCGGCCGCGGTAGGGAAGGGTCAGCCGTACGAGAAGACCCAGCCGCCGCCGCGTGCGCCGCCACGACCAGTCGCGCACCTCGGCGCCACGCTCCTCCGTCAGATGGCTCCCGGGCTGCCAAACCCTCATGCGCTCTCCTTCAGCAAGCCCTGGATGAGGCCGTGCTCGTGGATCTCCTGGTAGACGGCGCTCGTCGAGAGCACCTCGGCCTGCGTTCCGTGGGCCGCGATCCGGCCGTGCTCGAGCACGACGATCTCGTCCGCCAGCGCGATCGTCGACAGGCGGTGAGCGATGATGATGGTCGTCCTGCCCGCCATCGCGGCGGCAAGGCCGGATCTGATCTTCGACTCCGTCGTCGCGTCGACCGAGGCGGTCGCGTCGTCGAGGATCAAGATGCGCGGGTCGATCACGAGCGCGCGCGCAATCGCCAGCCGCTGCCGCTGCCCTCCGGACAGCGTGATCCCGCGCTCGCCGATGACGGTGTCGTAGCCGTACGGCAACTCGTTGACGAACTCGTGCGCCTGGGCGGCGCGAGCCGCCTGCTCGACTCGCTCGTCGGTTGCGTCGAGGACGCCGAAGGCGATGTTCTCGCGAACGGTCGCCGAGAACAGGAAGGGATCCTGCGAGATGACTCCGATCTCGCGGCGCAGTGAGCGGCGTGTGACGTCGCGCACGTCGACGCCGTCGACGAGGACGCGGCCCTCCGTTGCGTCGTAGAACCGCGGCACGAGCGCGGCGAGGGTCGTCTTTCCCGATCCCGTATGGCCGATCAGGGCGACCGTCGTGCCGGCTTCGACCTCGAGGTCGATCTCGTGGAGCACGGAGCGGTCCGGTGCGTAGCCGAAGCTCAGGCGTTCGAAGCGGATCGCGCCTGGTCCGTCTGGCAGCTCCGTCGCTCCGGCGCGATCCTCGACGCCCTCGGGCTCGTCCATCACCTCGAAGATCCGCTCGCCGGACGCGGTCGCGCGTTGAGCCTGACCCACCCACATCCCGAGGCTCCGGAGCGGGACGATCAGCATCGCCAGCAGCAGGTTGAAGACGAAGAACTCGCTCAGCGTGAGCGAGCGGTCCACCACCATCCTCCCAGCCGCAAGCAGCACGGCCGCCTGGGCCAGTAGGGGCAGAAACGAGAGCAGCGGGACGTAGATCGCGCGTTGGCGGAAGGCGCTGACCGTCGCCGCGAAGACGGCTCCAGACGCTCGCTCGAACAGGGTCTGGCGTCGCTCTTCCTGCGCGAAGGACTTGACCACGTGGACGCCCACGATCGACTCCTCGGTGACGGTTGCGACGTCGCCGAGCTTCTGCTGGACGTCGCGCAGGACCGGGTGCGACACGTGGCTGTAGCGGTAGGCAACCGCGACGATCAGCGGTGTGATCGCGAGGGCGATCAACGCGAGGCGCCACTCGATCACGAACAGGACGACCATCACGGAGACGATGGTGAGGATGTGCTGGAAGAAGAAGATCAGCCCGAACCCGAGGAAGAAGCGGACCGACTGCAGGTCGACGGTCGCGCGTGACATCAGCTGCCCCGTCTGGTGGCGGTCGTAGAAGCCGAACGAGAGCCGCAGCAGATGGCCGTAGAGGCCCTCGCGCATGTCCTTCTCGATCCCGAGCGCCTGCCGTCCCGAGATGACGCGGCGCCCGACCATGAGCGCAGCCTTGACGGCGCCGACGAGCATGATCCCCGCGACCACCCACGCGAGCGTGTGCGTGCCGCGCCGGGCCTCGATTCCGTCGATTGCCTCGCCGACGAGCAGCACGATCGCGATCGCCGCGGCCTGCGAGAGCACGGCGAGAACGGTCGAGGCGATCAGCGAGCCCTTGTAGGGGCGCAGGAACCCGAGCAGCCGGACGAACGTGCGGCGGTACGGGACGGCGTTCGAGCTCACGATTCCGAGGTTAGCCGTCCGAGCTCGCGTTTCACGTGGGTCAGTGCCTTCCCGAGCCGGGCGCGGTTCGTCGGGTCGTTGAGCCAACCGCTCGCACCGGAAGGGTGCGGCAGCGGGATCACGATGGCGTCTCGATACGTGTAGCTCTTCCCGATCGCCTCGGTCAGCGTCGGGATGCCGACCAGCCGACGCAGCGCGAGGCCTCCGACCGTAACGATCAGCTCCGGCCGCAGGAGCTCGAGCTCCCAGCTCCGCCAGAACTCACAGAGCTGCTGCTCCCGCGGGGTCGGCGTGCGGTCGCCCCTGCCGGACGCAGGCCGGCCGGGATAGCAGCGCGTCACGGAGGCGCAATAGAACGTCGCGTACAGCGCGTCGCCCTCGAGCTCGAGCCAGCCCCGCAGCCGCTGACCGGCCCGGCCACGCCACGGCAGACGCTCCTCGCCCTCGACGATCCCGGGCGCCTGGCCGAAGAGGTACGCACGCTGACCGTGGTATGGCGCCCGCACCGGCCAGGACTCCAGCGGGTAGCCGGCCTCGACGCAGGCGCGGCAGCGCGCCGTGTCGCGCTGGAGCGACGCGATCGATCGATACGAGCTCTTGCGGACCGTCACGCTCGCATGGCGACGAACCAGCGGCCCGCGAAGAGCGTGTCGCCGCCGCCGAGCTCGGTCGAGAGCTCGTGGGGCGTGAAGAAGCGCTTGTACACCTGCCAGGTGGAGCCGTCGTTCAGTATGCGTTCCTGCCACTCGACGGGCTGCACGTCCGCGCGAAGTGCGGAGTCGACGACGACGAGCTCCGTGGCGACGCGACGAGCTTCGTCGAGGAAGCGCACGCGCTCGTCCTCCTCGAGGTGGCCGTAGAAATGGCTCGTGAACACCCGCTCGAAGGTGTCGTCGGCGAACGGCAGGCGAAGCGCGTCCGACTCGACGAACCCTGCACTCGGCACCCGGGCGCTGGCGAGCTCGAGCATGCTCGAGCTCTGGTCGAGGCCGGTGATTGTGCCGGGAAGATGCTGGGTCAGGAAGCCCGTGCCGCACGCGACATCGAGTGTGCGGGCGGGCGCGAGGCCTCGTAGAGCGGCGATGAGCGCGGCGCGCTCCGTGTCCCATCCGGGCCGGTCGCGCTCGGCGAAGCGGCCGCCGCCAAGCCACCAGTCGTCGTATTCCGGCGCCCGTGCCTCGTAGTACGCCTTCACGCTCCTAATCTACGGTTGTGCTCGAGTCGGTGCCGAACTTCTCCGAGGGCCGCGACGAGGCGGTGATCGGCTTCTTGCGCGACGCGCTTTCGTCGCCCGCGCGGCTGCTCGACGTGCACGTGGACGCCGACCATCATCGGTCCGTGTTCACGCTCGTCGGCGAGGGAGAGGAGCTGATCGAGACCTTGCTCGCAGGAATCGCCTGCGCGCGCGAGCGGATCGACTTGCGATCCCACGAGGGCGCTCATCCGCGGATCGGCGCCGCCGACGTCGTGCCGATCGTTCCGCTCAAGCCCGAGGATCTAGCACGTGCAAAGGAGACGGCGCTCGTGCTGGCACGCCGGATCGGTGACGATCTGGGCCTACCGGCCTTCCTGTACGGAGAGCTGGCGCCCGGCCGCGGCCCCGCCTTTTTCCGGCGGGGCGGCACCGTCGAGCTGCAGCGCCGCGTCGATGCCGGGGAGGTCGTTCCCGACTTCGGCCCCGCGCAGCTGGACGAGCGCGCAGGAGGAGTCGTGGTCGGCGCCAGGCGGCCGCTGATCGCCTTCAACGTGAACCTCCGCGGGACGCTCGAGGCGGCGCGTGAGATCGCCGCCGTCGTGCGCGAGACGGGCGGCGGGTTCCCCGGGGTCCGCGCGCTGGGCCTCGACCTGCCACGCGCCGGCGTCGTGCAGGTCTCGATGAACGTCGAGGATTGGGAAGCGGCGGCGCTGCACGAGATCGTGTCCCGGGTCGAGGCCGAGGCGCTCGAGCGCGGGGCGGAGGTGGTCGGCTCGGAGCTCGTCGGGCTCATGCCGGCGGGCGCGGCCGCAGCGGCAGCCGGAGCGATGCTCCGGATCGACGGGTTCGACGAATCGCATGTGCTCGAGCTGCGGCTCCTGTCGTAGCCGGGGTTTCAGCGGCGGCCCGGCTCGGAAGGGATAAGGACAGCCAACGAGGAGGACTGACATGAAGAAATTCGGCCTAGCGGCGTTGATCGTCGCGGTGGGCGCCTGGTTTGCCACAGATCAGCGTCGGCGCGCAGTCGTGTTCGGGCGGGTTCGCGAACTGGTCGGGAAGACGCGCCCGAAGCAGTACGACGACGCCACCCTGAAGGACAAGGTGGAGTCGGAGCTCTTCCGGGACGAGCACGAGGTCAAGGGGTCGATCAGCGTCAACGCCCAGGAAGGGATCGTGCAGCTGCGCGGCGAGCTGCCCTCGCAAGACTTGATCGACGCGCTGGTCGAGCGGACGCACCAGATCCACGGGGTCCGCGGCGTCGAAAGCCTGTTGCATCTTCCCGGCACGGAAGCCCCCATGCACAACTAGTACGCTCGCCCCGTGATCGCGAGCCACGCGCTGACGGGGAACGATCTGCGGGTCGAAGACGTCTGGGAGGTCGCGGTCCACGAAGCGCCGGTCGCCCTCACCGACGAGGCGCGCGCGGCCATGCGGGCGGCCCGGGAGCTGGTCGACCGGGCCGCCGAGCACACCTACGGCGTCAACACCGGCTTCGGCCGTTTCGTCTCCGAGTCGATCGCCGACGACCAGGTCGAGGAGCTTCAGCTTCGGCTCCTACGCAGTCATGCGTGCGGGGTCGGAGAGCCGTATCCGGCGGAGGTGGTGCGCGGGGCGATGCTGTTGCGCGCGAACGCCCTCGCCAAGGGCTATTCGGGCGCTCACGTCGAGACGGTGGAGTTGCTGATCGAGTGTCTAAACCGGGGTGTCCTCCCGCGCGTGCCCTCGCGCGGCTCGGTCGGCGCCAGCGGCGATCTCGCGCCGCTCGCTCATCTCGCCCTGCCGCTCGTGGGCGAGGGCCAGGCGTGGTTCGAGGGGACCCTGTACAGCGGCGGGGACGCGCTCGCCGCCGCCGGGCTCCAGCCGATCAAGCTGGCTGCCAAGGAAGGCCTGTCGCTGATCAACGGCACGCAGTTCATGGCCTCGATGGCCACGCTCGCGCTGGTGCGTGCATGGCGGCTCGCCCGCACCGCCGACCTCGCCTGCGCGCTCTCGCTCGAGTCGCTGCAGGGGTCGCGCACGAGCTTTCACCCGGCGATCCACGCGGCCCGACCGCTGCGCGGTCAGATCGACTCGGCTGCGAACGTCCACCGCCTGCTCGAAGGGTCGGCGATCATCGAATCGCACCGCTGGTGCGACAAGGTGCAGGACGCCTACTCGCTCCGCTGCGCGCCGCAGGTGCACGGAGCGAGCCGAGACCTCCTCAGCCATGTCGAGGCGACCGTGGCCGTTGAGCTCAACGCAGCCACGGACAATCCGCTCGTGCTCGTGGACGAGGGGCTCGTCGTGTCGAACGGCAACTTCCACGGACAGCCGCTCGCGTTCGCGCTCGACGTGCTCGCGATGGCGGTCTCCGAGCTCGCCAACATCTCGGAGCGGCGCGTAGAGCGGCTCGTCAACCCCTCCCTGTCGGAGGGGCTGCCGCCGTTTCTGACCGTCGAGGGCGGCCTCAACTCGGGCTTCATGATCCCGCAGTACGTCGCGGCCGCGCTCGTATCCGAGAACAAGTCCCTGTGCCACCCGGCGAGCGTCGACTCGATCCCGACGAGCGCCGGCCAAGAGGATCACGTCTCGATGGGGAACGCGTCGGGGCTGAAGGCGCTCCAGGTGCTCGCGAACGCCGAGCGGGCGGTCGCGATCGAGCTGCTCGCCGGCGCGCAGGCGGTCGAGTTCCTGGCCCCCCTGGAGCCGGGGCCGGGGGTGCGCGCGACGCACGACGCGGTGCGCGAGCTTTCGGAACGACTGCGTGACGACCGCTCGCTCTCGGACGACATCGAACGTGTGGCCGACGCGATCCGCGACGGATCGGTTCTGGCGGCCGCCGAGGCCGAGATCGGAGCGCTTCGTTGAGCAGCGGCCCGGGACCGGGGAGGGCGAGGCTGCCCTTCCGCTACAGCGTCATGGTCATCTCGACCCTGGCGGGCCTGATCGTCCTGATCGCGTGGGCGACGGGTGGTGACTTGCGGCGGGCACTCGTCTTCGCGGGGGCCTACTTCGTGATCGCGAGCGCCTGGGCCTGGTGGCGGTCGAGGCAGCGGTCCGCCAGCGAGTCCCCGTGAGCGTGTCTTCGCTCGATGCCGTCGTCGAGGCGCTCGCCGGCGACCTGTCGCGGATCTGCGCGCCGCGGGGCACGCACCTGAACGCGCGCTCTTGGCAGACGGAAGCGCCTCTGCGGATGCTGCTGAACAACCTCGATCCTGAGGTCGCCGAGCGGCCCGAGGAGCTCGTCGTCTACGGGGGCTCCGGCCGCGCCGCGCGCTCGCACGACGCGCTGAAGGCGATCGTCCGGGCGTTGTTGCGCCTGCGCGACGACGAGACGCTGCTCGTTCAGAGCGGCAAGCCGGTCGGGGTGTTCCGCACCCACGAGGGCGCACCGCGAGTGCTGATCGCCAACTCGCTGCTCGTGCCGAAGTGGGCCAACTGGGACGAGTTCCGCCGCCTCGAAGCCGCGGGCCTGACGATGTTCGGGCAGATGACCGCCGGCAGCTGGATCTACATCGGCACGCAGGGGATCCTGCAGGGGACCTACCAGACCTTCGCGGCGGCGGGAGAGAAGCACTTCGGGTCCGCCGACCTTCGCGGCCGCACGATCCTGACCGCCGGGCTCGGCGGGATGGGCGGGGCGCAACCGCTCGCCGCGACCATGGCGGGCGCGGCGATCCTCTGCGTCGAGGTCGATCGTTCCCGTATCCAAAGGCGGCTCGAGACGCGGTACCTCGACGAGGTCGCCGACTCGCTGGAAGACGGGGTCGCACGGGTGCGAACGGCGGCAGCCGAGGGGCGGGCGCTCTCGGTGGCG
>DATLDK010000036.1:0-14241 GCA_035525905.1 Gaiellaceae bacterium | reverse complement strand
CCATACGGATGTGCCCCGTCGCTGCTTCTCGGGCCTCGGCGAGGGAGAGTGCCGGGGGAGGCTCGAGCTCGAGCGCGCGTGGCTCCGCCTCGGCCACGACCGCGTCGCCGTCGAGCAGCAGGACCCGCCGGTCCTCGTCTGCGACGGCGAGGGGCCGTTCGAGCGGGGGCGGTAGCCGCAGCGTCACCTCGGCCGGACCGGCGACGAACGCGGCAAGCCGTCCGGCGGCATACCCGCCGTTCGCCGACTGTGTCGGACCGCGGTACCGTCGGTCGATCGTGATGTTTTCGCCTGACAGTCGCAAACCGGTAGAATCCTCCTGATGCGGCTCGCGCTCGCCCAGATCAACGCCGTCGTCGGCGACCTGGACGGAAACCGCGAGCGTATTCTCGCGAGCCTGGCGGATGCGCGTCGCGATGGCGCCGAGCTCGTCGTCTTCCCGGAGCTCGCCGTCACCGGTTACCCGCCCGAAGACCTGCTGCTGCGACCGGGATTCGTGCGCGCGGCGGAGGCTTCGGCCCGCGAGATCGCCAAGGCTGCCACCGGCCTGACCGCGCTCGTGGGCACGCCGTGGTTCGACCGCGATCTCTTCAACGCGTGCGCCGTCTGCGCAGACGGCGAGATCAAGGGCCTGTACCGCAAGCGCTATCTCCCCAACTACGGCGTCTTCGACGAGAACCGCTACTTCGCTTCCGGCCGCGAGCTCCTGCTGCTTCGGTTCGGCGACATCCTCGCCGGGCCGACGATCTGCGAGGACGTCTGGCAGCCCGGCCCGCCTGCGACCGACCTCGCGCTCGCGGGCGCGGAGCTGCTCGTGAACCTCTCCGCGTCGCCGTATCACGTCGGCAAGGCCGAGGACCGGGAGGAGATGCTCGTGACGCGCGCCCGCGACAACTCGGCGTACCTGGCGTTCTGCAACCTCGTCGGCGGGCAGGACGAGCTTCTCTTCGACGGCCACTCGGTCGTGCTGGACGACGAGGGCGAGGTGCTGGCACGCGCGCCCGGCTTCGAGGAGGCGCTGCTCTTCGTCGACCTCGACCCGAGCGAGGCAATCGGCCGGCGGCTCCGCGACGTGCGCCGGCGCGCGCTGGCGCGCGAGCGGGAGGACGAGCAGGAGCCGACGGTGCTCGACTTGGCGGAGAGTGTCGTCCCAACACAAAGTCCGATCGGCGGCGAGATCGTCCCGTTCGAGCCCGAGCTGGAACAGATGCGGCGCGCGCTCGGGCTCGCCCTGCAGGACTACGTCGGCAAGAACGGGTTCGGCGACGTCGTGCTCGGCCTCTCGGGCGGGATCGACTCCGCGCTCGTGGCGACGCTCGCGGTGGACGCCCTCGGCGCAGAGCGTGTGCACTGCATCTCGATGCCATCCAGGTATTCCTCGGAGGACACCCAGAGCGACGCGCGGCGCGTGGCCGAGAGCCTGGCCTGCGACTTCCGGGAGATCCCGATCGAGCGCATGGTCGGCTCGTTTCACGAGGCGGACGTCGGCACCGAAGGCCTGGCCGCGGAGAATCTGCAGGCCCGGGTGCGCGGCATGACTTTGATGTCCCTCTCGAACGAGCACGGCTGGCTCGTTCTCGCGACCGGCAACAAGTCGGAGCTCTCGGTCGGGTACTCGACCCTGTACGGCGATCTCGCCGGGGGCTTCGCCCTGATCAAGGACATCTACAAGACCGACGTCTTTCGTCTCTCCCGGTACCTCAACGAGCGCGCCGGCCGCGAGTTGATCCCGGCCTCGATCATCGAGCGGCCGCCGTCTGCGGAGCTGCGCGCCGACCAGAAGGACGAGGACTCGCTGCCGCCCTATGACGAGCTCGACCGCGTCCTCGAGGCCTACGTCGAGCTCGACCGCTCCCGTGAAGAGCTGCTCGCGGAAGGGTTCGACGCGACCGTCGTGGACCAGGCGTTGGCTCTGATCGACCGCGCCGAGTACAAGCGGCGCCAGGCGCCTCCCGGCGTGAAGCTGCGCCCGAAAGCGTTCGGCCGTGACCGGCGCACCCCGATCACGAATCGCTGGAGGGGTTGACAACTCAGCATACGTAAGTTACTACTTACGGTAAGTGTCCACTAACGGAACAGTGCTCGATGCTCTCGGCGACGCCACACGGCGAAGCATCTTCGAGTCGCTGAAGTCGGGGCCACGCTCGGTCGGCGAGCTTGCGGAAGGGCTGCCTGTCAGCCGGCCCGCCGTCTCGCAGCATCTGCGCGTGCTCAAGGAGGCAGGCCTCGTCAGCGACAGCAGGGACGGCACCCGGCGTCTCTACCGGATCGAGCCCGACGGGCTGCTGCGCGTCCGCGACTACTTCGACGGGTTCTGGTCGGAGGCCCTCGAGCGCTTCCGCGAAGCAGCGAGAAAGGAGACAGGATGAGCACCATGACCACCGAGGCGATTCGCAAGACCGTGATGGTGGATTTCGCGCCCGCGGAGGCATTCGCGCTCTTCACGGCGCGGATCGCCTCGTGGTGGCCGGTCGGATCGCACTCGTACGCGGGGGAGGCCGTCCAGGACGTGGTATTGGAGCCCACGGTGGGAGGACGCCTCTACGAGGTCACGAACGACGGGCAACAGGACTGGGGCGTCGTGCTCGCATGGGAGCCCCCGCACCGATTCGTGCTCGACTGGCAGATCGGCGAGGCTCGCGGCACCGAGGTCGAGGTGCGCTTCTCGGCCGAGGGGCCCGGCACCCGTGTCGAGCTCGAACACCGGGGCTTCGGCTCCGGGGACCCACGCGACCGCTACCACACCGGCTGGGACGTCGTGCTCGCACCCTTCGTGGAGAGGGGCACGCGCTAGACGCCGACGTCGAGCGGCTCTCCGGGCGGGCCGTCGCGCAGCAGCGTGGCGAGGAGCTCGGGGAGCCGTCTCGGCGCGAAGAGCGCGTCGCTCGTAGCCAGCTCGGCGAGAGTCCACCACCTGAGGCCGGTGACGTACTCCGCCGCTAGCTGCTCGGGCGTGAAGCGGGGCGCCGGCTCGAAGCCCTGCGTCCGGACGAGCGCGTAGCGCTCGACCTGTCCGTCCCACTTGCCATCGAGGAAGGGGATCACGTGCTCGCGCGTCCAGATCCACGGGCCGAGCTGGACATTGTCCAGCCCGGCTTCCTCCGCGAGCTCCCGGAGAATCGCCTGCTCATGCGTCTCGCCTGGATCGAGCCCCCCACCCGGAGTAGCCCATACCACCGCTTGGGGAAACTCGAAGCGGACGAGCAGGATCCGATCCTCCGGATCGAGGACGACTGCGCGCGCTGCTTGGCGCAGCCTCATAGCGAATCGCGGAATGCCTGGAAACAGCGCAGCCGCTCGGCCCACGGCACTGCCGCATTCGCCGGGGAAGTCGACGGCAGCACCCAGAGCGCGGTCCCATCGAGCCGGCGTTCCTGCGCCCCGAGCTGCGCGCGCTCGCCGAACGCGCCGCGATACGCCTCCTTGCCAACAAAGCCGATCGCACGTGGCTTCAGCTCGAACGCGATTCGCTCCAGCCGCTCCGCCGATCCCTCGAAGTCGCGGCGCCTGAGGTCACCCGAGCCGGGCGTCGTCCGGTAGGCAGCGTTCGTGACGCCGATGCCGAGGTGCAGCAGCTCCAGCTGCTCACTCGGGTCGTACAGCCGCGGGGTGAAGCCCGCCGCGTGCAGCAGGCGCCAGAAGTCGTTCCGAGGGTTCGCGAAGTGCGCGTTCGCGGCGGCGGAGAAGCGACCAGGGTTGATCCCGCAGAAGACCGCCGTCAAGCCCGGCGCCAGGACGTCTGGGACGTCGCTAAGCGGCTTCAGGTTCGCGCGCGTCGAGCTTGTCTTCGAACAGAGACCGGAGCAGCTCGCCGGAGACGGGCGTTTCGTACCGGGGCCGCCGGCGCTCGACGCTGATCACCTTGACACCGTCGTCTCCGCGCCACCCGTAGCACCGGGCGTAGCACTCGGCCTCGCTCAAGGCTCTGAGCCGTTGCACGACCCTCACCGTACGACCCGGACCGGACGGCATCACTCGGCAACCGCGAGAAACGGCTCCAGGCTCTCCGCGAGCTTCCTCGCAGCGAACGCCTCTGCGGGCGCGAGCACCCCCGTCCCTCGAATCTCCCCCGCCAGCAGAGCCTGCGCGCCGCGGACGATCAGCAACGCCGTCAGCCCGTAGACATCGCTCCCCGTGAGCACCGCACGTCCTTCCCCGCCCGCCCCCCGCGCCTCTGCAACCACGGCGAACCGGCTCTTGCGGCGGGACTCCTCTGACGGACCAGACGGCCCCAGACGCGAGCTCAACCCCAGGAGCGGCGCGATCAGCGCGCTGAAGCGGCCTGCCTTCGCGGCGGCCGCGGGAGCCCGGATGTAGGACCGCACGTTGCGGACGTCCGTGTGCCTGGGGACCGTGAGCGGCTCCGCGCCGCTCCACTCGACGACGGTCCGCGCGCCGAACGGGAACCGCACCGTGCGCGTCGTGCCGCCGAAGCGGGAGTCCACGAGCCTCCCGTCCTCCCAAGCGACCTGCCGCTGCCGCATGACTCGGCCGACCGTGGCCCGGGTGCCGCGACTCGTTCCGACGCCGCTCGTGGAGTACGCGACCACGACCTCGTCCAGAGGCCCTTCGACCTGCTGGGCCGCCAGCCGCGCAGCCAGGTCGCCCGGGACGTAGTCGAAGCCGAACGCGGGCAGCACGGCGACGCCGCAGTCGCCGGTGACGAGCTCGTGCAGGAGCCGAACGAACTCCTGCTCTCCTGTCGTATCCAGGTAATGCGCTCCCGCGGCGATCGCGGCCCACACGGGCTGCACGCCATGGTCGAGGAACGGGCCTGCGAGCGACGCCACGACGCCGGCGCCCTCGAAGGCGGCATCCAGGGCGGCACGATCGCGGGCGTCGGCGACGCGCACCTCCTCTCCGGGAGCCGCGAGCTGCTCGAGCGCCTCACGCCGCCGCCCGACGAGCCTCAGCTGGAGCCCGGCGCGGCGCGCCTCGGCGAGCACGAGCCGGCCCGTGTAGCCCGTGACGCCGAGGACCGCGAGCACCATGGCGCGAGTGTAGGTTCCCTCGGGTGCCGATCCGCGCCAGATCGTTCTCGTACGCCGTCTCGGTCGGCCGCGACGGAGCGGCCACGAGCGAGCAGGGGGGCTCTCCGATCCCCGCCGACGAGGCCTGGTCGCCCGAGCATCTCGTGCTCGCGGGGCTCGCCCGCTGCACGCTGACGAGCCTCCGCTTCCACGCCGAGCGCGACGGCATCGAGGTCGCGGGCGGTGCGGACGCCGCCGGAGAGGTGGCGGTCCGCGACACCGACGGCCGGTACGCGTTCATCCGGATCAAGGTGGAGGTCGACGTGACGCTCGACCCGAAGCCGGCGTTCGTCCGCGAGCTGGTCGCGAAGGCGGAGCGCGACTGCTTCGTCGGCGCGTCGCTAACCGCGAAGCCGCGCTACCGCTGGACCGTGAACGGCGAGGCGCTGGCGTGAGCGCCACGATGCTGGACGTCGACGCCGTTCGGGCGCGCTACTCGGCGCTCGACCGCCGGCTTGCCTTCTTCGACGGGCCGGGCGGCACCCAATGCCCCGACGAGGTGATCGACGCGATCGCCGGCTATCTGCGCGAGGACAATGCCAACATCGGCGCGCCGTACGAGACGAGCGTGCGGACGGTCGAGCTCGTCGAGCGCGCCCACGACGCGGCCGGTCGCTTCCTGCGGTGCGACCCTGGCGGGATCGCGTTCGGACCGAGCATGACGTCGCTCAACTTCCTGCTCACGCGCGCGCTCGGACGCTCGCTGAAGCCTGGCGACGAGGTGCTCTGCACCCGCCTCGACCACGACGCCAACGTCTCGCCGTGGCTCGCGCTCGCCGAGGATCTCGGCATCGTCGTGCGCTTCGCCGGCGTGCACGACGACCTCTCCCTCGATCTGGAGGATCTCGAGTCGCAGCTCTCCGACCGGACGCGCGTGGTCGCCTTTCCGATCGCGTCGAACGCGGTCGGCACGACCCCGGACGTAACGCGCATCGTCGAGCTCGCGCATGGCGCCGGCGCGCTCGCGTGGGCGGACGCCGTCCATTACGGACCGCACGGCCCGATCGACACCGCGGCCTGGGACGTGGACGTCCTCCTCTGCTCGCCGTACAAGTTCTTCGGTCCGCACATGGGGATGGCCTTCGGAAAGCGCGCCTTCCTCGAGAGCCTGAGCCCGTACAAGGTGCGGCCGGCGACGAACGATCCCGCCGGGCGCCGGTTCGAGCACGGCACGCTGCAGCACGAGCTACTCGCGGGCTTCGTGGCGGCGATCGAGTACATCGAGTCCCTCGGATGGGAGGCGATGACCGCTCACGAGCGCGCGCTCGGACAGCGGTTCCTGGAGCGCCTGCCCGGCGCGGTGCAGCTCTATGGGCTCCGCACCATGGAAGGCCGCGTACCGACGTTCGCGTTCAACCTCCCGGGCCGAACCTCGGAGGACGTCGCGACCGAGCTCGCGGCGCGGGACATCGCCGTGTGGCACGGCGACTACTACGCGATCGAGATCATGAAGCAGCTCGGGCTGGGGGAGGCGGGCGCCGTCCGCGCGGGCTTCGTCCACTACAACACCGCGGAAGAGGTCGATCGGCTGCTGACCGCACTCGACGAGCTGTGCTGACGGTCGTCGAGCTTCTGCAGGAGCTGATTCGGTTCGACACCACCAACCCGCCCGGAAACGAAGCGGGGTGCATCGACTTCCTGCGCGCGCAGCTCGACGAGGTGGGCTGCGAGACGCAGACCTACGAGCAGGAGCCCGGCCGCCCGAACCTCGTGAGCCGCATTTCTGGCGGGGATGCACCGCCGCTCCTTCTCCAGGGCCACGTGGACGTGGTCACGACCGCGCTCCAGGCCTGGCAGCACCCACCCTTCGCGGCCGTGCTCGACGACGGCTACGTGTGGGGCCGCGGCGCTCTCGACATGAAGGCCGGCGTGGCGATGCTCGTGCACGCGTTCCTGCGGGCCAAGCGCGAGGGCGTCGAGCTGCCGGGGGACCTGGTGCTCGTCGTCCTCTCCGACGAGGAGGCGGGCGGCAACCTGGGCGCGCGCTTTCTCGTGCAGGAGCACCCGGAGCTGTTCGAGGGAATGCGCTACGCGCTGGGCGAGTTCGGCGGCTTCACGCTGCACGTGGGCGGCAAGCGCTTCTACCCGATCCAGGTGGCCGAGAAGCAGATCTGCTGGCTGAAGGCGACCGTACGTGGGCCCGGCGGACACGGGGCGATGGTGCACCGGGGCGGGACCGTGGCCCGGCTCGGCCGCTTCCTCTCGGATCTCGACAAGAAGCGGATGCCCGTGCACGTCACCCCTGTCGTGGCAGAGATGGTGGAGGCCATCGCCTCCGCGTTGCCGCGGCGCCACGCGACGATCATGCGCTCGCTGCTGAAGCCGCGCCTGACCGACGGGGCGTTGCGCCTGCTCGGCGCGAGGGCGGCGCAGTTCGAGCCGATGCTGCGCAACACCGTCAACGCCACGATCGTGCGCGGCGGCGCCAAGGTCAATGTCGTGCCGAGCGAGATCGAGCTCGAGCTGGACGGCCGCGCGCTCCCGGGCTTCTCGCCCGAGCAGCTGATCGCAGAGCTGCACGATCTCGCCGGTGACGACATCGAGGTCGAGGTCGTGCGCCACGACCCGGGCCCGTCCGCACCCGATCTCGGCCTGTTCGAGACGCTCGCAGGCGTGATTCGCGAGCTCGACCCCGAGGGGATACCGGTTCCGCTCCTCCAGATCGGGGTCACCGACGGACGCTTCTTCTCGCAGGCGGGCATCCAGACCTATGGCTTCCTGCCGATGCGCCTGCCCGAGCAGTTCGACTTCTCGAAGCTGATCCATGCGGCCGACGAGCGGATCCCCGTCGATGCGCTCGAGTTCGGCGCCGAGGCCGTCTGGCGAGCGGTGCAGAGGTTCCATTGAGGGTGCTCGTCCTTGGCGGCACGAAGTTCCTCGGGCGGGCGTTCGTCGAGATCGCCTTGGCGCATGGGCACGAGCTGACGCTGTTCAACCGAGGCGAGACGAATCCCGACCTCTTTCCGGACGTGGAGAAGCTGCGGGGCGACCGGGGCGGCGATCTCTCTCAGTTGACGGGTCGCCACTTCGACTCCGTCGTCGATCCCTCCGGATACGTGCCGGCCGTCGTGCGCTCCTCCGCCGAGGCGCTCGGCCATTGCACCCATTACCTCTTCGTGTCGAGCGTCTCCGTCTACGAGGACTTCAGCGTCGGGCCGAACGAAGAGAGCGCCGTCGCGGCGCTGGGCGACGCTCCGGCCCACACGCTTGCCGACGACTACTCCAACTACGGCGCGCTCAAGGCGCTGTGCGAGCAGGCCGTGTGGAGCGTGTTCAAGGAGCGCACCCTCTGCATCCGCCCCGGTTTGATCGTCGGACCGCACGATCCGACGGGTCGGTTCACCTACTGGGCACACCGGCTTCAGCGCGGCGGCGAGATCCTCGCGCCGGGGCCGCCGGAGCGGCGCGCGCAGTTCATCGACGTGCGTGACCTGGCGGACTGGATGGTGCGCTGCGTGGAGCACCGAGTGACGGGAGTCTTCAACGCGACGAGCACGGGCACCCCGTGGGGGGAGTTGCTCGCCGGCGCGGACGTCACGTGGGTGACCGACGAGTTCCTCGCCGAGCACGAGGTGGGCCCATGGATGGAGCTCCCGCTCTGGCTCCGGGGCCCGGACTTCGCGGGCATGCACCAGACCGAGGTCGGCCGCGCGATCGCGAACGGGCTGCGCTTCCGGTCCTCGCAGGAGACGCTCGCCGGCGCCGCCGAGGCGCCCGCCGTCGAAGGCGTCGGTCTCGCTCCCGAGCGCGAGCAGGAGCTGCTCGCCGCCTGGCATGGCCGCTAAGGACTACTCGGGCACCCCGCTCTCCCAGAAGCTGGGGGCGAAACCAGAAGCGGGAGTGGTCGTCTACTTCACGACGACGCGGGCGGGGCTCGAGCAGCGCTTCGAAGCGCTGAAGAACACCCTCGATCCGGCCGACGGGCTTTGGATCGCGTGGCCGAAACGGTCATCCGGCATCGACACGGATCTGACCTTCGACGCGGTGCAGCAAACGGGTCTGGCGGCGGGTCTCGTGGACAACAAGAGCTGTGCGATCGACGAGCGCTGGCAAGCGCTGTGGTTCGTCTACCGGCTGGTCGACCGCTGAAGCACGGACTCGGTGCGCTCCTCGGCGCGAAGCGCGCAGAAGACCTCGACCACCTCGGGGTCGAACTGCGTCCCGGCGCAGCGGCGGAGCTCGGCGATCGCGACCTCCTCGCTCATCCCGAGCCGGTACGGACGCGGGCCGATCATGGCGTCGAACGCGTCGCAGACCGCGACGATCCTCGAGCCGAGCGGGATCTCCTCCGCCGATTTCGCCTCCGGATAGCCCGTGCCGTCGTGCCGCTCGTGGCTGGAGCGGACGAGCTTGGCGACGTAGCTGAGCGCCGGCGCCGCAGCCAGGATCCTCTCGCCGATGAGCGTGTGCTGACGGATCAGGTTCCATTCGTCCGGGTCGAGCGGCCCGGGCTTCGAGAGGATTGCGTCCGGAATGGCGACTTTGCCGATGTCGTGGAGCTCACCGGCCAGGCGGAGGGCGTCAAGCTCTTCGGTGACGAGGCCGATCCGCGCTCCGACCGCCGCGGTCAAGCCGCCGACGTCGTGCAGGTGGGAGCCGAGGTCAGGATCGCGCTCGCGCAGCGCCTGCAGGAGCACGTCGGTGCTCTGTCGGCTCGGTGAGCGGCGACCGCTCTGCTTGGCCTCGTACAGGCGCTGGTCGGCGAGCCGCAGGGCGCCTTCGACGTCGCGGGCGTCGGCGGGCAGGAGCACGGTGCCGTGCGCGCAGTCGATCGTCCAGCCCTCGCCGCGATCCGACAGGGCTTCCCGCGTCGCAGCGAGGACCGGGTCGAGCTCGCCCGCGTCGCCGGCGATCAGGACGCAGAACTCGTCGCCGCCGAGACGGTACGCGCTGCCTTCGAGCGCAGCCGCTGCCAGGCGGGAGCCGAAGCGGGTGAGAAGGACGTCTCCTGCCGGGTGGCCGAAGGAGTCGTTGTAGTTCTTGAACCCATTGAGGTCGTAGACGCAGAGCGTGAGCGGATTCGACGTGTTCGTGGCGGGCAGTAGCCGGGAGAGATCCGTGGCGAGCTTGCGCCGGTTCCCCAGCCCCGTCAGGGGATCGGTCTCGGCCTCTTCGCTCTTCCGCGTCCAGCGGCGTCCCATCAGCAGCGCGAGCCCGAGCAGCGCCAGCAGCACGGCCGCGATCGGCACGATCGCCAGGCTGCCGGGTCGGGGGGCGACCGCGACCACCAGCCAGCGATTGGTCGTCGTCCCTCCGACGAGACGGTAGGCAAGTAGGCTGCCGCCGCGCTCGACGAGACCGCGCGAGCCCGAGAGGCCGACGAAGCGCCGGTCGGAGGGATCGCCGAGCTTTGCCCCGATGCGCTGCTCGCGGCGAGTGTTGACGACGACGGCGCCGGTATCGGCGTCCACGATCGCCACCTCGTCGCCGCCGCTGAACCGGGACGCCGCTGTACGGAAGCTTTCGATCGTGAGCTCGAAGTGAACGATCGCGGCGGCGGTTCCCGACGGGCCCGCGACGGGCGTCGCCGTGCCGATCACCCACTCGCCGGTGTCGGGCGAGACGTAGGGCTCCGACTGGTAGACGCCGCCGAGAGGCTGGGCAAACGAAGGACGGAAGAAGGGATTCTGTGACTCGTTCGAGAGCGTCGAGGGCGACGCTCCGAGCCCCTGGACGACGCGGGCGTTCTCGAGACCGTTCCGGTCGATGAAGCAAGCCTCACCGATCTGGCCCGGATAGAGCCGCTCCAGGTAGGCGAGCGCGTTGTGGACGCGGTCGATCGTCCGCCCTTGGGCGGCCACCTTCTCGGCGCGCGATCCGGGCTGAGAGTAGAAATCGAAGAAGGATGGATTGCTGGCCATCAGGAGCGCGATCGTGCGGCCGCGAGCGAAGCCGGCCTCCAGCTCCGTCGCCTGCACGTTCGCCCGGCTGACGAGCGAGCTCTCGACCGCGGCGCGGTCGCTTTCGCGCTGCTTGACGAGCGCGCCGACGATCAGGAGCGGCAAGACGCCGATCGCCACCACCAGGCCGGTGATCTTGAGGGTTTTGGACACCGCCCGGGTGATCGGCCGCGGCCTGCCGTCCTTGAGGAGTCAGGCGTAGGCGTCGCGCGCGGCCTTCCAGCGCGGGTCGTCCCAGCGGATGAAGTCGGGGTCGACCCCGCGGGCATCCGCGAGGTCGATCGTGAGCAGCTGGAACGCCACGATGTCCACCACCGGGTGACACGTCGGCACGAGGGTGACATCGCAGCCGAGCTCGCGCAGAGCAGCAACCGCGTCCGCGGCACGAGCGGCCGCACGACCCTCGCCCTCGAGCACGAAGCACCGCACGGTGTCGTCAACGGCGGCTAGGTGCCCGTGCAGAAGCTCCTCCAGGGGATGGGCCTCGGCAGCGAGGTATGCACCCTCCCGCAGCTTCAGCGCGGCCTCCTGGGCGGTGGGCCAGTCGCGGCCGGCGCCCGTGAACACCCAGCGCTCGTGCGCGGAGACGGGCAAGCGCGGCGCCGCCAGGCGCTCGGCCACGGCCGCAGGCAGCCATGTGACGTCCTCGCCGCGGAGGGCGGCCAGCGTGGCGACCGCGCAGGTGTAGCTCCCGGTATGGCAATAGCTCTCCTCCACCGCGGGAGTCGCGACGACGACCTGCTCGCAGAGCGCCGCGATCGGCCCGTCGGACTTGCCGGTCACGAGCCATTTCGGGCCGGAGAAGGCCTGCGCAGCCTCATGCGTCAGCGGCGTCTCCCCTTCATGGCTCACGAGAACGAGGACGTCGACCTCGGGGGGATCGAGCACGAACTCGAGCGCGTCCATCCCCCGGCCCGAGGTCTGGGCGGCGTGGAACGACGTGCCGCAGCCGACGACGGCCACGCGGCCCTCCGGCAGCCGCAGCCCGGTCGGGACTCTCCTCAGCCAGTCCGGTTGGGCCGCGACCGTCGCTTTGGTCCTCTCGCCCGGCACGGCACCCTCTATACCATGCGGCTCCGTGAAGGTCTTCGAGCGCTTCTCGCTGGACAATGGCCTCCGCGTGCTGACCGCGCCGATGCCGCACGCCCAGTCGGTCTCGTGCTTCGTCATGCTCGCCGCGGGCTCGCGCTACGAGACCGCCGAGACGAACGGGATCGCGCATTTCGCCGAGCACATGTTCTTCAAGGGCACGGAGCGGCGGCCGACAGCGCGCGACATCGCCGGCGAGATCGATGCCATCGGCGGCGAGTTCAATGCCTTCACAGGGAAGGAGTACACGGGCTATTACGTGCGCTGCGCCGCCGAGACGCGCGACACGGCCCTCGACGTGCTCGTGGACATGCTCCGCAACTCGCGCTTCGACAGCGAGGAGATCGAGCGCGAGAAGGGCGTCATCATCGAGGAGATGAACATGTACTTCGACACGCCGAGGGACTTCATCGGCGGCGTGTACGAATCGCTCCTCTACGGCGACCAGCCCCTCGGCTGGGACATCATCGGCCGCAAGGAGACCGTCCGGGGCGCGACGCGGGAGTCGTTCACCGACTACACCGGCAAGTGGTACCGGCCCGATCGCATGGTCGTGGGCGTGGGCGGTCAGCTCGGCGACGGGCTCGAGCAGCGCCTCGAGGAGCTGCTCGGCGACATGGAGCCGCGCGGCACAGGCTCGCCGGCAGCGGTTGCGTTGAACGGCAAGGGCTCGCGCGTGAAGGTGCACACGAAGCAGTCCGATCAGGCGCATCTCGTGCTCGGCGTGCGCAGCCGCCCGCTCGTCGACCCCGACCGCTACGTGCTGCAGATTCTCGCGACGGTGCTCGGAGGCGGTATGTCCTCACGCCTGTTCACGGAGGTGCGTGAGCGGCGCGGGCTCGCGTACTACGTCTTCGGCACGAACCACGCCTACACGGACGCCGGCTCGCTCTATGCGCAATCGGGCGTCGACATCAACCGCATCGACGACGCGGTCACGACGATCGTCCAGCAGTTCAAGCTCCTGGCAGAAGAGGCTGTCCCCTCCGACGAGCTCGAGAAGGCGCGCAACTTCGCCAAGGGGCGGTTCGTGCTGCAGCTCGAGAGCCCGCACGGGACGATCATGTTCGGCCTTCGCCGCGAGGTGCTCGAAGGGCGGGCAGAGGAGCCGCAGGCCGTTCTCGACGCGCTCGACGCAGTCACCGCCGAGGACTTGCAGCGCGTCGCGCAGGCGATCCTGGACTCAGGCTTCCATCTCGCTGTGATCGGCCCCTTCGAAGACGCCGAGCGGTTCGAGCAGCTGCTCGGCTAGCGGTCGCGACCGAGCGCGTTCCGCGCCTCCGCCACCGCCTGCCGGGCTGCTTCGATCTCGGCCACCTTCTCGGGCTCTCGTTCGCGCGCAGCGAGGGCTCGCTCGAACGCTGCCAGCGCCTGCTCGTGCTCGCCGGCGTCGAAGTGCTCCCAGCCCAGGTTGTTGAGCAGAGGTCCCAGCCAGTAGGCGGCCGCCTCTGACGCCTCCGCGAGCTCGATGCCGCGGTTCGTCCAGGCGACGAACGCATTCTTCGACGGCGCAGCCAGCGCGCACATGTGCGCAGCATCGGCGGCGAGCCAGTCCTCGTCGGCGTCGAGCGCGCGCCAGAACGCGGACTCGAAGAGCGGCAACGCGGCCTCCTTGTCGCCGCTCGAGCGGCGAAGCCGGCCGCGCTCGAGGTCGACGCGGATCGCCGCCACCGCGGCGGAGGCGGTTCGGGCGGCCTCGTCGACCAGGCGCTCGCCGGCGTCGAAGTTCTCGCGGAGGCCCTCGATGCGGGCGAGCTGCGTCAGTACCTCCGCCCGTCCGCTCGCAGTCGCCTCCGTCGCGAGCAGCGACCGGAAACGCTCCTCGGTGGCATCGAGATCGCCGAAGTCCCAGTGCGGGCGAAGCCGGTCCGTCATCTGCCCGTCGTGGAGAAGTGCTGGTAGTCGCCGAACCCGGCCCCCCAGTTCCAGCCGACGGAGGCGAAAGCCCGCACCAGCACGCCGCCTCGGGTCGACATGCCCGCACGGTCGCGGCTGCGGTCGGCGTAGGCGCGCCCGGCGGGAGGTGAGATGCGGCCGCCGTGCACGTACGGATTCTCGACCGGATTGACGTCGATCGCCTCGCCGTAGGCGTGCATCGACCAGCGGGACGTGCCGCCCACGAAGCGGCAGTTGAAGCCGGACGTGTTGTCGGCGGCCATCGAGGCATCGTCGCTGCCTCGGTAGGCGGAAACCGGCTGCAGGCGCCTGATCGGAAACCGAGC
>DATLDK010000032.1:0-5819 GCA_035525905.1 Gaiellaceae bacterium | reverse complement strand
GACCCGCTTCACGGTGTCCTTCAGCGGCAAGCCCGGCACGACGCCGTCCCAGCCCTCGGAGAGCGGGGCGAGCACACGTTCCAGCACGGCCTCGCTCACGAGTGGCCTGGCGGCGTCGTGAACGATGACGACGAGCGCGTCTTCAGCTACCTCGGAAAGCGCCGCTCGGACGGATTCCGCCCGGCTCGTCCCACCCGTCACCGCGGCCACCACCTTGGTCGCGACGAGCTCCTCCGCGAGGAGGATTGCAGGCTCCTCCCATCCGGCGGGAACCGCAACGACGATGGCATCGATCCAGGCGGATTCGTCCAGACGCCGAAGCGCCTCGGCCAGCAGCGGCAGCTCCCCGAGCCCGACGAAAGCCTTGGGCAGCTCCCCGCCCAGGCGCTCACCCGCCCCCGCAGCGACGAGGAGGGCCCAGACGCTCATCGCCGCCGCGAGCCGGGCTACGCGGTTGCCGCGGCGGCTTTCGCCTTGGTCTTCTTCTTCGGCTTCTCGCCGGTTCCGGCGAGCACGCCGTCGAGCCACTCCGCAGCCTCGTCCTCGTCGACGGCCTTGGCGTACATCAGCTCGGAGGCGAGGATCTTCTTCGCCTTCACGAACATCTGCTTCTCGCCCGTCGACAGCCCCTTTTCGTGGTCGCGCAGATTGAGGTTCTTGACGACCTCGGCCAGCTCGAAGATGTCGCCCGTCTTCATCTTGTCTCGGTTGTGCTTGAAGCGCCGGTTCCAGTTCTTCGGCATCTCCGATTCGCCGGCCGTCAGCGCCTTGACGACGGTGTTGACGAGATCTTCGTCGATCACGGTGCGCAGGCCCACCTGCTCGGCGTTCTCGACGGGGACGTTCACGGTCATGTCGTTGTGCAGGATCTGAATCGTCAGGTACTCGCGCGTCTGACCGAGAATCTCGCGCTTCTCCTTCTTTACGACCGTGCCTGCGCCGTGGTGCGGATACACCACCTTGTCACCCACTTCGAACAAGCCAGCCTCCCCGAGGTTTTGAGTTCTGCCCTGAAAATCGCTCTGTTCAGTGAAGAAGCCGGCGGGCTCGAGAGCTCACCGGCATGCGGAGACCAGTGTATCAGAAACCCCTGGAAAACGCGACTTTTTAGGCTGTTTAGGCCGATTTGCGGGGGTTTTCTTTACGCGCTTCCAGCCCGGCGCGCAGCGCTTCCCTGAGCGTGTCCGACTCGGACACGCGGATCTTCGAACGGGAGCGCGTGCCCGCAGGCGCGAGCGCGGCGGCGATACCCAGCTTCAGGCATTCCTCGAGCCGCCGCTCGGACTGCGCCGCGGGCCGGAGCCTCCCCGTGAGGCCGATCTCGCCGAACGCAGCGATTCCCTCGCGGACCGCGGCGTTGCTCGCGGCTGAGGCGATCGCGAGCGCAATAGCGAGGTCTGCACCCGGCTCGTCGATGCGGAGCCCTCCCGCGACGTTCACGAAGACGTCGGCGGTGCCGAGCGCGACACCCGCATGCCGGGACAACACCGCGACGATCATCGCCAGCCGTTTCGGGTCGACACCCGTCCCGACGCGTCTCGGCATCGCCAGATCCGTGGGAGCCACGAGCGCCTGGATCTCGAGCAGGATCGGCCGCGTCCCCTCGAGCACGCAAGCGACAGCAGCGCCGATCTCCCCCGGCAGAGTCTTCCCGAACAGCTCTGACGGATCGGGGACCCCGACGAGGCCGTCGCCGGTCATTTCGAAGACGCCGAGCTCGTTGGTCGAGCCAAACCGATTTTTTGTCGCGCGCAGCACGCGGTGCGCGTGGTAGCGGTCGCCCTCGAACTGGAGCACGCAGTCCACGAGGTGCTCGAGGACGCGGGGGCCGGCGACCGCGCCGTCCTTCGTCACGTGTCCGACGAGGATGGTGGCCACCCCGAACTCCTTCGCCACTCGCAGTAGGCGGCCCGCCGCTTCGCGGACCTGCCCCACCGACCCTGGCGCAGAGCTCATGTCGGCGGAGTACAGGGTCTGGATCGAGTCGATGACACAGACGTCGGGTCGCTCGCGCTCGAGCGTCGCGCAGACGATCTCGAGCTCCGTCTCCGCGAGGATCTCCACGGCTTCGGTACCGCCGAGCCGCGCCGCGCGCAGCTTCACCTGGGCGGTCGATTCCTCGCCGGTGACGAGCAGTGCTCGGAGGCCACCTGCGGAGATCGCGCCGAGCGCGCTCAGGAGCAGAGTCGACTTACCGACGCCGGGCTCCCCGCCGACCAGCACGAGACTGGCAGGCACGAGCCCGCCGCCGAGGACCCGGTCGAGCTCCGGCACACCCGTGGAGATGCGCTTGGCCTCCTCCGCGTTGACGTCGACGAGTCGCAGCAGCGGCTTCGCCGGCGTCTTTCCAACCGCCATGATCGGGGCCTCCTCGACGAGCGAGCCGAACGCGTTGCAGCCGGGGCACTTCCCGAACCACCGTCCCGCGGAGTAGCCGCACTCGGTACACGCGAAGTTGACTGCCGCCTTGGCCATTGCTCGAGGCTAGCCCGCGCGGCGGACGGGGTTGTGCCAACTAGGTGCCCGAAGTGTGTCGAGCTCGTGGAGGAGGGACGTCAGGGGCCGCCGAGCGGCGGCCTCTGCCGCGCTACTCGTCTTCGGCTGGTGCGTCTTCGGGCTCAGGCGGCGCCTCGGCCGGCACCGTCACCTTCTCGGCCCGGGGCTCGCCCTCGACAATCGTGATGTCGACGAGCGACTCGCCCTCCTCGCCCGTGAGCTCTTCCTTCCGGTCGACGACGATCGTCGCTCCCGGATTGAGATTACGGCCGAGCACGAAGTCCGCTAGCGGATCCTCGATGAAGCGCTGGATCGCGCGGCGCAGCGGCCGGGCGCCCATGGCCGGGTCGAAGCCCTGCTCGACGAGCACCTCCTTCGCGCCCTCGGTGAGCTCGATCGCGACTTCGTAGCCGGCCATCTGCTCGCGCAGCCGCTTGAGCTGTAGGTCGACGATCGTGAGGATCTCTTCCTTCTCGAGCTTGTGGAAGACGATGATCTCGTCGATGCGGTTCAAGAGCTCTGGACGGAAGACCTTCTTCAGCTCGCCCGTGACGCGGCTCTTCATCTCCTCGTAGCTGAGCCCGTGCTCGTCACCGATCGAGAAACCGAGCGTCTGGTTCTTGGCGATCTGGCCCGCACCGATGTTCGACGTCATGATCACGATCGCGTTCCGGAAGTCCACCTTGCGGCCCTGCGAGTCGGTCAGCTTCCCCTCCTCGAGGATCTGCAGCAGGATGTTGAACACGTCCGGATGGGCCTTCTCGATCTCGTCGAGCAGGAGCACCGAGTACGGCTTGCGCCGCACGGCCTCCGTCAGCTGACCGCCCTCGTCGTAGCCGACGTAACCCGGAGGCGAGCCGACGAGCCGGGACACGGAGTGCTTCTCCATGTATTCCGACATGTCCACCTGGATCATCGCGTCCTCGTCGCCGAAGAGGAACTCGGCGAGCGTGCGCGCGAGCTCGGTCTTGCCGACGCCTGACGGGCCGAGAAAGATGAAGGAACCCGTCGGCCGCTTGGGATCCTTGATCCCGGCGCGGGCGCGGCGGATCGCCTTCGACACGGCGACGATCGCCTGGTGCTGGCCGATCACGCGCTTGTGGAGCTCGTCCTCCATCCGGATCAGCTTCTGCGACTCGGCCTCGGTGAGCTCGAAGACGGGGATCCCCGTCCACATCGAGACGATGTCCGCGATCTCGGGGCGGTCGACGACCGGCTGCTCCTCGGATTCCTCCGTGCGCCAGTTCTCCTCCAGCTCCTTCTTCTTCTGGGTCAGCTTGCGCTCCTTGTCGCGCAGCGACGCGGCCTTCTCGAACTCCTGCGACTCGATCGCGTTCTCCTTCTCCGTGCGCACCCGCTCGATCTCGTCCTCGAGCTCGCGGTATCGCGGCGGCGCTGTCATCGTCTTGATGCGGAGGCGCGAGCCGGCCTCGTCGATCAGGTCGATCGCCTTGTCGGGAAGGTGCCGGTCCTGGATGTAGCGGTCGGCGAGCTCCGCCGCCGCGCGAAGCGCGTCGTCGGAGATCTGGCAGCGATGGTGCGCCTCGTAGCGGTCGCGGAGCCCGCGCAGGATCTGCACCGTGTCGTCGATCGAAGGCTCCTCGACCCGCACCTGCTGGAAACGCCGCTCGAGGGCGGCATCCCGCTCGAGGTACTTGCGGTACTCGTCGAGCGTCGTGGCGCCGATCGTCTGCAGCTCGCCGCGCGCAAGCGCCGGCTTCAGGATCGAAGCAGCGTCGATCGCGCCCTCGGCCGCACCGGCGCCGACGAGGTTATGAAGCTCGTCGATGAAGAGGATGATGTCGCCCCGCTGCATGATCTCCTTCATCACCTTCTTGAGACGCTCCTCGAACTCGCCGCGGTACTTCGAGCCGGCGACGAGGGCGGCAAGGTCGAGCGTGTAGATCTGCTTGTTCTTCAATAGCTCCGGGACCTGGTTCGTGGAGATGCGGGTGGCAAGACCCTCGACGACGGCGGTCTTGCCGACGCCGGGCTCGCCGATCAAGACGGGGTTGTTCTTCTGGCGACGCGAGAGGATCTGCATCACGCGCTCGATCTCGGTCTGCCTCCCGACGACGGGATCGAGCTTGCCGTCGGTCGCAGCCTTCGTCAGGTTCCGGCCGAACTGGTCGAGGAGCTTGGAGCTCTTCGCTTTCTCTCCAGCGCCTCCACCCGCCCCTTGCTGACGCCGCCCCGGCCCCGAGAGCATGCGGATGATCTCGTTGCGGATCTTCTCGGCGTCGGCGTCGAAGTCGAGCAGGATGCGCGCGGCGACCCCCTCGTTCTCGCGCACGAGCCCCAGCAGGATGTGCTCGGTGCCGATGTAGTTGTGGCCGAGTGAGAGCGCTTCGCGGAGTGCGAGCTCGAGCACCTTCTTCGCGCGAGGCGTGAAGGGGATCTGACCCGTCGTGACCTCGTCACCCTGGCCGACGATGCGCGCGACCTGTGCTCGCACCTCCTCGACCGTGATGTCGAGCGACTCGAGCACGCGCGCGGCAAGCCCTTCCTCTTCCCGAAGGAGCCCGAGGAGGATGTGCTCGGTGCCGATGTAGTTGTGCTTGAGAGCACGGGCCTCGTCCTGCGCGAGGACGACTACCTGGCGAGCCCGTTCCGTGAATCGCTCGAACATCCTGTCGACCCTCCTTCCAGCTGATGTCCGGAGGAAGGCTCACCCACCCTCCGGGTCGAAGGTCTGCGCCTATCGTATCGGACGAGGCGGGGGTTCCCGTGAGCGCCCTCCCGAGGCGTCGAGGGCATCCGGCAGGTGGACGGCGTACCGTGTGAATCGTGGTCGATCTGCACACGCACGTCCTGCCGGGCCTCGACGACGGAGCGCGGAGCCTCGAGGAGGCCGTTGAGATGGTTCGTGCGATGGCCCAGGACGGGATTCGGATCGTCGCGGCCACGCCTCACGTGCGCGAGGACTATCCGACGACTCCGGACGAGATGGAAGCGGGGCTCGCGACGCTGCAAGCTGCGATCGGGGCTGCGGGGATCGAAATCGAGCTGCGCGGAGGCGGCGAGATCGCCATCTCCGCGCTCGACGATCTGGACGCTGACGCGCTCGCGCGCTTCGGCCTGGGGGGCAATCCACAGCTGCTCCTGTTGGAGATGCCGTATTTCGGCTGGCCGCTCACTCTCTCGCACCAGTGCGAGCGCCTCTTGCGAAACGGCATCGTCCCGGTCCTCGCTCATCCGGAGCGGAATCCGGCGATCACGGGTCACACGGGCGCGCTGGCGCAACTCGTCCGCGCCGGTGTCGTCGTGCCGCTGACGGCGGCCGCCGTCGACGGTCGCCTGGGGCGCTCCGCGGCCTCGGTGGC
>DATLDK010000013.1:0-3698 GCA_035525905.1 Gaiellaceae bacterium | reverse complement strand
GTCGTCCACGCCGTGGTCGAGCCGAACTCCTCCCGGAAGGTGGCGAGCGCCGGGAAGACCATCGTCTGCTGCAGCGAGAACGCCGTGCCGGCGAGCGTGAGAATCCCGAGGGTGACGTTGTAGTGCTGCCGGGCGGGCTCGAGGTGCCTAGGCACGGACCAGCGGCTTGTACTTGATCCGATGCGGCTCGAGCGCCTCCGCCCCGCGCGTCTCCTTCACCCAGGCGGCGTACTCCTCGTAGCTGCCCTCGAACCACGTCACCTGGCTGTCGCCCTCGAACGCAAGGATGTGCGTCGCGATCCGGTCGAGGAACCAGCGGTCATGGCTGATCACGACGGCGCACCCGGCGAAGTCGAGCAGCGCTTCCTCGAGCGCCCGCAGCGTGTCGACGTCGAGGTCGTTGGTCGGCTCGTCGAGCAGAAGCACGTTGCCTCCGCTGCGGAGCAGCTTGGCGAGGTGCACGCGGTTGCGCTCTCCTCCGGAGAGGTCGGTCACCCGCTTTTGCTGGTCGGAGCCGCGGAAGTTGAACCAGGAGACGTACTGGCGCGAGTTCACTTCCTTCTTCCCGAGCTCGATGATGTCGTGGTTCCCCGAGATCTCCTTCCACACCGTGTTTTCGGGGTTGAGATCGGCGCGCGCCTGGTCGACGTAGGCCAGCTCGACGGTGTCTCCGATCCGGAGGGTGCCCGAGTCGGGCTGCTCCTCGCCGGCGATCATCCGGAACAGGGTCGTCTTGCCGGCGCCGTTCGGCCCGATCACGCCGACGATCCCGCCGGGCGGCAGAGAGAAGGTCATGTCCTCGACGAGCAGGCGGTCGCCGAAGCCCTTTGCGATGTGGTCCGCGTCGACGACCACGTCCCCGAGTCGGGGTCCTGCGGGGATGTGGATCTCGACCTTGTCGAGCTTCACGTTCTGCTCGTCGGCCAGCAGCTTTTCGTAGGCCGTCACGCGCGCCTTCGCCTTCGCATGGCGCGCGGTCGGGCTCATCCGCACCCATTCGAGCTCGCGCGCGAGGGTGCGCCGCCGCGCCGACTCGGTCTTCTCCTCGATGGCGAGCCTCGCCTGCTTCTGCTCGAGCCACGACGAGTAGTTGCCCTGGAACGGAAGCCCTTTGCCTCGGTCGAGCTCGAGAATCCAGCCGGCGACGTTGTCCAGGAAGTAGCGGTCGTGGGTGACGGCGACGACGGTGCCCTTGTACTGCTCGAGGAAGCGCTCGAGCCACGCGACCGATTCGGCGTCGAGATGGTTCGTGGGCTCGTCGAGGAGCAGCAGGTCGGGTGAGGAGAGCAGGAGCCGAGCGAGGGCCACCCGGCGGCGCTCACCGCCCGAGAGCGTCGTCACGTCGCGGTCGCCCTCGGGCAGGCGGAGTGCGTCCATGGCGCGGTCGAGCGTCGCCTCGAGCGACCAGGCGTCGTGGCGGTCGACGAGCTCCTGCACCTTCGCCTGTTCCTCGAGCAGCGCGTCGAAGTCCGCGTCGGGCTCGGCGAACCGGGCCGAGACGGCGTTGAAGCGGTCGAGGAGGTCCCGGAGCTCCCGCACGCCGTCCTCCACGTTCTCGCGGACGGTCTTCTCGGGATCGAGCTCGGGCTCCTGGGCGAGCATGCCGACGGTGGCGCCGGGCGCGAGCTCGGCCACACCGCTCGACGGCTCCTCGATGCCGGCCATGATCCGCAGCAGCGTCGATTTGCCCGCGCCGTTCGGGCCGAGCACGCCGATCTTCGCGCCGGGGAGGAACGACAGCGAGATGTTCGCCAGGACTTGCCGATCGGAGCCGTAGAACTTGTCCGCCCGGTACATCGTGTAGACGTAGTCGCTCATCGCGAGCGCACGATAGCCATAGTCTGCCGGAATGCCCGACGTGTACTGGGAGGACTTCGAGGCGGGCCAGGTGCTGCAGCTCGGGAGTGTCGAGGTCACCGAGCAGGCCATCGTCGACTTCGCCCGGCAGTTCGATCCTCAGCCGTTCCACGTCGACCCGGAGGCGGCCGCCGAGTCCGTCTTCGGCGGGTTGATCGCGAGCGGATGGCACACGGGCGCCATGTGGATGCGCCTCTACGTCGACTCGATGCTCGGCGGCGGTGCGGCCCAAGGGTCGCCCGGCATCGAGGAGCTCCGCTGGCTCGCGCCCGTGCGGCCGGGTGACACGCTTGCAGGGCGGCTGACCGTGCTCGACGCCACTCCCTCGGAACGCCGGCCCGACCGCGGCACCGTGCGGATCCGGGGCGAGATGGTGAATCAGGACGGCGTCACGGTGCTCTCGATGGTCTCGCGCGGCCACTTCGCGCGCCGTCCGTAAGCTTCCTGGATGAGCGAGCTGGGACTCTTCCCCCTCGGGATCGTCCTCCTGCCGTCCGAGCAGATCCCCCTGCACATCTTCGAGGAGCGCTACCAGGAGCTGATCGGCGAGTGCCTCGAGGAGGAGCGGGAGTTCGGGCTCATCTATGCGGACGACGATGGCTTGCGTGAGATCGGGACGCTGGCCGCCGTCACCGAGGTGCTCGAGCGCTTCGAGGACGGTCGGCTCAATGTCGTCGTCGAGGGTCGGAACCGCTTCCGTCTGCTCGAGCTGACGGGCGGGCGTGCCTTTCAGACAGGTTTGGTCGAGCCGATCGAGGACGAGCAGGACGTCGCCGACCCGGAGGACTCCGAGCACGCGCTCGAGCTCTTCCACCGGCTCGTCGAGCTGACAGGGGCGGAGGTCGAGGAGCCACGCCTCTCCGCCGAGCAGCTGTCGTTCGAGCTCGCCGGACGGTTCGAGTTCGCACCGGAGCTGAAGCAGCGCCTCCTCCAGCTCACGTCCGAGCGGCAGCGCATGCACCTGCTCGCCGAGCTGCTGGACGGAGCGGCGACCGCCGTTGAGCGTGAACGGGAGATCGCCGACCGCGCCCACGGCAACGGCAAGGTAGACCCGCGCGGCTGACCGGAGACCGAGGGGCGGCCAGTACCATGAAGCCATGGCAGTGACCGCCGCGCAGAAGCTCGACGTCCAGCGCATTCGCGCCGACTTTCCGTATCTGCAGCACCTCCAGGACGGGAAGCAGGTCGCGTTCCTCGACTCGGCCGCCTCGACGCAGAAGCCGCGGCAGGTCCTGGATGCGATGACGACCTTCTACGAGACCTCGTACGCGAACGTCCACCGCGGCGTCTACCGGCTCGCCGAGCGGGCGACCGAGGAGCTCGAGGGGGCGCGCGAGAAGGTGCGGGCGCTGCTCAACGCGCCGAGCGCGCGCGAGGTCGCATTCGTGCGGAACGCGACCGAGGCGATCAACGTGGTCGCCTACTCCTGGGGCCTCAACGAGCTCGGCCCCGGCGATCTCGTGCTCGTCACCGAGCTCGAGCACCATTCGAACTTCGTCCCCTGGCAGTACGTCGCCAACCGCACCGGCGCGTCATTTCGCATGCTGCCGCTCGACGAGAACGGCGAGCTCCGCATGGACCTGCTGGACGAGGTCGCCGGTGGCGACGCCGTCAAGGTCGTCGCCGCGGGCCTGACCTCCAACTCGCTCGGGACGAACAATCCGATCGAGCAGCTCGCTGCGTGGGCCCACGAGCGCGGCGCCATCGTCGTGGGAGACGCGGCCCAGGCAGCACCGCATCGCGCGCTCGACGTCCAGGCCCTCGGCTGCGACTTCCTCGCCGTGTCGGGCCACAAGATGTGCGGACCCAGCGGTGCCGGCGCGCTCTGGGGACGCACTGAG
>DATLDK010000008.1:0-34031 GCA_035525905.1 Gaiellaceae bacterium | reverse complement strand
CATGCTCACGGTGTCGAGCATGAAGCGCATCGCGTCGACTGCGGCACCGTCGGCCTTCTCCTTCTCGCCCCGGCCCACCCACCCGGATGCGGCGAGGGCCGCGGCCTCCGTCACGCGGACCAGCTCCAGGGCGAGATTGCGATCTGGCGCGGCGCTCACTCCGCCGCTGATCCTATTAGGGCGTGGAGCCTGCGGACTTCAGGAACGTCGACGGATCGAGCAGGTTGCCCTGGCCGGCCGGCAGGAAGACGATCTGCGGCGGCGCCTCCTTCAGGATCTGCAGCGCCTCGAATTGCAGGTTGCGGTCGGTCAAGGAGCTCGCACGCAGCCGCTGCGCCTGTGCCTGGCCGCGCGCTCGCTCGATCTCCTGCTGCGCCTCGGCCTTCGATTGCGCGACCTTCTGCTGCGCGGCGAGGGCGTCCTGCGTCGCGACCTGCTTGCGCTCGATCGCCTGGGTGAACTCCTGCGGGAAGTCGAGGTCGTTGATCAGGAAGTCGACGACGTCGATCGAGAAGCTGTCGAGCTGTCGGTCGAGCTCGAGCTGGACTGCCTGGCGGATCACCTCGCGGTTCGGCGCCACCGACACGCTCTTGAACTTGACCGTCTCGTTCTTGAAGACCTGGAAGACCCGCGGGGCCACCACTTTGTCGAAGTAGGTCGAGCCGACGTCCGTGAAGAGCTCCTGCACCGCCTTGTCGCTGACGCGGTAGTTGAGCGTCACCACCGCGTAGACGGGCTGCGTCTCCTCGCTGATGGCAGGGCCGCTCGAGATCGTGCCGTCGGCCGCGCCGGAGCGGTCGTCCATCTGAAAGCGCTGGCTCTCCACCTGCGTCGAGACCTCCTCCGCGCTCTGCCAGGGAGCGATCGTCTGGAAGCCGTCGCCGCGCTGACCGACGATCTCGCCGAACTGCCGCACGACGAGCACGTGGCCGGCATTGACCGAGTGGAAAGAGCGAAATGCGCCCCAGCCGCCGATGACGACGACCACGGCGAGGGCGGAAGCGAGCATCCAGGCCGTCCCCTCGTCGCGCTTGCCCTGTCGGCGCAGGCCGATCCCGTTCAGGATCGACATGGCGGCGACGATCAGGACGATCGTCGAGATGATCAGATAGCTCACTCTGGCGGAGAGATTTCGCGGCCGCGCCGCGATTCCTGCCGCGATCCCTGCTGAGACTCCTGCTGGGCCCGCCGCCCCTGTCGGACATTTGCGATCGCCCGCGCGAGGAAGGCGGTGATCGCAATCGAGCTGGCGACGATCCCGAGGATGACCTCGACCTTGATCATGACTACATGGTGTCTGGTGCCTCGACCCCGATCAAGTCGAGTGCGCGCGCGATCACCGACTTGGTCGCCGTGACGATCCCGAGGCGGAACGGCTCCGACTCGGAGCCGAGCACCTTGTGGTGGTGGTAGAAGCGGTGAAAGTCGTCCGCGACCCGGATCGCGTACGTCGGAATCGCATGCGGGCCGCGTCGCTCGGTCGCCTCGGCGACAACTCCCGGGAACTCAGCCAAACGCTTGATCAGATCGCGCTCCTCGGCGGCGAGCTCCGCTGGAGGCTCCGCCGCCGGAGCAGCGCCCTCCGCGTTGCGCAGGATTCCCGCGATGCGCGCGTGCGCGTACTGCACGTAGTAGACGGGGTTCGACTGGCTCTTGTCTGCGGCGAGATCGACGTCGATCTCGATCGTCTGGTCTGGCCCCCGTGAGACCAGGTACCAGCGCGCCGCGTCCACCCCGACCTCGTCGAGGAGCTCGTCCAGGAAGACGACGTCGCCGCGTCGCTTCGACATCTTCGCCTGCTGCCCCCCCTTGCTCAGATGGACGAGCTGGTAGAGCAAGACCTCCACCCGGGCCGGGTCGTAGCCGAGCATGCGCGCCACCGCGGCATACCAGTTGCGCGTGCCGTGGTGATCGGCGCCGAGCACGTAGAGCGCGCGCTCGAAGCCGCGGTCGAGCTTGTCGGCAAGATAGACGACGTCCGCGGCCCGATACGTCGGCGCGCCTCCCTCGGAGCGGATCAGCACGCGATCGTCCTCGTCTCCGTGCGCGGACGAGCGCGCCCAGACGGCACCGTCCTTCTCGTAGGTGTCCAGTCGCGGCAGGAACTCGGGCAGCCGGCGCTCGAGCTCGCTCTGCTTGGCCCAGGAGTCGAAGTGCACGCGGAAGCGCTCCATCGTCCCCTCGATCAGACCCAGCATCGCCGGCACGGGATCCCCGGCCACCTGCGCGAGGTCGGCGACGTATCCGCCTTGGTAGCCGTCCTCGGGCGGCTCCTCCCCACGCCGACGGGCATCGACCGAAGCCCGGAAGAGGTCCATCTGCCGGCCGGCGTCGTTGTAGTAGTACTCGCGCTCGACCTCATGCCCGGCGAACTCGAGCAGCCGCGCGACCGAGTCCCCGTAGGCGCCGTTTCGGGCGTGCGCGACGTGGATCGGGCCCGTCGGGTTGGCCGACACCATCTCCACCTGCACCTTCTCCGAGGTGGCTGCCGAGCCGGCCCCGTAGTCCGACCCCGCGGCCAGGATCTCGGCCAGCGTCTCGCCGTAGACCGAGGGCGCGAGCCACAGGTTGATGAACCCCGGGCCGGCCACCTCCGCGCGCGACACGCCGGGGAGCGACAGGATCGCGCCGAGCTTCCCCTCGGCGAGCTCTCGCGGGGAGATCGATCCTCCGGGGCTCATGCGCAGGGCGACGTTCGTCGCGTAGTCGCCGTGCGCGGCATCCTTGGGACGCTCGAGCTCGACGGCTCGATCGAAGATCTGTTCGAGGTCGCGCGCGACGCGGCCCAACGCATTGACGGTGTCTGCCGGCATGGCGTTATCGTACGGGCGTGGAGGAATCCGGCCAGGAGCGTCAGCTCAACATCCAGATCGACGAGAAGCACCTGGCCGGGACGTACGCGAACTTCGCGAACATCTCCTTCTCCGACTACGAGTTCACCGTCACCTTCGCCCGCATCGACCACGAGGTCCAGGAGGGCGACATCCCGGGGATCGTCGTTGCCCGCGTGAACATGTCGACCAAGTTCGCGAAAGAGCTGCTCGACGCGATGCAGGACTCGTGGTCGAAGTTCGCCACGGTGCGCGGGATCCAGAACCTCCCCGAAGCTCCACCCCGCGAGCACTAGTCCTCCATGCGTGTCGCGGTTCTCTCCGACGTTCACTCCAACCTGCATGCGCTCGAGGCCGTCCTCGCCGAGGTCGACGAGGGCGGGTTCGACGAGATCTGGTGCCTGGGCGACGTCGTCGGCTACGGGCCGCGTCCCAACGAGTGCGCGGCGCTCGTCCGCGAGCGGGCAGACCTGTGCCTGGCAGGCAACCACGATCTGGTCGTGCTCGGGAAGATTCCGATGATCTTGTTCGCCGACGACGCCGGCGTCGCGGCGCGATGGACCCAGAGCGTGCTGGACGACGACGCTCGCGCATTCCTGGGGACGCTCGAGCCGCTCGCCACGCGCCCTGGCGCCGAGCTCTTCCACGCAAGTCCCCGCGACCCCGTCTGGGACTACGTGCTGTCCGAGGACGCCGCCAGGGAGAGCTTCGCGCTGACCGCGGAGCCGATCGTGCTCGTCGGGCACAGCCACATCGCGCTCGAGCTCGCGAGCGACGGGTTGAGGCTGCTCGGAGGGAAGGCGGACGGCGGGATGAAGGTCGATCTCGGCGGCCCGCGCCGCCTCTTCAACCCCGGCTCGGTCGGCCAGCCGCGCGACGGCGACCCTCGCGCCGCCTGGCTCGAGATTGACAACGACGAAAGTTGGGCAACTTTCCGCCGTACCAACTACCCGGTCGAGCTGACGCAGGCAGAGATTCGCGAGCAAGGACTCCCCGAGATCCTGGCCGAGCGACTCGAGCACGGCGTCTAGCCCGCCGCGAGGAAGGAGTCACATGGCGGAACTGACCAACCTGGAGACGAAGCTCGGCGAGGTGATCGGCCTGGCCATGGCCGCGCAAGCCGCCACCGAGCGAGTCGAGAAGCTGACGAAAGATCGCCAGCTCGTCTCCGCGCTGAAAGTGATGCGCAAGGAGGCCGCGCAGGCGGAGAAGGACGGCACCGCAGTCGCGGCGTCGCTCAACGGCAAGAAGAGCAAGATCATGACCGAGGCCCGGAGCGTCAAGACCAAGGGCGCGACGATGATGAAGACGTACCTCGAGCGTGGGTCCGACGATCTGGACGGGTTCGAGTTCCTGACGATGGCCGAGGCCGGCGAGGTCGGTCACTGGTCCATCCTGCAGGAGCTGAACAAGCAGGCCAGGCACCCCGGCGTCCGCCAGCTGGTCGCGACGCACCTGCCGATCCAGCAGCGCCACCTCAAGCAGGTGATGGCGGCCAGCCTGAAGCTGGCCGCGGAAGAAGACGCGAACGCTGCGGCGTAGCGCAGCGCTCACACTGGTGCTCCTCGCCGCGGGGTGCGGGGGTGGCGAGGAGCCCAGCCTTCCGATCGACGTGGCAACCCGACTCGTTGCGCGCGCCGACGCAAGCGCCGGGCGGCTCGAGTCGGGGGCGATCTGCGCGGCCAGGCGCGACGCAGACACGCTGCAGCAGCAGGCGATCGCAGCGATCAACGCGGGAAGGGTTCCGACCGGCCTGCAGGAGGAGCTGCTCGGCCGGGTGAACGCCTTGGTCGACGCGATCTCGTGCACACGGGCCCAGGCCGACGAAGGCGCCCCGGAGGAAGCTCGGGCGCTGGCGGACTGGCTGCGGGAGCGATCGGCGGGCTAGAGGACGGCCGGCTCGGCGGGCTGCTCGCCCGTCGTGGCGAAGGTGATGCCCTCGCGACCGAGCGCGAGCTGGACTTCCTCGCGCGCCTTGTAGATCCGCCACTTGACAGTGGCGAGCGTGACCTCCAGCGAGTCCGCGATCTCCGTGTAGGAAAGGCCGACGATGTCGCGGAGGAGCAGTGCCATTTTCAGGTCGGTGCTCAGATGCTCGACGGCGCGCCAGACCGCGTCGATGGCCTCGATCCGCTCGAACGGCGCGTCGACCACCTCGAGCGGGGGGATGTCCTCTAGGTTGACGACGGCGCGCGGCCGTCGCTCGAGCGCACGGAGCTCGTCGAGCACACGGTTCTTCGTCACCTGGAAGAGCCACGTGGTGAAGCGGCACCGCAGGGAGAAGCTCGGCAGGCCCTGGTAGACGCGGAGGAACACCTCCTGGGTCAGGTCCTCCGCGAGCGAGCGGTCGCCCACGAGCCGCAGCACGTAGTTGTAGACGGGAAGCTCGTACGCACGGACGATGAGCGAGAAGGCTCGCTCATCTCCTCGCTGGGCCTTCCGCAGGACGCCGAGATCAGGCTGTGGCAGCGACAAGTGGGCCGGAGTATAGCGCCGAGTTTTTCAAAGGGAAGGTCCCGTATTCGCCGAAGCGCACAAGTTGCCTCCCGTCATCTCGGACGGCACGTCCAAACCCAGGAGCCGCAGGGCCGTGGGCGCTAGATCGGCGAGCTCGCCGGTTTCCTTTAGCCCCACTTCACTCGATGTAAGGATCAGCGGGACGAGATTCGTCGTATGCGCGGTATGCGGGCTGACACCGTCGGGCTCCAGCATCTGTTCGGCGTTGCCGTGGTCGGCCGTGACGAGACAGACTCCACCTGCGGCGCGCGTGGCGTCGACGACCACTCCGAGGCACTCGTCGGTCGCCTCGACGGCTGTGGTGACGGCTGGGATCGACCCGGTATGACCGACCATGTCCGGATTGGCGAAGTTGACGACCGCGAAGCGGTAGCCGCTTCCGATCTCGGCTGCGAATCGCGCCGCTACCTCCCGGGCCGACATCTCCGGCCTGTGGTCGTAGCTCGGCACGTCGCGCGGGCTCGGCACGAGGATGCGCGTCTCGCCTGCCCATTCCGCCTCGACGCCCCCGTTGAAGAAATAGGTGACGTGGGCGTACTTCTCCGTCTCGGCCACGTGCAGCTGCCGGACGCCGGCGGCCGACAGCGTCTCGGCCAGCGTGTGCGCGACCTCCTGCTCGCCGAAGACGACCGGGACATCGAGCTCCGAGGAATATCGCGTCATCGTCGTCAGGTCCAACCCGGCCTCGACCAGCCTCGCCGCGAGCTGGCGGCCGCGATCGGGGCGGAAGTTGAAGAAGACCGCAGCATCCCCCGCGCCGAGCCGAGGGGCGCCGTCGACGACGATCGGCTCGAGAAACTCGTCCGTGACACCGGCTGCGTAGCTGCGCCGTACCTCGTCGAGGATCCCGGCCGCCGTTGCAGGCGTCCCGCGACCGTGCACGATCGCGTCGAAGGCCTTCTGCGTCCGCTCCTCGCGTCGATCGCGATCCATGGCGAAGTAGCGGCCGACGACGGTGGCGATGCGCTCGGCCGGCAGCTCCGCGAGATCCGACACCGCGGATGTCGGCGAGACGTCGCGGCCGTCCGTGAACGCGTGGATCCAGGTTCGATCGGCCAGTCCCTGCCGCCGCGCCAGCTCGAGCAGGGCCAGGAGATGCTCGAGGTGGGAGTGGACGCCGCCCTTCGAGACGAGCCCGAGCAGATGAACGGCGCCGTCGCGTGCCCGCGCGCGCGCGAACGCTGCGAGCAGGACCGGGTTCTCGAACAGCGAGCCATCCCGGATGGCCGCGTTCACGCGCTGCAAATCCTGGAAGAGGATGCGGCCGGAGCCGATCGTGAGGTGACCGACCTCGGAGTTCCCCATCTGCCCGCTCGGCAGCCCCACCGCCTCACCGGACGCTCTCAACCTCCCGTGCGGGCACTCGCGCCAGAGGCGGTCGAACACCGGTGTCGCCGCCAGCTCGACGGCGTTGCCCGGCCCCGGCGGCGCACAGCCCCAGCCGTCGAGAACGACGAGCGTTACGAGGTCGAAGCTGCCCGGCAAATCGCTGCGAAGGAGTCGGGCTCGAGGGAGGCGCCGCCGACGAGGGCGCCGTCGATCGAGGGCTGAGACAGAAGCTCGGCTGCGTTCTCCGGCTTGACCGAACCGCCGTAGAGCACCGGCCGGTCGAGGAGGGCCTTGATGAAGCTGTGCGCTTCCTCCGCAAGCTCGGGCGTCGCGGTCCTGCCCGTCCCGATCGCCCACACCGGCTCATAGGCGATCACGAGGTTCTCGTGCTCTCCGGCCGCGAACGCGATCGCCTCGACCTGGATCTTGAGGACGAGCTCCGTGTCCCCAGACTCGCGCTGCTCGAAGGTCTCGCCGACGCAGGCGATGACACCCAGTCCCGCGCCCAGCGCAGCGCGCGCGCGGCGCGCGACGGTCTCGTCCGTCTCGCCGAAGAGCTGGCGACGCTCCGAGTGGCCGACGAGCGCGCCCGCCACCCCGAGCTCGAGCAGCATGCCGGGGGACACCTCGCCCGTGTACGCGCCGGTCGGCTCCCAGTGGACGTTCTGCGCATAGATCCTGCGGCCGCCGCCGAGGGCTTCTGCGAGCGACAGGAACGGCGGGCAGAAGACCACATCGACTCCTGCGGGAGGCTCGAAGCCCGCAAAGAACTCCCGCGTCTCCCGCGGGCCTTTGAACATCTTCCAGTTGCCTGCGATCAGCATCCGTCAATTCTCCGGGATCGCTGCGACGCCCGGGAGCTCCTTGCCCTCGAGCAACTCGAGGGAAGCGCCCCCTCCCGTGGAGACCCACGAGATGTCGTCGTCGAGGCCAAGCTCGTTGACCGCCCGAACCGAGTCGCCGCCACCCACCACGGTGTAGCCCTGCACCGCGCCGACAGCCTGTGCAACCGACTTCGTGCCCGCGGCGAAGTGCTCCCACTCGAAGACGCCCATGGGCCCGTTCCAGAACACCGTCTTCGCCTTCTCGATCCGAGCGACGAAGTCGGCACGGGAGCGCGGGCCGATGTCAAGCCCGAGCCAGCCGGCAGGAAGCGCGTCGAACGGCGCCGTCCGGGTCTCCGCCTCCGGTTCGAACGCGCTTGCCGCAAGGACGTCCGTCGGGAGTACGACGGGAAACGGAAGCGGGTTACCGTCGCGAAGCTCCTCGGCCATCTTGCCGCCCACGAGCACCTCATCCGCACGGCCGCCGAGGTTCTTCAGCACGCCGAGCTTGTCCTCCACCTTGGCGCCCCCGGTGACCAGAATGAAGGGCCGGTCGACCTCGCCGAGCAGGCGCGAGAGATGCTCGAGCTCGTCGAGCAGGAGCAGACCGGCGTAGGCGGGCAGCAGCTCTGCGACTCCCACTGTGGAGGCGTGGGCACGGTGGGCGGAGCCGAATGCGTCGTTGACGAACAGATCGCAGCCCTCGGCGAGCCGGGAGGCGAGCTCCGGGTCGTTCTTCGTCTCCCCGGGATGGAAGCGCGTGTTCTCGAGCACATCGATCCGCGCGTCTCCGAGTAGGGAGCGCAGCCGCTTCCGCACAGGCTCCATGCGCAGGTCCGGGTCCTCGCCCTTCGGCCGGCCGAGGTGCGAGCAGACCCGGATCGCGGTCACGTCGCGGTCGAGCAGCAATTGGAGCGTGGGCAGCGCCGCGCGGATGCGCGAGTCGTCCGCGACCTCGCCGTCCTCGAGCGGGACGTTCAGATCCGCGCGGAGGAGCACCGTCTTGCCGGCGACGTCGGCGTCGCAGACCGAGCGGGGCTTCCTCAGAGCAGCTTGCCGATCAGGTCGACGAGCCGGCACGAGTAGCCCCACTCGTTGTCGTACCAGCCGAAGACCTTGACCATGTTCCCGTTCACCATCGTCAGCTCGCTGTCGAAGATGCAGGAGTACGGCGACTTCTGGATGTCGCTGGACACGATCGGGTCGGCGGTGTACTGGAGGTAGCGCTCGAGGGGCCCGGCGGCTGCGCTGCGGAACGCCTCCTTGACCTCGTCGACAGTCGTATCCCGCCCGACCCGGACGACGAGATCGGTGACCGACCCAGTCGGCACCGGCGCCCGCATCGACATCCCGTCGATCTTGCCCTTGAGGGCCGGCAGCACGAGGCCGATCGCCCGAGCGGCGCCGGTCGACGTGGGGATCAGGTTGATCGCTGCGGCTCGGGCGCGGCGGATGTCCTCGTGCGGCAGGTCGAGCACGCGCTGGTCGTTCGTGTACGCGTGGATCGTCGTCATGAACCCCTGCTCGACGGTGAACGCGTCGTGCAGCACCTTCGCCATCGGCGCGACGCAGTTCGTCGTGCAGGACGCGTTCGAGACGATGTGGTGCGAATCCTTGTCGTAGGTGTCGTCGTTGACGCCGAGCACGACCGTGATGTCAGGCTCTGTTGCTGGCGCGGAGATGACGACCTTCTTCGCGCCGGCATCGAGGTGCTTCTGGGCCCCCTCGCGCTTGGTGAAGAAGCCCGTCGACTCGAGCACCACGTCGACACCGACGTCTCCCCAGGGAATCGCGCCGGGATCGCGCTCGGAGAAGAGCTTGACCTCCTCCCCGCCCGCGCGGATGACGCCGTCCCCCAGCTCGACGTCCCCTTGAAAAGGACCGAGGTTGGAGTCGTACTTGAGCAGGTGCGCCATCGTCGCCTGGTCGCCGAGGTCGTTCGCCGCCACGATCTCGATGTCGCCGCCGCGCTCGAGCTGCGCGCGGAAGAAGTTGCGCCCGATCCGGCCGAAGCCGTTGATCCCTACACGAATCGCCATTCGCCTCCCCTGTCCTAGGTCGAGATCGGGTACTTCCCGCGCAGATAGCGCAGGTACGGATCCGGGTCGAGGCCGCCGCCCGTGATCCGCTCGACGAGCTCGCGCGGCGTGTACTTGCGCCCGTGGCGCCACAGGTTCTCCTGCAGCCACGCGGCGAGCGCGCCGAATTCGCCCTGCTCGAACTGGTCGTGCAGGTCTGGGATCTCGGCGTTCACCTTCTCCCACAGCTGCCCGGAGATGACGTTGCCGAGGGCGTAGGTGGAGAAGTAGCCGATCGCGCCAACGGCCCAGTGCATGTCCTGCAGAACCCCGAGAGCATCGTCGGGGGGCTCCACGCCGAGATAGTCCTTCATGCGCTGGTTCCAGATCTCCGGCAGCTCCTCGAGGTCGATCGTGTCCGCGAGCAGCTCCTGCTCCAGCTCGAAGCGGAGGATGATGTGCAGGTTGTAGGTCGCCTCGTCCGCCTCGACCCGGATCAGCGACGGCTCGACCCAGTTGACGGAGCGGTACCAGTCCTCGAGGGCGACCTGGCGGAGCGCGTCCGGGAACGTCCGCTGCAACTCCGGGTAGAAGTAGCGCCAGAACGGGAGGCTGCGGCCGACCATGTTCTCCCACATGCGGCTCTGCGACTCGTGCAGCCCGAGTGAAGCCCCGCTCGCGAGCGGCGTGCGCTCGAGCTCGCGGGCGACACCGTGCTCGTAGAGCCCGTGACCGCACTCGTGCATCGTCCCGAAGAGGCCGTCGAGGTTGTCCTCGAAATACCGGGTCGTGAGACGGATGTCGGTCGTCGCCATCGAGGAGGCGAAGGGATGCACGGCCGTGTCGAGACGCCATTCGCACGGGTCGAAGCCGAAGCGCCGGATCACCTTCAGCTCGAATTCTTTCTGGCCCTCGATCGGGAAGCTGACGTCGCGGACCGGTCGCACGCCTTCTGCCCGGACGGAGGCCACGAACGGCACCTGCTGCTCCTTGATCCGGTCGAACACGGCCCGCACCTCTGCTGTCTTCATGCCGGGCTCGAAGTCGTCGAGCAGAACGTCATATGGCTCGTCGTAGTCGTCGAAGCACTCGACGTAGCGGCGCCGCAAGTCGAAGTTGTGCCGAAGGGCGGGCAGGAACTGCGCGAAGTCCGACTCTTGGCGCGCCTTCACCCACACAGGCATGGCGAGCGAGGCCGCACGCGACATCTCCGCGCGCAGCTCGGCTGGCACCCGCCGCGCCTTCTCCCAGTCCGTGCGGACGATCCGGATCAGGCTTGCCTCGTCGGAGTCGTACTCGAGCGTCTCCTCGAGCGGCGCCAGCTCGTCCAGCAGGCGCCCCATCTCGTCGGAGGTGAGCGCCTCGTGCGCGATCCGTCCGATCGTGGCGAGCTGCTCCGCCCGAACAGCAGCGCCGCCGGCGGGCATCTTGACCTGCTGATCCCAGCCGAGCAACGAGGACGTGTGCTCGAGATCCTGGATCTCTCCGACGCGTTCCTTCAGGTTTGCGAGGGCGGCCTGCATCGCGCTGAACCGTACAGCGCGGCGCGTCACCGGCGCTCCCTGGGTCGTTCCGACTTGTAGCGACGGTGACGAAATCGGCGCTTTCGCTTAGTCTTGGATCGGCGGGTCCGTGCTCGTCCGGCGCCGGATTCAGACCCCGTCTGGCGTCGGCATCGGAGCGCGGTTTTGCGGAGGGGGAGGTCGTCCTCGGAGCTCCCCCTCCGGCCCGCCTGCACTTTTTGGTGGCGCAGTCATGAATCGGGATCCGCGGGAACAGATCCCGGTTCGCGCCGAGACCCCGGAAGCTGCGTGGGTCGTACTAAGTTTGAGGCGATGTCCTGCAATTTCCTCAGTCGGCGGTGGACAGATGCCTTCGTGGTCGATGGCTCGCATCTCGCCGCGAGCTCGCGGAGGGGCAGCGTCGGGTGGCGAAGCCGGAGGCGCGCGACCTCGTAGAGCCGGTGGGGCAAACGTTCGAGTGCTCCCGTGGCCTGCAGGGCGCGGACCGCTTCGAGCTGCTCCTGCGCCGCGCGGCTCGTGCGGACGAGGTTCGCGTGGTCGGCGTTGGCGAGCCGGTTCGCCTCCCCGCGCGCCGCGGCGACGATCGAGCGCTCCTCGAAAGCGAGGACGGTGTCGTCCGCGCCTGCGGCGCCAAGCACGCTCTCGATCGCGTCGAAGCCCTTCGCATAGGCGAGGGCGTGGCTACCGCGGTCGACGACGCCTACGTGCACGCCGCTCGCGGCTGCAACGGAGCGCAGGAACTCCGCGCCGTCCAGCGACGTCGTCCGGAGCTCGAGATGCGGCGAGCGGGGCCCCGAGAGAGAGCCGCCGCCGAGCAGCGCCCCGCGCAGGTAGGCGCCGCGGCAGCACGCGCGGCCGACGACGCGCCTCGGAGGACGTTCCACCGGCGCGTGGCGGGCGTCGACGACGCCGGCCTCCACGAGCGGGCCGAGCGCAGCGGCGTCACCGGAGACGTGGAGCTGGTAGCGCGTCGCCCGGTCGAAGGACCGGCGAGGGTACGTGCGGATCTCCGACTTGATGCCGAGCTCGCGGAGCAGGGAGAAGGCGCGTCGCGCGACGCCGGAGGTCGCGAGATCGAGGTGCAGAGCGACCTCGCCCCGGCCGCGCAGGTGAACCGTGCCGGCGGAGTGGAAGAGGGCCGAGATCTCGGCCAGCCGACAGCACCCTCGCTTCGGGGCGATCGCGGCGAGCTCTGAGCGGAGCTCGTCAGAGAGCCCCATGGCCCTCCAGGCCGAGCAGTCGGCGCTTGTACTCGACGCCGAGCTCGCCGTACCCGCCGATTCCCCCCACCGAGACGACGCGGTGGCACGGGACGAAGAGCGAGAAGCGGTTCTCCGCGCAGAACGTCCCCGCCGCGCGTGCCGCGCGGGCGCGGCCGGCCAGCGCCGAGAGCTCGCCGTAGCTGACCACCTGCCCCCAGGGCACGCCGCGCAGGGCGGCTGCGAGCGACGACTGGAACGGCGTCCCCCAGTCCTCGTCCAGCGGAACGTCGGCGAAGGAGACCGGCTCGCCGTGGAAGTAGCGGTGGAGCCTTTGCAGCAAATCCGGCACGAACGCGTTGCGCGCCCGTGCGGGCTTCGCCGATAGCGTTCCAGTAGGGACACCCGGGGTGCCCCTGGGGGCCGTTTGGGACATGGCCTGAGAGGGCGACGCGGTCCGTGTCGGCGGGTCGTGCGCCACGACGATCTCGCCGTCGCCGACCCACAGCTCCCCCACACCCCAGCCGTCGATCTCGTAGGGATGGCGCGTCACGCGCATCGACCCGACTCTACAATCGCGCCGTGAGCGCTCCCGGCCTTGTCCGCCCCCCCACACCGGTGAACGAGCCGGTCAAGAGCTACGCGCCCGGCACGCCCGAGCGCGAGGAGCTCCGTGTGCGGCTCGCGCAGATGGAGCGCGAGCGGATCTCGATCCCGATGGTCATCGGCGGCGAGGAGATCGAGACGAAGGAGACGACGGCCGCGGTGATGCCGCACCGGAAGGAGCACGTTCTGGCCGACGTCGCCAAGGGCGGCCCCGAGCACGTGCAGCTGGCCATCGCCGCCGCCCGCGAGGCCCATGCCGACTGGTCGCGACTGCCGTGGGAGGAGCGGGCGTCCGTCTACCTCCGTGCGGCCGAGCTCCTCGCAGGACCATGGCGCTCCACGCTCGTCGCCGCGACGATGCTGAACCAGTCGAAGACTCCACACCAGGCGGAGATCGATGCGGCTGCGGAGCTGATCGACTTCTGGCGCTTCAACGTCGAGTTCATGCTCCGGATCTACGCGGAGCAGCCGGTGTCCTCACCTGGTGCGTGGAACCGGATGCAGTATCGGCCGCTCGAAGGGTTCGTCTTCGCCGTCAGCCCGTTCAACTTCACCGCGATCGGGGGGAATCTCAGCGGCTCCCCGGCGCTGATGGGCAACACCGTCGTCTGGAAGCCGGCGTCGACGGCGGCGCTCGCCGCGCACTACACGCTGCAGCTGCTGAAGGAGGCCGGCCTCCCGGACGGCGTCATCAACATCGTCTACGGCTCCGGGGCCACGGTCGGAGATGCCGCCCTGGCGAGCCCCGAGCTCGCGGGTATCCACTTCACCGGCTCGACGCCCGTCTTTCAGAGCATGTGGAAGACGGTCGGCAACAACATCGCGAGCTACCGGAACTATCCGCGCATCGTCGGCGAGACCGGCGGCAAGGACTTCATCATCGCGCACTCGAGCGCGGACGTCGACGAGGTCGCGACCGCAATCGTCCGCGGCTCGTTCGAGTATCAGGGCCAGAAGTGCTCCGCTGCGTCGCGGGTGTACGCGCCGAAGAGCATGTGGCCCGAGCTCCGGGAGCGGCTCGAGAGCCAGGTGGCGGAGCTGAAGATGGGCGACGTCGCCGACTTCTCCAACTTCATGGGCGCCGTCATCGACAGCAGCTCGTTCAAGACGCAGAAGGAAGCCATCGACGAGGCACGTGCGTCCTCGAAGGCGGAAATCGTGGCCGGCGGCGGCTACGACGACGCCGAGGGCTACTTCGTCGAGCCGACGGTGATCCGGACGGAGGATCCGGGATACCGGACGATGCAGGAGGAGCTCTTCGGTCCCGTGGTGACGACGTTCGTGTACGACGACAAGCGGTGGGCCGAGACGCTCGATCTCGTCGACGAAGGCGCCAAGTACGCTCTCACCGGGGCCGTCTTCGCCGACGACCGGTATGCCGTCGAGGAGGCGCACGCAGCGCTCCGCTACTCGGCCGGAAACTTCTACGTCAACGACAAGCCGACCGGCGCGGTCGTCGGCCAGCAGCCCTTCGGCGGAGCGCGGGCGTCGGGGACGAACGACAAGGCCGGCTCGATGTGGAACCTGATCCGCTGGGTGAGCCCGCGGACGGTGAAGGAGACGTTCGTCCCGGCGACCGACTACCGCTACCCGTTCATGGGCTCCGACGGGGCCGACCGTCCGTAGCGCGTTAGCGTGATCGCGTGGGCGAGGTTCTGCACGCGATCCGGGTGTTCTTCGAACAACTCGCCGACGTCAAGTTCTCGGCGCTCGGGCTCGCCATCCTGTGCCACGTGGTCAAGACCATGTGCACGAGCCGGGCGTGGCGGAACACGATCGCGGCCTCGTACCCCGACGAGCCGGTTCGCTGGCGGTCGATCTACGCCGCCTACCTTTCCGGGGTCGGCGTCAACGCGATCATCCCCGCGCGCGCCGGCGACGCCGTCCGGCTCTTTCTCGCGCACCGCGCCGTGCCCAGCAGCACCTACACGACTCTGACCGCGACGCTGCTCGTGCTCTCCATCTTCGACAGCGCGATGGCGCTGCTGATCTTCGCCTACGCGCTGACGCTCGGCGTCCTCCCAGGCGTTGGCGTGCTGGGCAGCTTGCCCGGGTTCGACTTCGGCTTCTTCGCCAGCAATCCGGAGTTCACGGCGGTCCTGTTCCTCGCGCTCGCGATCTTCGGCGTGATCGGATTCATGTGGGCCCGCGTCCACATCGATGAGTTCAAGCACCGCGTCGGCCTCGGGCTCGCGGTCCTGCGCGACCGGACGGACTACCTGCGACACGTGGCGGTCTGGCAGGCAGGCGACTGGGTGCTGCGATTCACGGCGATCTGGTTCTTCCTGGGCGCATTCGGCGTCGACCAGTCCGTGCGAAACGTCCTCCTCGTGCAAGTCACGCAGAGCCTCGCCACCCTGGTTCCCGTCTCCCCCGGCGGCATCGGCACCGAGCAGGCGTTCATCGTCTACGTCTTCTCCGGCACGGGGCTCGCCCGGTCGGCGCTGCTCGCCTTCAGCGTCGGCATGAAGCTGACGCTGATCGTGACGAACATCGCGCTCGGCTTCAGCGCCCTCTTCCTCACCCTCGGCCACACGGACTGGCGGTCGATCGCCCGGAAGCGCGCCGCCCCGGAGTCCTAACCGGCGCCGGTCTTGTGCAGCTGCGCGTAGATCGCGCGCGCCGTCTTCGCCGGCACGCCCGGGACGCCCTCGAGCTGCTCCTGACTGGCCGCGAGCACGCCCTCGGTGGAGCCGAAGTGGCGCAGGAGCGCACGGCGTCGCGCCGGTCCGACGCCTTCGAGGGTGTCGAAGAGGGATTCGCGGGCCCTGGCGGAGCGTCGCTGGCGGTGAAACGTGAGCGCGAAGCGGTGAGCTTCATCCCTAATACGCTGGAGCAATTGCAAGCCCGCCCCGTGCGGATCGAGCACGATCGGGTCCGACCTTCCCGGCACGAACACCTCCTCCACCCGCTTCGCCAGCGAGATCACCGCGACCCGCGGGAGCTCGTAGGCCTGCATCGCAGCGAGCGCTGCCGACAGCTGGCCCTTGCCGCCGTCGATGACGACGAGGTTCGGCGCCGTCGCAAAGCCCTCGTCGTACTGAGCTTCGACGCCGGTGCGCAGGCGCGCGAACCTGCGTGAGACCACCTCCGCCATCGACGCGAAATCGTCCTGGGCGTCGAGCCCCCGAACCGCGAACTTGCGGTAGTGGGCCTTCTTGGGGATGCCGTCCTGGAAGACGACCATCGAGCCGACGATCTCCTGGCCCTGGATGTTCGAGATGTCGTAGCACTCGATCCGCAGCGGCAGGCTCTCCAGGTTGAGCGCTTCCCGCAGCTCCTCGAGCGCGGCGACGCGCCGGATCCGCTTCTGCTCGGACACGACCGCCTCGGAGTCCAGTGCCAGCCGCGCATTCTGCGCCGCCATGTCCGCCAACCGCCGCTTCTCGCCGCGCGCAGGTGCTCGCACCTCGACACGCGAGCCTCGCAGCTCGGTGAGGAACTCCTCGAGCGCGCCGAGCCCGATCGCCTCCGGCGGGACGATGATCTGCGGCGGGATCGAGGGTGCGTTGCCGTAGTACTCGAGACAGAACGCCTCCAGGACCGTCGTCGCGTCCTGACCCTCGGCGTTCTCGAGATGGAAGGCGTGACGGTCGATCATCTTGCCGCCGCGGAGCGGAAAGACCTGCACCGCGGCGCGGTCGGCAGCGGCGGCGATGCCGATCACGTCGATCGAGCCGGTCTCGCGCCGATCCGCCCCCTGCCGCTCGGCGAGGTTCTCGATCGCGAAGAGCCGGTTGCGGTAGCGCGCGGCATCCTCGAAGCGCTCGTCGGCGGCAGCCGCGCGCATCTGCCGCTGCAGCTCGCGCACGATCGTCTTCGTGTCTCCGGAGAGAAAGTTGATCACGCCCTCGACGATGTCCCCGTAGGCCGCCTTCGAGATGTAGGCGACGCAGGGTGCATGGCAGCGCTCGATGTGGAAGTCGAGGCAAGGGATGCCCGAGTGGCGCCCCGGCTTAGGACCTTCGCAGGGCCGGAACTGGAAGACGCGGTTGAGCACGTCGAGGGTCTCGCGCACCTTCTTCGCGTTTGCGTACGGGCCGAAGTAGAGGACGCCGCGACGATGCCGTTCGCGCGTGAACATCACGCGCGGGTAGTCGTCCTCGACGGTGACGGCGATGTAGGGGAACGACTTGTCGTCGCGCAGGCGCACGTTGAACGGGGGGCGGTAGCGCTTCACGAGGTTCTGCTCCAGATGCAGCGCCTCGACCTCGCTGCCCGTGACGATCACCTCCAGGTCGGCGATGCGCGGGACGAGCCGCGGGATCGAGGCGCGGTTGTCGCCGCGGCCCGCCTGGAAGTACGAACGCACGCGCGGCCGCAGCGACTTCGCCTTGCCGACGTAGAGGACGTCCCCGCGCCCATCGCGGAAGAGGTAGACGCCCGGCTTGGCCGGCAGACGCTTCAGCTTGTCCTCGAGGTCCGGCATCGCGGCTACCTTAGCCACCGATGATCAGGGTTCTCGCGGCACTCCTGGCAGCGTTGACACTGGCGCCCGCGGCCTTCGCGGGCGGCTCGTCGATCTCGCTCGGTGCGGCCGAAGACGCCGTTCGGGCGCCCACGCTCGTCGACGCGGAGGCCAGCATGGGCCTGCTTCGTCTGGCCGGCTTTCGCGCTGCGCGGATCACGAGCACGTGGGAGCCTGGCCTCAGCGCACCGACCGAGCACGAGGCCTCCGTGCTCGCGAACGTGGCCGCTGCCGCGGCTCTGCACGGCGTCCGGATCTACGTCTCGGTCTACCACGCCGGATCCCGGACGACGCCGCTGACGGCGCAGGCGCAGACGGATTTCGCGGACTACGTCGCCGCGATCGCGAAGGCGAACCCCGAGTTCAGGGACGTGATCGTCGGCAACGAGCCCAACCTCAACCGCTTCTGGCTCCCGCAGTTCAACGAGGACGGAACCGGAGCCTCCGCACCGGCGTACAACACATTGCTCGCAGCCACCTACGACGCGGTCAAGGCGGTCGCGCCCGAGACGAAGGTGTGGGGTGGCGCGCTGGCCCCCCGCGGCGTCGACAAGCCCGGGACCGGCCGCGACACGATCTCGCCCACGCGCTTTCTTGGGGAATGGGGCACGGCCTATGCGGACAGCGGCAGGACGAAGCCCATCATGGACGGGTTCGCCTTCCACCCCTACGGGATCAACTCGAGCACAGCGGTCGACCTGCCGCCCACCGACCCGGACCACATCGCGCTGGTCGACCAAACGAAGCTCGTCCGCCTCCTGGGCAAGGCGTTCGACGGCACCGCGCAGATGGGCTCCGGCATGCCGATCCTTTATGACGAGTACGGGATCGAGTCGATCGTGCCGCAGGAGCAGCGGGCCAACTACGTCGGAACGGAGCCGCCGACCACGAAACCCGTCGCGGAAGTGGCGCAGGCCGCTGCCTATGCCCAGGCCCTGAGACTCGCCTACTGCCAGTCGAACGTGGCCGGCATCCTCCTCTTCCACGCCATCGACGAGCCCGGCCTCGCCGGCTGGCAGTCGGGTCTCTACTACCCGGACCGAACGCCGAAGTCGTCGCTCGGTGTCGTGCGCGACACGATGGACGCGATCGCCGGCGGCATGCTGGGGAAGTGCGCGGTCGCGATCAGGCCCGTCGTCGCGTTCGCTCCCCGCACCCGTACCATCTCGCTCCGGTGCGACCGCGACTGCGTCTATCGCGCACGCCTCGTGCGGCTCCCGGCCGGATCGATCACGGCGTGGCGAAACGGACGCGCGGCGCCCGGCAGCCGGCAGTCCTTCCAGCTCGGCGCGCGGGTCGCGCCGGGCCGCTACAAGCTCTCCGTCACCTTCGTGCACGCCACGCGGCCCGGAGTGGTCGTCGTGCGGGCAAGCGCGGATTTTGCGGTGCGCTCGCCCTCGGGGCGCTGATCCTCGCCGGCTGCGGCGGCAACGACGGCGATCCCCCCACGTTCCTCGTCGGTGCCGTGGACGACGCCGTCCGGCACCCGGGGCCTGCACTCGGGCGGCTTCAGGAGGCGGGCTTCGGTGCGGTCGGGATCACGAGCTTCTGGCAACCCGGCTCGTCGGCACCCGAGCCAGGCGAGATCGCCGCGCTCCGCGGCGTCGTCGAGGGGGCCGGAGAGACGCGGATCTTCCTCGGCGTCTACCAACCCGGCTCTGCAACGACCCCGCTGACGGCCGAGGCGCGGGCCGACTTCGCCGCGTATCTGACCGCGATCCTGCGCGACACGCCCGAGATCCACGACGTCATCGTCGGCAACGAGCCCAACCTCAACCGCTTCTGGCTGCCGCAGTTCGATGCCGAAGGGGGAGACGTCGCCGCCCCCGCCTACCTCGCCCTGCTGATGACGGTGTACGACGCCGTCAAGAAGGCGGAACCGGCGGTGCAGGTCTGGGGCGGAGCGCTGGCGCCGCGCGGCATCGACCGGCCGGGCACGGGAAGAGACACGCACTCGCCGACGACCTTCATCCGTGACCTCGGTAAGGCATTCCGGGCGAGCGGCCGCACGTCGCCGCCGCTGGACGGCTTCGCCTTCCATCCCTATCCGGCGACCTCGAGTGTCGCACCTGATCGGCCGACCGATCCGAAGTCGACGTCGATCCTGATGGCGGACTACGAGGAGAAGCTGCGGCCGTTGCTGGACGAGGCGTTCGGGCCGGGCATCCCGGTCCTCTACAGCGAGCTGGGCGTGGAAACGCGGATTCCGCAGGCGAAGGGGTCCCTCTACACGGGCACGGAGCCCGGCGACCCCGTGGACGAGACCGTGCAGGCCGGCTACTACCGCCGCGCGATCGAGCTCGCCGCCTGCCAGGACGGCGTCCGGGGCCTCCTGCTGTTCCACTCCCAGGACGAGCCGGCGCTGACTGGCTTCCAGTCCGGGGTCTACTACGCCGACGGAACCCCGAAGGCAAGCCTGAAGGCCGTCCGGAAGGCGATCGACCGCGCTCGGTGCTCCAGCTAGGTCGAAGCCTGCGCCGGGCAGTTGCCAGTCATGTACGCGGCATAGTCGACCGGGCCGATCACCCACGACCACCTCCCGTCGGTGTCGAAGATGTGCGCGGTGAGCGTGAACCGTTCCGGCTCCTTCGAGTCGGCCGTGGCGAGGGTGACGCCGACCGTGACAGCGGTCGAGGGCTGACGGCCGAACTGGCCCGGGATCGTGGCCGGCTCCTCCTTGACGTCGAGCACGTCGACCTTGGTCACCGTGCCGCCGAAGCCGTCGTGGCGCTCGCACTCGACGTAGCGCGCGCGGGAGACACGTTTCTGGTGGAGTGGGTGGAGCGACTCCCACGCCTTCGCCGTCTTGCCGCTGCCGAGGTCGCGAATCAATCCGGTCACGAAGACGCCGGGCGGTCCGGGCTCGTCGTCGCCGCCCCCGCAGCCGGCCAGCGCAGCCGCGGCAAACAGAAGGGCAGCTCCTCGCACGGCGCGTACGATACGTCGCGTGAGCGCACCGCCCCAGGGACAGTACGTCGCCTATGCCTTCCACCGGGTCGACCCGGCGTGGCGCCGGCTGCCCGTGGAGGAGCGCTCGGCGATGAAGGACGCCTTCGCCGAGGCCGTCGAGAGCTGGAGCGACCGCTTCGAGCACCTGCGCGTGTACTCCACCGCCGGGGTTCGGCCGGACTGCGACTTCTTCCTCTGGAAGATCACCGAGCGCTACGCCGATCTCGGGGAGCTGGGCGCGGCGCTCAACGCGACTCCGCTCGCCGGCTGGCTCGAGACGCCGTACTCCTACCTCGCGACGACGAAGGCGTCCCCGTATACAGAGGCGCGGCGGCCACGCAAGATCATGCCCAAGGGCTCGCCCTACCTCGTTGTCTATCCGTTCGTCAAGGTGAGGCCGTGGTACGCGCTGCCGCTCGAGGATCGCAAGCGTGCCATGGACGAGCACATCCGCATCGGTCGTGAGTTCGAGACGATCCACAACCACACCACGTACTCGTTCGGGATCGACGACCAGGAGTTCATGACGGCGTTCGAGTGCGACGAGCCCTCCGACTTCATGCACCTGATGCAGACGCTGCGCGAGAGCGAGGCGTCGGCCTACACGGAGCGTGACACCCCGATCTTCGTCGGCGAGTCCATGTCGATCCGGGCGGCGCTCGACGCGCTCGACGGCGCTTCCGCCCAGGTTCGGGCGTGATGCGTCGCGCAGTCCTGCTCCTGGCGCTGCTCGCGCTCTCGGGCTGCGGTGGCGGCGAGGAAGCTGCATCGCCTGCCGCCGGCCAGGGCGAGAGCGTCCATGAGCTTGCGAACGTCCTCCAGCTCCGTTCCGACTTCGAGGCCGACGCGGGCAAGACACGCGTGATCGTCCTCTTCTCACCCACCTGAAGCACGTGTCTCGCCGGCGCCCGTGAGGTGCGGTCGAAGATCCTGGAGACGATCGACTCACCGGATCTTCGCGTCTACGCGGTCTGGCTGAACCAGCGTTCGACGGACGCCCGCGACGAGATCGACGCGTCGATCCTCGACGACCGACGGGTGACGCAGTACTGGGACGGCGAGGCGGTCACGGGAACCTACTTCGCCGACTCGGATGTCGCCGGGATGGGATACGCCGGGTTCGTTTACGACGTCTACTACGTCTTCGATCCGCAGGCAGCATGGGACGAAGACCCTCAGCCGGTCGCGGCCGCAGGCGGGCCGGTGCTGTACAAGCTCGACGAGCTCCGGGCCGCGCTCGAGGCTCAGCTGTAGGTGTGCTCGGTGCGCCAGACGCGAAAGCCCGCGTAACCGCAGCCCGCGAGGACGAGGAAGAAGGCGAGTGCGTCGGGTCCTGAGGCACCGAGCCCGATCAGCGCTCCGATGTCCACGACGGCCAGCACCACTGCGGCGTAGAAGACGTTTCGGCTCCGGTCCTGCCACGACTCGATATCGCCGCGCTTCTCGCGCCAGAGCAGGAAGAGAAAGAACGCGATCGCGAGGAAGAACGCGATCCTGAGCAAGCCGCCGACGGTCGCGAGCACGGGCTCGAGCGAGAGCACGACGACGATCAGCGCGATCAGCGCGATGATCAGGAAACCGCGCACCGTCGCGTTCATGTCGGTGAAGAAGCGCTTCATGAGCCGGTCATGAATGCTCGCACAGCGAGCGCGGCCGCGAGCAGCGACGTGCCTGCGAACCAGAGCAGGCGCCGCGGGCCCTCGGCGGGGGCGTACATCCAAGGCGCCAGGACGGCGCCGAGCGCGAGTGAGCCGTAGACGTAGTGGAGCTCCTCTCCCGCCCTGCGGTCGTCCGAGAGCAGGAGCAGGCCCACCGCAACTTGGCCGACGAGCAGCGTCTGCGCCAGAGCGAGCAGGTTCGCGACGAGCCGGCCGACGTCGCGCCGACGCCAGTAGACGAAGCCGCCGACGAGCGCCGCGAGCGTCGGCACCCCCACCACGAGCACAGCCAGGATGTTGTGGACGGTTAGCATCGCAGCTGAATCTAACGGGAGGAGATCAGGTGGTCGAAGAAGGGAAGCCCGCGCCGGAGTTCGAGCTCACGAGCGATGCGGGCGAGACCGTCAGGCTCTCCGATCTGCGCGGGCGGCCGGTCGTCCTCTACTTCTACCCAAAGGACGACACGCCCGGCTGTACGACCCAGGCGTGTGGGATCCGGGACGCGTGGGGGGAGTTCCAGCGGGCCGGCGCCGTGGTACTCGGCGTCAGCCCGGACGACGAGCGCTCGCACACGAAATTCAGGGAGAAGTTCGATCTCCCGTTCGCGCTCCTCGCCGACACCGAGCACGCGACGGCCGAGAGGTACGGAGTCTGGAAGGAGAAGGCCTATGCGGGCAAGACGTACATGGGCGTTGAGCGCTCGACCTTCGTGATCGACGCCGACGGCAACGTCGCCAAGGAGCTCCGGAACGTGAAGCCGGACACGCACGCGGACGACGTGCTCGCCGCACTGGCCTCCTAGCGCGTGCTTCCCCAGCAGCTCGCGGAGGCGATCGAGCAGGTCGTCGCGCGCGCAGGCGGTGCGGTCCCCGCCGACGTCGAGCGGCTCTCCGCTGCCTACCGGGGAGACGACCGTGCGCGTGCCGCCGGCACGCGTGCCGCGGTCACGGCCTACCTCGCCTACCGCGCGCCGGCGACGTACGCGGCGGCCGCGGCCGTCTTCCGGCAGGTTGCGCTGCGGCGCCCCGACTGGCGGCCCCGCTCGCTGCTGGACGTAGGCGCCGGGCCGGGCACGGCCGCCTGGGCCGCCCGCGAGGCCTGGCCGACGCTCGACGAGCTGACCCTCGTCGAGATCGAGCCCGAGATGGTCGCGGTGGGCCGGGAGCTGCTGCCCGACGCGCGCTGGGTGGCGGGCGACGTTTCCTCGGCCACAGGCTCGGCCGAGCTCGTCGTCGTGTCCTACGTGCTCGGCGAGCTCGCTGACAGCGCCGGAGTCGCGGAAATGCTCTGGAAGCACGCAGCGGACACGATCGCGTTCGTCGAGCCGGGGACGCCCGCGGGCCACCGTCGTGTCCTCGAGGCGCGCACGGCCGTCATCGCGGCGGGAGGCTCGACCGTCGCTCCGTGCCCGCACGACCTGCCCTGCCCGCTCCCGAGCGACGACTGGTGCCACTTCGCGACCCGGTTGCCACGCTCGAAGCTGCACCGGCGGGCGAAAGGAGTCGAGCTGGGCTACGAGGACGAGAAATACTCCTACGCGGTGCTCAGCCGTGTTCCGGTGGCCAAGGCCGGCGCTCGGATCATCCGCCAGCCGCAGGTGCGCTCCGGCCACGTCCATCTCGTCACGTCCGAGCTGGATGGGATCCACCAGCGCACTGTCAGCCGCAAGCGGGGCGCGGTCTACAAGGCGGCGCGCGACTCCGGCTGGGGCGACGCTATCGACCTTCCACCCGCGCCACAGCCCTGATCCCGTCGGGCGCACGAAAGCCCACGAGCAAGCGCCGCCCAGCCGCAGCGGCGACGAGCTCGACGTCGTCGCCGGCATCGATCGGCTCGCGGTAGTCGAGCTCCGCCGTGAGCGGCCGGACCGGGTCGAGATGGCCCGAGGCAAGTGCGTGCTCGACGCCCTGCCAGTAGATCGCATTGTTCAGGTGCCCGTGCAGGTCGATGTCTGTGGCCCGCAGAGACCAGGAAACGGGCGACGCATCCTGTGGAGGGTCCGGGAGCTCGAGCTTCGTCGACACTCGCCGGCCGCCCGTCGCGTCGGCGTAGATTCCGAAGCCCTCGATCCTGGCCGGCCGCTGGTCGGGCCCCAGGTGGATCCACACACTGTCGACCTCAGCGCGCCCGCCTTCATCGCCTCTGAGCGACCAGCGCCGCCCGGCCGCGATTGCGGCGAGGCCGCTGCACCAGGTCGTGAGCTCCACCTCCTGATCCCGCAGAAACGGGTGGAGCAACTCGATTCGCATCCGCCGCACGAACCAGAGGTGCGACGGCGTTCCCCAGCCGGTCTCCTGCACGTCATCGATGGCGACGTCCTGCAGCCAGCGTGCGACCGCATCAAGCCGGACCCGACCGCCGGGGTCGACGTCGGCGAGCCGCACGCGTCGGCGCCCCGCGAACGTGCGCCCGCGCTCGGGGACAGGAATCCGGGGATCCAGCACCCCGGCGAGCCTATCCCGAGCCATGCGATGCGGATGAGAGGACTTGAACCTCCACGCCCCGAAGGGCACACGGACCTGAACCGTGCGCGTCTACCAATTCCGCCACATCCGCGCGGAGCGACAGTGTATCCGGCCGTAACACGGTCTTAAGACGTCTCGCCTACGATGACGCAGGTGCGCCGGGGTCTCGTGTTCAGCCTGCTCTGCCTCGTCGTGCTCGCGACCGGATCGGCTCGCGCCGAGGGGCAGGCCCCCCGGGGCGAGCTCGTGGAGATCGTCGTCGCGCTCTCGCAAAAGCCGCTCGGGACGACGCGCTGGGCAGCGGGCCGGCAGCTTCAGGCCCGCACGATGATCTCCTCCCAGGACGCGCTCGCGCAGCGGATCGAGAGCGCGCTGCCGGACGCCCGGATCCGCTGGCGCTACCGGCTCGTGGCGAACGGGATGGCAGTGGTCGTCCGGCGGTCGCAGCTCGCGCGACTCACATCCCTCCCGGGCGTGGCCAAGGTCTATCCCAGCGTCCGCTACCGCACCGAGCTCGACCGCAGCCCGCAGCAGATCGGGGCGCCGACGCTCTGGGGGCCGGGGCTCACGAACGCAGGGCAGGGAATGAAGATCGCGATCATCGACGAGGGAGTCGACCAGACTCATCCATTCTTCTCGCCGGCGGGCTACACGATGCCGGCGGGCTTCCCCAAGGGCCAGGCCGCGTACACGAGTGCAAAGGTGATCGTCGCGCGCGCGTTCCCACCGCCCCGCCCCACCTGGCGGAACGCCAGTCGGCCGTTCGATCCCGAGCTCTCGTCGCACGGAACGCACGTCGCCGGGATCGCGGCCGGGAACGCCAACACGCTCGCAGAGGGGGTTCGGATCTCGGGCGTGGCGCCGCGCGCCTATCTGGGGAACTACAAGGCGCTGACGATCCCGACAGATGCGGACGTGGGTCTCGACGGCAACTCGCCGGAGCTGGCGGCGGCGATCGAGGCCGCGGTCGCGGACGGGATGGACGTGATCAACATGTCTCTGGGCGAGCCGGAGATCGAGCCATCGCGCGACATCGTCGTCCAGGCTCTCGCTGCGGCGGCGCGCGCGGGCGTCGTCCCGGTCGTCGCGGCCGGAAACGACTTCGACGACTTCGGCCGCGGCTCGGTCAGCTCTCCTGGCTCCGCCCCGGACGCGATCACGGTCGGAGCCGTGACGACGACCCGGGGCGGTGCGGACGACGTCGTCGCGTCGTTCTCCTCGAGCGGGCCGACTCCGCTCTCCCTGCGCCTGAAGCCCGAAGTGAGTGCCCCCGGCGTTTCGATTCTCTCCGCAGCTCCCGGCGCGAGGTACGCGACGCTGTCCGGAACGAGCATGGCGTCGCCGCACGTCGCCGGCGGGGTCGCACTGCTGCTGCAGCGTCATCCCACCTGGACACCCGCGCAGGTGAAATCGGCTCTCGCGCTCACCGGCGACGAAGCTTTCGCCGACGACCTGAAGACGGAGGAGTTGTCCACGGTGCGCGGAGGCGGCGGCGTCATCAACTTGCCACGCGCGGACAACCCGCTCGTCTTCGCGGCGCCCGTCGCGCTCTCCTTCGGGCTGGTGGGTGCGGACGCTCGACTGACGCAATCGGCCGCGTTGACGGACGCGGGCGGCGGGGCCGGCGACTGGGCCGTCACGGTCGAGCGGCAGACAGCGGCTGCCGGGGTGACGATCGCGGTTCCGCCGATCGTCACGGTGCCCGGCTCACTGCCGGTGTCGGTCACGACGACGAACCCCGTGGACGCGGAGCTCACCGGACACATCGTCCTGACCCGTGGCTCCGAGCGCCGCCGCATCTCGTACTGGTTCCGCACCGGCGCCCCGGCGCTCGGGCAGGCCGCCAGGACGGTGCTGCGGCGCGCCGGGATCCACTCGGCCACGACGAAGGGGGGCAGCAGCCGCGTTGCGCGCTACAGCTATCCCGAGCGCCCCGTCGGGCTCGGCTTCTCAGCCGAGCTGCCGGGACCAGAGCGGGTCTTCCGGGTGACCCTGGCACGCGCAGCCGCCAACTTCGGCGTGGTCATCACGAGCCGCGCGACCGGCGTGCGCGTCGAGCCCCGCATCGTCCATGCAGGCGACGAGCGGCGACTGACCGGTTATCCCGCGCTGCCGCTCAACCTCAACCCTTACCTGCGCACGTTCGGTGATCCCGTGCTCGCCTCCGGTGCCATCCTTCCCGCTGCCGGTGGTTACGACGTCGTCTTCGACAGCCCGTCGGCGGCGCGAGCAGGAAAGTTCTCCTTCCGCTTCTGGGTCAACGACACGAAGCCGCCATCGGCAGTGCTCCGCGCGAAGCGGGTGAGGCACGGAACGCAGCTGATCGTGGCGAGCTCGGACGGGGGTTCGGGGATCGATCCGGCGTCGGTCGTCGCCACGGTGGACGGCGCCGAGCATCCCGCCAGGTTCGCCGGCGGAAGGGTTCGCATCCCGACGGGATCCCTGACGAAGGGCTCGCACGTGCTCCGGCTCCAGATTTCGGACTACCAGGAGAGTCGCAACATGGAGAACGTCGGGCCGATCCTGCCGAACACACGCATCCTGACGACTCCTTTCGTCGTCACCTAGTCGGCAATCCGCAACCCGCTCACGCGCGTAGGAACAGGCGTGGTGAGCAGTCGGCGATCGGTCCTCGGTGCAGTGGCTCTTCCCGCGGTGCTGGCGGCGGGGGTCTGGACCGGGCTCGGCCTCGCCGGCGCGAGCGCGGACAGGGCGACAACGACAGGGCTGACCGCACGGCTGAGCGGCGCGCAGGAAGCGCCGCGGCCTACGGGAACTCGGGCGGCCGCCGTCGGCACGTTCACCGCCGCGCTCGTCCGTAGCGGCGCGGGCGGGACGCTCTCCTGGCGGCTGACGTTCCGCGACTTGACGGGCAAGGCGACCGCGTCCCACATCCACGTCGGCACCCGGGGCAAAGCGGGCCCTGTGCGGGTCTCGCTCTGCGGCCCGTGCCGGTCCGGCGCCGCCGGCTCGGCCAGGGTGGATGCGCGGACGCTCAAGGCGCTGATCGGCGGGGGAACCTATGTGAACGTCCACACCGCGCGGAATCCCGGCGGCGAGATCCGCGGTCAGATCACCAAGTCCGCGAAGGCGCCCGTCGTGGCGCCGCCGACCACGCAACCGGGCACCACCAACACCGGCACGACGGAGCCGTACCCCGAGGGCTAGCCCCGCCGGTCCTTCTCCTCGATCGTCGGCAGCCCCGCCAGGTCGCGCTCGACGCTCGCCGCGAATTCCTCCTCCTCGGAGCGGATCAGCTTCAGATTCGCCTTCCGCCTGCTCCGTTCGCGCTGGCGGCGCGCATCGGCGCCGAGGAGCTTGCCCACACGCGGCCATTCGGCGCCGACGACGACGGCGAGTGCCAGGGCGAGCAGGACGATCCAGGGCCAGCTCACGATTTCAGTGTACCCCTGGAAAACGCTGAGCTACAGTCATCCCGTGACCAGGCTCGCACGCATCTGCATCGTGTCCTCCGCCGCCGCGCTCGTCCTCCCTGGGCTGGCGCAAGCGAAGGAGCGGACGCTCACATTCACGACGCCAGCGATCTCGGTGCCCGCGTACGGGGTCACGCAGCAGCCCATGTACGCCGAGTCCCCGCAGGTCGACGGCTACGTCGTCGGCATGGAGGCCGAGGTGGTGGACGCGGCGGGCAAGGTCCAGGGCCGGGACAAGGTGATGCTGCATCACATCGTCGTCGCCAAGATCGGCGTTCCGGACTACACGTGCGGCGGGGCCACCGAGCGTTTCTTCGCGGAGGGAGAGGAACGGCTCGGACTGTCGCTTCCTCGGGGCTACGGCTACGCGAACAAGGGGACCGACCGGTGGGGGCTCCTCTACATGCTGATGAACCACAAGCACCGGCAGCTGAAGGGATTCATTCGCTACACCGTGCGCTATGTCACCGGCGAGAAGCTGACGCCGGTGAAGCCGTTGTGGCTCGACGTCCGGAACTGCACCGGCGGCATCGACCCCGTGTTCGACGTCCCCGGCGGCGGCAAGCGCTTCTCGACGTTCACGAAGACGGCCGACTTCACCATGCCCGAGAGCGGCCGGCTGATCGCGGGCGGCGGTCACCTCCACGGCGGCGGACTGCGGCTCGAGCTGCGTAACGCGACCTGCGGCACTGTGCCCTTCACCTCGCGTCCCACCTGGGGCGGCCCCAAGCCGAAGCCGCTCCTGCACGAGCCGGGGCCGACGAAGATGTCCTCGTTCCGCTCGCTCCAAGGCATCCCCGTCGCGGCGGGGCAGAAGCTCCGCCTCGCAGCGGTGTACGAGAACCAGGCGCCGCACACGCGGGTGATGGGGATCATGCTCGTCTTCCTCGCGCCTGGTGCGCCGAAGGGATGCAGCCCGACGCCGCCTCTGGACGTCGATCTCGGGCGGCCGGGCGCGCCGCCGCCCTTCTCCATGCCGCTCCCGCGAGCGCCGAAAGGCCCGGTATCGACGGCGAAGTCGACCATCGTCGGAGACTTCCGCTACGGGAGCGAACGCATCTCGCTCAAGCGCGGCACGACGTTTACGTGGCGCTTCCTGGGCCAGTTCCAGCACGACGTCACCGTGATCGGCGGCCCGGAAGGCTTCTCCGCGCCCTGGTCGCTGACAGGCGTCTTCAGGCACCGCTTCACCAGGCCCGGCACCTATCGCCTCTTCTGCTCGCTGCACCCCGCGAAGATGGTGCAGCAGATCACGGTTCGTTAGACGCCGGGCGAAGCGGGCACCACCACGTCGACGGATAGCGGGACGAGCTCGAAGCGGTCGACGTCGACGAGGCCGTGGTCGGTGATCTTCAGGCTCGGGATCACGGACAGGGCGAGGAACGCGAGGGTGAGGAAGGGCGTCGCACCCAACCAGCCGAGCGATGCGGCGGCCTCGTTGCAGGCGCGGCTCTGCTCGATCACGACGTCGAGCGGTGCGTCGGAGAGCAGCCCCGCGATCGGGAGCGGGCACTCGGCGAGCACCGCGCCACCCTCGATCGCGACGATCCCGCCGCCGATCTCGGCGAGCCGGGTCACCGCCGCGGCCATGTCCTCATCGCTCATCCCGACGACGACGATGTTGTGCGCGTCGTGCGCGACTGTCGAGGCGAGACCGCCACGCTGCAGCCCCGAGCCCGAGAGGAGGCCGAGCCCGATCCGGCCCGTACCAAGGTGGCGCTCGACAACCGCGATCTTCGTGTGGCCGCGCTCGGTGTCGGCGACCGCGCGACCGTTCTGGCTACGCGGCTCCTCGACGAGCGAGTCCGTGACGATCTGATCCTCGACCAGCCCGATCACCCGCGCGGGACCGCCGTGCCACGCGATCTCGAAGTCCGCGGCGGACACGGGCTTGATTCGCACGCTTTGCCGCACCCAGTCCGGCGCAACCGGCGTGACCACAGGCTGCAGAGGACGGCCGCGCTTGAGCACGATCTCGGGCACGAACGACTCGAGGTCGGGCAGGAAGAGCAGGTCGGCCTGGTAGCCGGGCGCGATCGCGCCGAGATGGCTGAGGCCATGCCACTGCGCAGGATGTAGCGACGCCAGCAGCAATGCGTTCTCGGGGGTGATTCCTTGGGCGACTGCGGCGCGCACCATGGCGTTGATGTGGCCCTCGTCGGCGATGTGCTCGGGATCGCGGTCATCGGTGCAAAAGGCCATGCGCCCGGGGCCGAACTCGTGCACGAGCGGCAGCAGCGCCTCGAGGTTGCGGGCCATCGACGCCTCGCGGATCAGCAGCCACATGCCTGCACGCAGCCGCTCGCGCCCTTCCTCGACCGTCAGGGCTTCGTGGTCTGAGTAGATCCCGGCGGCGGCGTAGGCCTGCAGATCGCGACCGCGCAACCGGGGAGCGTGCCCGTCGACGTGTGCGGCGCCGTCAAGCGCCAGCTTCGCGAGCTCGTCAGGATCACCGGCGACGACGCCTGGGAAGTTCATCATCTCCGCCAGTCCGATCACGCGCCGACGGCGCATCAGCGAGTCGAGGTCGCCTGGGCCGAGCGGCCGGCGCGGGGACTCGAAGTGCGACGCGGGGACGCACGACGGCGCCATGAAGAACACCTCGAGCTGAAGGTCGCTCGAGGCGTCGAGCAGCCAATGGATGCCGTCGGTCCCGAGCACGTTGCCGATCTCGTGGGGGTCGGCGACGATCGCGGTCGTCCCGAGCGGCAACACGAGCCGCGCAAACTCGTCGACGAGCAGCTTGACGCTCTCCAAGTGCATGTGGGCATCGATGAAGCCGGGGACGATGAAGGCGCCGTCCGCGTCGAGGGTCTCAGCGCCCTTGTACGAGCCGAGGCCCGCAACAACGCCGTCGCAGATCGCGACGTCGACGTCCAGCCACTCGCGTGTGAAGACGCTGAGGACACGCCCGCCGGTGACGACGAGATCGGCCGGCTCGTCACCCCGGGCGACGGCGAGGCGCCGTGGGAGATCACCCGTCCTAGGCATCAGATTTTCCTGCTCCCGTCGATATTGCCAGTATGACCGCGCAGCTCGTCGTAGCGTATGCCGTTCTCTGGGCGACGCTCTTCAAGGCGTTGCTCGCACGCGCACGCGTGATCCCGGCCGAGTGCGCGCGCTGCGGACTGCTGTTCGAGCGGCGCGAGCTCGGCCAGCAGATCTGCTGCTGCAACGCGTCCTAGCGACGCAGCGGGCTAGAAGACCTTCAGCGGCAGTCGCGAGAGCGACTCACCGCCGCCGTCCCCCACGAGCCACGTGTCCTGCATGTACAGGCAGGCCTTCCCGTCCGCTGCAATCGCGTGCGGGTGCATCGAGAGCACCATCCCGGTGCGGAGGATCGTCTCGAGGCCCTCGCCGACGCGCGGATGCTCGATCATCGTCATCCCGATCGAGTGGCCCGTCACGTGGCCGAGGTGGTAGCCCCGCTCCGTGAAGCCCTTCGAGACGGCGCGATGGACATCGTGCGCGGCGGCGCCGTCACGCATCGCCGTCCGGGCTGCCTCGTGGTATTCCTGGTAGGCCTCGAGCATCGGTTCCACCTCCGGCGGCGTCTTACCGATGGCCCGCGAGACCTCGACCCAGTGCATGCCGGGCCCGGCGACCTCGAGCGAGGGGAGCACGAAGTCGCCCAGGATCGTCTCCTTGCGAGCGATCCCGAACTCCGGCCCCGTCAGAACCATGTTCATGGTCAGCCGGCCGCAGCCGCGCTCGATGAAGAGCTGCTCGGCGGCGGCCATCGCGTCCGCCGCGGTCTTCCCCGGGGCGTACGCGCCGAGGAACGCCTCGAAGCCGTCCTCGTTGATCCTGACGCTCTCGCGCACGGACTCCAGCTCGACGTCGCTCTTGACGGCCCGGGCCAGATCGAACTCGGCGTCGAACGGAACGAGCTCCACGCCTTCGAGAGCGCGAAAGTCCCGCACGGTCATGATGTAGTCGAGCCCGTAGACGCCGATTCGCCGCCAGCCTCGGTCTCGCGCGGTCGCGGCCATGTGCTCGCCGGGACGGTCGTGGAAGACCTGCTCGAGCTGCGCCGTCCCGTGCTCGCCGACGTAGCGCGCCTCCGTCGGGAAGACGATCTGCGGCTCGCCCTCGGCAGGGACGACGACGTACGCGTACCGGTGCACGATCTGAAAGCCGGAGAGGTAGGTGACGGAGCCCTCGAAGCCGCTGTACTCGCTCCCCGACACGATCAGAGCGTCGAGGTCGGCCTCCGCCATCGCAGCGCGGACGTTGGCGTAGCGGCGGGTCAATTCGGCGTCCAAGAAGCCTCCATTCCTTTGATCAGGGCCAGGATGGCCTCATTGAGCGGCGTCGCGACTCCGTGCTCGCGGCCGAACCGGACGATGCCGCCGTTCAGCCAGTCGACCTCCGTCGCCCGGCGTGCCTCGACGTCCTGCAGCATGCTCGCCTTGTGCCCGTACGCGACCTCGGGCCTCGCGGCATGATCGATCAGCGCCTCGGGGTCCGCGTCGAGAACGATCCCCTGTGCCGCGGCGACCGCCTTGCCCTCCGCGACGAGGCCGCTCACGAGCGCACGCAGGCCGGGCCGCTCGCAGACGCGCCCGTGCGTCAGGCCTGTGAGCGCGCCGATCGGGTTGGTGGAGGCGTTGAAGATCACCTTGCGCCACTGAGCTCCGCGCGCGTCCGCGACTGCCTGAGTAGGCATGCCCCCGCGGGTGCACGCGTCCGCGAGGCGGGCGATCTCGTCGGCGCCCGCGGGGCTGGGCTCGAAGGGGCCGAAGGTCGTGTCCCCCTTGACGTCCCACTGCACGACGCCCGGCTCGACGATCTTGCCGGCGGGGAAGGTCGTGCCCCGAATGACACGGGCGACGTGCGGCGCGATTCCCTCCTCGTTGCCGACGCCGTTCTGGACCGAGGCGACGGCGCCGTCGGCGAAGGCGTGCGCGGTGGCCGAGATCGCCGCCTCGGTGTGCATCGCCTTCGTCGCCACGATCCCGAACTCGCAAGGCGGGAGCGCAGCCGCGTCGGCGGTCGCGCGGATCCCGGTCGCGTGCACCTCCCCCGCCCCCGTCAGCCGCAGCCCGTCGGTGTTGATCGCGTCGACGTGCGCTTGGGCGAGGTCGTACGCCCACACCTCGACGTCGTCGAGAGAAGCGAGGTTCGCCGCGAACAGCGAGCCCACCGCCCCGCAGCCGACGACGCAGATTCTCACGTCGACCCCCGACGCAACCGTAGCTCGCGACCGCCGGTGAGCCCGGACGGACGCAGGATCAGCATCAAGGCCATCAGCGCGCCGAGTATGACCAGCCGTGAACCCTCCGGCAGATCGAGCGTGAAGCCGACGCCGATCCCATCCTCGGCGTTGCCGAGCAGCGAGTCGAGGCCGCTGACCGCGAGCGCACCGACGACGGCGCCCCAAAGGCTCGTGATCCCGCCGACGACCAGCATCGCGAGCGTCAGGAAGGTCAGCTCGAGGTAGACCTGCTCGGTCGTGATCGAGCCGAGCATGTGCACGAGCAGGCCGCCGGCGAAGCCGCACAGCGCACCGGAGAGTGTGAACGCCCAGAGCCGTTGCCGGTGGACGTTGATCCCGACGGCCTGCGCGGCGGCCGGATCCTCCCTCGTCGCCCGGGCCTTCCGCCCGAGCGGGCTGCGCTGGTAGACGTAGGCGACGACGACGACGATGAGAGCGCCGACGGTCGCTTGCAGCGCTCCACTCTCGGGCACGAGCGACAGCGTCGTCGCGCCCGGCCCGATCTTCGTCCACTCGCGGAGCAGGTTGTGCGTGATCTCGAGCACGGCGAACGTCGCGATCCCGGCCGCGAGCCCGGAGAGGCGCATCAGCGGCAGTCCGACGAGGAACGCGAAGACGCCGCCGACCGCGGCCGCGAGGAGAAGCGATGCGGCGTTGCCGATCGTGTGGTCGCGCAGCAGCGGGAAGAGGTCGGGCAGGATCCCCGTCTTCGACTCGAGCGGCACCGTCATCACCCCGGCGGCGAAGGCGCCGAGCGCGACGAAGCTGATCTGCCCGAACGAGAGCACGCCCGAGTTGCCGACGAAGACGTAGATCGCGACCACCACCGCGACGGAAACGAGCGCGTTCAGGAAGTGGATCTCGTTCGCGCGCGAGACGAACGAGGACACGATCCCCACGATGACGACGAGCACCACCGGCGCGGCCAGGGCGATCCAGGTGTCGAGTCGCATCCTCATACGCGCTCCACCGCCGCAGTGCGGCCGCGCGCG
>DATLDK010000003.1:0-3370 GCA_035525905.1 Gaiellaceae bacterium | reverse complement strand
GACCCGGACCGCGCTCCAGCGCGCGGCCGGCGAGTACGGGCTCTTCTTCCCCGTCGATCCCGGCGCGGACGCGACGCTCGGCGGCATGGCGGCGACGAACGCCGCCGGGACGACGACGATCCGCTACGGGAAGATGCGCGCAAACGTCCTCGGGCTCGAGGCCGTGCTCGCCGACGGGACGATCATCCGGACGGGCAGCCCGGCGCGCAAGAGCTCGGCGGGCTACGACCTGACGGGGCTGCTCGTCGGCTCCGAGGGCACGCTCGGCGTGATCACGGAGGTGCGCGTCCGCCTGTACGGGATTCCCGAGCACATCGTCGCGCAGCGCATCTCGTTTCCGACGATCGACGCCGCCTGCCGGACGGCCGCCGCCGCGGTGGCAGCCGGTTCGGCGGTGACGCGGCTCGAGCTGCTGGACGCCTGGACGCTCAGGGCGATCAACGCGTACCGCGGCTCCAGCTACCCCGAGGGACCGACCCTGTTCGTCGAGGCGGCCGGCACGGAGGCGACGGTCGAAGCCGACCTCGCCCTCGTGCGCGAGCTCGCCGAGGCGGAGGGGGCGACCGAGGTCGTCGACGAGCGCGACCCGACCGCTCGCGCCAAGCTCTGGGCGGCGCGGCACGACGCTGCGTACGCTGCCGCCGCGGCTTCCCCGGGGCGACACGAGCGCGCGACCGACACGTGTGTCCCCGTCTCCGAGCTGGCCGGCGCCGTCGCGTTCGCCCGGGCTGAGGTCGAGCGCCTCGGCATCGACGCGGCCATCATCGGGCACGCGGGCGACGGCAATCTCCACGTCAGCATGCAGCTCGATCCCGACGACGCGGCCAAGCTGGCGATTGCCGACGAGCTCGTCGAGCGGCTCGTCGTCGACGCGCTTGCGCGCGGCGGCACCTGCTCCGGCGAGCACGGCATCGGGCTCGGCAAGATCAAGGCGCTGGAGCTCGAGCACGGTGACCTCGTGCCGCTGATGAGGGAGATCAAGCGAGTCTTCGACCCGCACGGGATCATGAATCCCGGCAAGGTCTTCACGACCTGAGCTCGCGCCGCCGCGGGCAGCTGTACATCGCCGCTGCGGCGGTCGCCTGGTCGACCGCGGGCGGGCTGCAGCGCGAGCTCACCGTCGACACCCCGACGCAGCTCGCGGGACGCGCGCTCGTCGCGTTCCTCGCGTTGGCTGCGTTCGTCGCGCTCAGGGAACGCGGGCGCACGCTCGGCGTGTTCCGGTCAATGGGGATCGCAGGCCTGGGCGTGGCCGTCTGCACCGCGATCGCTTCGGGCTCCTTCATCGTCGCTCTGAACCACGCCACGGTCGCGAACGTCCTCTTCATGCAGGCCGTGTCGCCGATCGCCGCGGCGCTCCTGGCCTGGGCCGCCCTCGGCGAGCCGGTCACGCGCAGGGCCGGGCTTGCGATGCTGGTCGCACTGGTAGGGATGGGGCTGATGGTCGGCGGCCCCGGCAGCGGCGGCCTCTTCGGCTTCGGCGCCTCGGCCGTGATGACGCTCTCCTACTCCGTCGGCATCGTCATCACGCGCCACCGGCGGGATGTCTCGATGACGCCCGCGATCTGCCTCTCGCAGCTGCTGCTCGTACTCGTCGCGGGCCCCTTCGCCCAGCCGTCGAGCATCGGGGAGCACGACCTCTTCTTCCTCGTCCTGATGGGCGTCGGCCAGATGGGCCTAGGGCTCGTGCTGTTCGCGATGGGAGCCAGGCTGATCGTGGCCTCGGAGGTGGCGCTGATCACGCTGCTGGAAGTCGTCCTCGGGCCGTTCTGGGCCTGGGTCGCCGTCTCGGAGAAGCCAGCCCTGATGACCGTCGTCGGCGGGGGCGTCGTCGTCGTTGCCGTGCTGCTGCAGACGACCGGGACGTCGAGCGCGCTCAGGCGGCGCCGAGCGAGCGAACGGCCGCCGCGATCTCGGCCGGACCCGGCAGCGTTGCCAGCTCCAGATCCTTCTGGTACGGAATCGGGTGCGACGGAGCGCCGACGCGAATGACCGGAGCGTCGAGGTCCCAGAAGCAGTGCTCGGCGACGTGCGCGGCGATCTCGGAGCCGAAGCCGCAGAACTGAACCGCCTCGTGCGCCACGACGAGGCGGTGCGTCTTCGCGACCGACGCGGCAATCAGGGCCGTGTCGAGCGGAACGAGCGTGCGCGGATCGACGACCTCGACGCTGATGCCCTCTTCCTCCAGCTGGTGCGCTGCGCGGAGCGCGTGCGGGACGAGCGCTCCCAGAGCGACCACGGTGACGTCCGTCCCTTCGCGTGCGATCCGCCCGACGCCGAGCTCGATGCCGTACCGCTCTTCCGGAACGGGTTCCGGCTCGCCGAAGAAGAGCAGCTTCTGCTCGAGGAAGATGACCGGGTTGTCGCCGCGGATCGCGGCGGAGAGCAGGCCCTTGGCGTCGTAGGGGGTCGACGGCATCGCGACCAGGAGGCCCGGGATGTGCGCGAAGAGCGCCTCCAGGCTCTGGGAGTGCTGCGCGCCGAGCCGTACCCCGGCGCCCGACACCATCCGGATCACGAGTGGAATGCTCGGCGTGCCGCCCATCATGAAACGGAGCTTCGCGGCCTGGTTCATGATCTGGTCGAAAGCGACGCCTGCGAAATCGGAGAACTGCAGCTCCACGACCGGCCGCAACCCCGTCAGCGCGGCGCCGATCCCGCACCCGACGAATCCGCTCTCGGTCAGCGGTGTGTCGCGAATCCGCTCGCCGCCAAAGCGCTCCCAGAGGCCCTCCGTCGCCCGGAAGAGCCCACCGACCTTGCCGATGTCTTCGCCGATCACGATCACGTCCGGATCAGCCTCGAGCTCCAGCTCGAGCGCCTCTCGCACCGCGGCCACGAAGCCCAGCTTCCGCTCCGGTTCCGGGGCGGGTGCCGGGTAGCTGCGTTGCGGCGCGAACACGGCGGGGAGGAGGTCGCCGGCGCTGGCGTCCTCGTCTGCGAGAGCGAACTCGATCGCGAGCTCGACGTCGTGCTCGACCTCGCGCCAGAGCGCGTACAGGCTTCCGTCGTCCACGTCCCCCAGCTCGCGCAGGAGGCCCTCGAGTCGCGGCAATGGATCTTTCGCCTCCCACTCCGCCACGAGCCCCGGATCGCGGACGTCCGGGAGGTTCGCGCGCATCGAGTGCTGCATCCGCCGGAACGTCTTCATCTCGAGGAAGGTGGGGCCGGCACCCTCCCGCGCCCGCTCGAGCGCTCGCGCCACGGCCTCCTCGACGGCGAGCACGTCGTTCCCGTCCACGATCTCGCCGGCCATCCCGTAGCCTGCCGCGCGGTCGGCGAGATCCTCGACCGCCCGCTGCGCACGCCAGTCGGCCGAGAGCGCGAACTGGTTGTTCTCGCAGATGAAGACGACCGGCAGCGTCCACGT
>DATLDK010000151.1:0-5515 GCA_035525905.1 Gaiellaceae bacterium | reverse complement strand
CGAGCTGGACGCCATCATCGCCGTCGTCATCGGCGGCACGCGTCTCGCCGGAGGCGAGGGCAATGTGGGGCGCACGGCCCTCGGGGTCGCCTTCGTCGCGGTCCTGAACAGCGGGCTCCTCAACCTCGGGCTCACCGACGCCTACTACCAGCTGTACAAGGGGGCGGCACTGCTCGGCGTCCTGTCAATTCAGATCTGGCTGCGGCGGCTCGTGACCGAGGAAGTGCGGCGCCGCCAGGAACAGGAGCAGCTGCTCGCGCAGGCGCGGGGGTACGCGTGAGCGTCTTGACCGGCCACGTCCTCGCTCCCGCGCCCGCGCCCGTGGTCGCCGTCGACGTGGCCCTCTGCGCCGTGCCGCTTCCGCACCCGATCCGTCTCGGCGCCGTGACGTACATCGAGCGTGAATACGTCGCGCTGCGCGTCCGGACGGAGTCCCAGACCGGAACGGCGATCGGGTACACGCGTGGGCTGCCGGTTGCCGAGGCGCTGGCCGCGGGCGCGGCGGCATTGCTCGGCCGCGACGGAACGCGCCCTGAGGTCGCTTCGTCGATCCCGGCGAGGAGCGGCGATGCGCGCGCGACGTCGGTTCGGGCGACGAGTCTCGGCGACATCGCTCTCTGGGACGTGCGTGCGCAGGCCTGTGGTCTGCCGCTCTGGCGCCTGCTCGGCGGCGAGCGGGAGCGTGTGCCACTACTCGCTGTCGGTGGCTACTTCCTCGATCGCCGCTCCGTCGAGGACGTCGAGGCCGAGTTACGAGCGCTCGTGCAGCTGGGCTACCGCCACCTGAAGGTGCACGGCACCGATCCGGAGCTCGTCGCCCGATTCCAGCGCGCCGCCGGGCCGGACATCGCTTTCGCCGTCGACGCGCACATGCAGTGGTCGGACGTCGGCGAGGCGCTCGAGGCGTGTCGCGCCCTCGACGAGCTGGGGCTGGCGTTCGTCGAGGATCCCTTTGCGCCGGATCGCTGGCGGGACACCGCCGAGCTCCGTCGGCGGATCGTGACGCCGGTCGCGGCCGGTGAGGACACGCTCGGCGTCGACGAGCTGTGTCGCCTGGCTGCGTCCGTCGACGTCCTGCGTGTCGATGCCACCACGTGTGGCGGTTTCACGCCAGCCGTCTCAGCAGTGGCGGCAGGCGCGGCTCTCGGTCGACGCGTGATGACGCACGCGTTCCCTGACCTGCACGCCCACCTCGCGGGTGCGCTGCCGGCGGTCGAGCTGGTCGAGGTCATTCCGTACGAGTCCGGCGCAAATCCGGTGGACCGCTTGATGGCCCGGCGGCAGCGGATCGCGGCTGGCGAGCTGACATTGTCCGAGCAGCCAGGACACGGTATGCCGCTCGACTGGGATGCCGTGGAGCGCTATGCGAAATGGGTCACTTCCACCGACAGAGCAGGCATAAGGAGGCCCGGATGGAGTTAGAGGGGTTCGAAGGGCGGGTCGCGCTCGTCACCGGCGGCGCGCGGGGGATCGGGCGCTGTATCGCGGAGACGTTTGCGGCGCTCGGAGCCCGCGTTGCGGCGGGCGACCTCGACACGCCGGAGCTCGACGGCATCCTGGGGATCCCCCTCGATGTGCGGGACGAGGCGAGCGTCGACGAGGCGTTCACCACGATCGAGCGCGAGCTCGGTCACGTGGAGTTGCTCGTGCTCAATGCGGGAATCCTCAAGAAAGCCCCTCTGGAGGAGACGACGCTCGGGGACTGGCAGGACGTCCTCGACGTCAACCTAACGGGGGCATTCCTCTGCGCCCGTCGGGCGCTCGGGGCGATGCGCGAGCGACGGTACGGCCGCGTGCTGGTCGTCGGCTCGAGCGCCGGGGTGAACGGCGCAGGCGCCGCCCCGCCACCGCTCGCCGCCTACGCGGCGTCGAAGGCTGGTGTGATGGCGCTCGCCAAGTCGATCGCGCTCGAGTATGCAGAGCACGGTGTTACGGCGAACGCGCTTGCACCGACCCTCATCGACACGGGAATGCTCGGAACCCTCGAGCACGACTTCCGGAGCTCGATCCCGGTAGGCCGCTACGGGAGCCCCGAGGAGGTCGCGGCGCTCGCCGCCTTCCTCTGCTCCGAGGTCGCGGGCTACGTGACGGGGGAAGTCGTAGACATCAACGGCGGCTACCTCATCGACTAGGGGAGGACGATGCGCATCCACGAACACGACTATGACCGCCGCGAGCTGCTGCGGCGGGTTGGCAGCCTCGCCCAGGTCGGCGGCGTCGACGTCCACGTCCACGAGGAGGGTCACGCGCGCGGTACGCGCGCGATCGAGTTCCGCACGGGGACCGGGCTGAGGTTCTCGGTCATGCCCGAGCGCGGCTTCGACGTCGGGCGTGCGGAGTTCCAGGGGTCGAGCCTCTGCTGGCTTCCGGCCAAAGGTCTCGCCGGGCCGTGGTACTACGAAGGCGACCTCGACGACTACGCGTGGCTCCGGATCGGCCTCGGCGGCCTCTTCAACACGGCTGGCCTCGTCTCGATGGGCACGCCGCAAACGGTCGCCACGGATCAGTTTGGCTTCACGCAGCGGCTGACCGCCCGCTACGGCACGCACGACCGCATCGCGGTGACGCCGGCCTCGCGCTTCAGCTACGGCGAGCGGTGGGACGGCGACACGTGTGTCCTCTGGGCGGAAGGGCTCGTCCGACAGGAGATCGCGTACGGCGAGAACCTGTCGCTCATCCGTCGCTACGAGACGGAGCTCGGCGCGAATGCCTTCCGCATCGTGGACGTCGTCACGAACGAAGGCTGGTTCTCGACGCCCCACCAACTCCTCTACCACTTCAATATCGGTTTCCCGATCGTCAGCGCCGGGGCTGAGGTGGTCGCGGCCGCCGGCGATCCCGAGGATCTCTCCTTCTCGACCGCCGAGGCGGCGAAGCCTGCCGCTCGCTGGCGAACGGTGACCGACCCCGAGATCGGCTTCACCCACGAGGGCTACATCGTCCCAATGCGCGCGGACGGGGATGGCCGCGTATCGGTGGCGGTCGTCAACCGCGGCCTCCGGCCGGAGCTCGGCGGGCTCGGGGTCTACCTGCGGTACGACCAACGCCAACTGCCGATCTATGTCGCGTGGAGGATGATGCGCGAAGGCCTGTACGCGGTCGGCCTCGAGCCCAGCACCACGCCCTTCGGGTCGACGAGCGACCTGATCGAGCAGGGCTATCCGCTCGTGCTGGAGCCCGGCGAGCAGCGCACCTACGAGCTCGAGTTCGGGATCCTGCCCGGCGGCGAGGCGATCGACGCATTCGAACAATCCCTACCAACCTAGAACGGAGGCCCCACCTTGCCGGAGCACATGACGTTCCTCGACCTGGCTCAGCGCGCCGTCGCGGCCGGGATCGAGTACGCGCGCACGCGCAACCTGAAGATGACCGTCCTTGCGATGGACATCACCGGGACGGTCTGCGCCGCCGCACGCATGGACGGATCGCGGACGATCACCTACAAGATCGCGCTCGCCAAAGCAAATACCGCACGGGAGTTCCAGGCTTCCACGGCGGAGCTGGCTGCCCGTGTCAAGCCCGAGAACAAGGTCGCGCTGGGCCAAATCGGCACCGACATTGCGTTCCTCGGTGGAGGTGTTCCGATCACAACGGACGGGGAACTCATCGGTGCGATCGGCGCGAGTGGTGCGGCCGAGGAGGAGGACGTCGAGTGCGCGGAGGTCGCGCTTGCTGCGGCCCTCGGGGCGTCGTAAGCATGGCAGCGCCCGGGGGAACAAGCTCGCGCAGGGCAGTTGCCCCACATCGAGCCTTTTGCAGAGCCCTCTTGCGGACTCGAACCGCAGACCCCCTCCTTACCATGGAGGTGCTCTACCAACTGAGCTAAGAGGGCGAGACGACCTCAGTCTAGCCGCTTGTGTCTACACTCATCGCTCCCCGCAGGGGTGCCCGAGCGGCCAAAGGGAGCGGGCTGTAAACCCGCCGGCTCAGCCTACAGAGGTTCGAATCCTCTCCCCTGCATCTCTCCTAGCGGAACCGCTTGGAGCGCCGCAGGGCGCTCGAGCCCGCTCGGATCACCAGCCGGCGCCGCGTCGAGGCCTTCCGCGAGCAGGCAGAGGGGGTCGAGACGGGCTGGCGCCGCGGCGTCACGTCAGGAGGTCTAGCGGGCGGACCGGACGGAGCCGCGGCAGGTTCGCCTAAAGCCGAGTTGCAAACCTGCCGATTCCTCCGTGACCGCCATGGACCTCAATGCCCTCCTCTTGCGCGCCGTCGAAGCCGGCGCCAGCGACATCCACCTCAAGATCGACCAGCCGCCGATGCTGCGTCGGGACGGCGCGATCGCGCCGATCGAGGACTGGCCGGCGCTGACCGACCAGGATCTGCTCGCCGCGCTCGAGATCGTGACGCGCGTGGCGCCCGACCGGACGAAGACGTTCCACGAGACTGGCGACCTCGACATCGCCTATACCGCTGCGGGCCTGCCGCGCTTCCGCGTCAACGCGTTCCGCCAGCGCGGCGCGACTTCCTTCGCCCTCCGCGTCATCCCCGCCGAGGTTCCGAACTTCGAGCAGCTCAACCTGCCGCAGGGCGTGCGCCGCCTCGCCGAGGAGCACCGCGGCCTCGTCCTCGTCACGGGCGCGACCGGCTCGGGCAAGACGACGACGCTTGCCGCGATGCTCGACTTCATCAATCGCAACCGCGCCTCGCACATCGTGACGATCGAGGATCCGATCGAGATCCTCCATCCCGACCGTCGCTCGATCATCAACCAGCGCGAGGTCGGAATCGACACGGAGAACTTCGCCCAGGCGCTGCGCCGCGTGCTCCGCCAGGATCCGGACACGATCCTGATCGGCGAGCTCCGCGACGCCGAGACCGCGCAGACCGCGCTCCAGGCCGCCGAGTCGGGCCACCTCGTCTTCTCGACCCTGCACACGATCGACGCGGCCGAGACCGTCGGCCGAATGATCGAGTTCTTCCCGCCGGCGAAGCAGCAGCAGATCCGCTCGGTGCTCGCCGGGGTGCTGAAGGGCGTCGTCAGCCAGCGGCTGCTCCCGCGCGTCGGCGGTGGGCGTGTCGCCGCCGTCGAGGTGATGGTGATGAACTCGCGGATCGCCGACCTGATCCGGGAGGAGCGCACCGAGGAGATCCACGATGCGGTCGCCGAAGGCGCGTTCTTCGACATGCAGACCTTCCAGCAGGCGCTGATCGACCAGGTCCTGGCCGGGCGCGTCGAGCGCGAGGTCGCGGCGAACGCGTCCACGAACGCGCACGACTTCGTCGTCGCCCTCGACCATGCGCTCAAGCGCCAGAAGAACGACGTCGCCGTCGAGGAGGCAGCCCTGCAGGAGGCCGCCGCCGAGGAAGAGACGCCGGCGCTCCGCGTCGTCCGCCCGGCGCAGGCATGAGGCGCCGGCTCGTCGGCGCGGCGCTCGCTGCTGCGCTCGCTGCATTCGCCGGCACCGCGTCCGCCGACACGTTTCAGGTCGTCACCTCACCGGTTGCATCGACGCTTCCGAGTGCGGAGACGCCCAACGCGGCCGGCTCGCTGCTGTTGCCGACGAACGCGTTCGCT
>DATLDK010000107.1:0-30738 GCA_035525905.1 Gaiellaceae bacterium | reverse complement strand
GGGCAGGGCCACGCAGGCCAGTTGATCGATCTCCTCGGCAACGGCCAGATGCGGCAACGCGGCGAGCCCACATCGCTCTTCGATCTCGATCTCACCTACAAGGTGCAGGTCGAGGCGGGTGGCATCGCGCAGGTCGTCGGCATGGCCGAGAGCTTCGCCGGCGACGACGACCTCGTTGTCTGCCTCGGCGACAACATCTTCGAGTACGTCGAGGCGGACGCGATCCGGTCCTTCGTGGAGGGCGACGACGGCGCCGCCGTCTTCGTGAAGGACGTACCGGATCCCGAGCGGTTCGGCGTCGTCGTCTACGGGGAGGGTGGCCGCGTCACCGACGTCGTCGAGAAGGCCGGCGTCGTCGATACGCGCTACGACGCCCCGCCGTCGAGCGATGCAGTGGTAGGGCTGTACTGCTACTCACCTGACGTCTTCGACGTGATCCGCGGCCTGCGGCCTTCGTCCCGCGGCGAGCTCGAGATCACCGACGTCAACCGCCACTATGCCGAGCGCGGCCAGCTCGCCTGTCATCGCGTCAGCGGCTGGTGGGAGGACGCAGGGACGCAGGAGTCGTTACCGGAGATCGGTGGTCTGATCGCGCGCACCGGAGTGAACAAGATTCGATGATCGACGGCCTGGTCCGGATCCCCCTGCGACGCTTCGAGGACGAGCGCGGCTGGTTCGCGGAAATCCGACGCGAGAGCCTCCTGCCGAAGCCGACGCGCCAGACGAACGTCTCCTTCTCACGGCAGGGCGTCATCCGCGGCCTCCACTACCACGAGCGCGGCCAGGACGATCTCTTCGTCTGCCTGCGGGGTACCGCGCGCGTCGTCGTGCTCGACCGCAGCTCCGGGGAGAGCTTCACCGAGGACATCGGCGATTTGAACCCGGTCGCGATCTATATCCCGGGCCGCCATGCGCACGGCTTCGAGGCGCTCACCGATCTGCTGTTCTGCTACCACGTGACCGAGGAGTACGACCCGGCTGCCCCGGACGAGCAGGGCCTTTGCTGGGCCGATCCGCGCGTCAAGCACCTCTGGAGCACCGAGTCGCCGATCCTCTCCGATCGGGACCTGCAGGCGTGCTCGTAACGGGAGCCGGCGGCCAGCTCGGCCAGGCCCTGGCGCAGGAGTTCGCCGGAACGGGCGTGGCCGCTCTCACCCGCCAGCAGTGGGACGTGACCCTGCCGCCGCCTGACGGCCTCGACCCTGGGGCCGTCGTCCTGCACGCGGCGGCCTGGACGAACGTCGACGGTGCCGAGGAGGATCCGCAGGGCGCGGCCGCCGTCAACGTCGGGGGTACCGCGAACGTCGCCTCGCTCGGCGCCCCGCTCGTCTACTACTCAACCGACTACGTCTTCGACGGCGGCAAGCGTCAGCCGTACGTCGAGTCCGACGGTCCGAACCCGCAGTCGGCCTACGGCCGCTCCAAGCTGCACGGCGAGGCGGCGGCGGGCAGCGAGGCTTGGATCGTGCGCTCTTCCTGGCTCTTCGGGCCGACGGGTCACAACTTCCTGCGGACGATGCTGCTGCTGGCGGCCGAGCGAGACGAGGTTTCCGTCGTCGACGACCAGCGGGGCTCGCCCACCTACGTGGGTCATCTCGCAGCCGCCACGCGGCAGGTCCTGCAGCTGCCGTACGGCGTCTACCACGTCGCCGCCGAGGGGGACGCGACGTGGGCGGATTTCGCCGAGGCGATTTTCGAGGAGGCGGGTCTCGAGACGCGCGTGCGCCGGATCGCGACCGGCGATCTCCATCCGCCGCGGAAGGCGCAGCGGCCCGCGTACTCCGTCCTCCGCAGCGAGAAGGGTGCACCGACGCTGCCGCACTGGCGCGCAGGGCTGCGTGACTGCCTCGCGGCGCTCGCGTAACCCGCGGTGGCGAGCTACTCCTTCCTGACCACGTGGATCCTCGACGCGTCGCGCGAGCAGGTGTGGGACGCGATCTACGAGCTCGAGCGCTGGCCCGACTGGTGGCGGGGTGTTCGTCGCGTCGAGCAGGTCGAGTCAGGCGACGCCGACGGGATCGGGGCGCGTTACCGGCACGAGTGGCGGAGCGTCATCCCCTATCCGGTCCGCTTCGAGACGCGGATCACGCGCATCGAGGCGCGGGATCTGATCGAGGCGGACGCGCAGGGCGAGCTCGCCGGGACCGGCCGCTGGCGCTTCTTCGGCGAGCGCGAGACGACGGTCACCTATGAGTGGAACGTCCGCACGACGCAGGTCTGGATGAACGTGGCGGCGCCCGTGGCCCGGCCCGTCTTCCGCTGGAACCACAACGTTGTCATGCACCAGGGCGGCGAGGGGCTGGCCCAGTTGCTGGGGGCGAATCTCCTGGCCGTCACGTAGCCTTTCCGCATGCGTGTGCTCGTCACGGGCGGGGCCGGGTTCATCGGATCCCACTTCGCCAAGCGGCTGCTCGCCTCCGGCGACGACGTATGCGTGCTCGACAAGCTCACGTACTCCGGCAACCCCGCCAACCTCGACGGCACCGGGATCGAGCTGGTCGTCGGCGACATCTGCGACCCGAGCATCGTCGCCGAGGCGGCGGCGGGCTGGGATGCGATCGTCAACTTCGCGGCCGAGACGCACGTCGACCGGTCGATCCTCGGCGCGACTGATTTCGGCCGGACGGAGTTCTTCGGGACGCAGGTTTTGCTCGAGGAAGTCCGCCGCACGGGCGCGCGCTTCGTCCAGGTCTCGACGGACGAGGTCTACGGCGACCTCGGCGCCGGCGGCTCGGCCACCGAGACCGATCCGGTCAAGCCGTCCAGCCCCTACAGCGTCGCCAAGGCGGCAGGCGATCTCCACATTCCCGCGTACGCGCGGACGTTCGGGGTCAACGCCTCGATCACGCGCGGCTCGAACACGTACGGGCCGAACCAGTACCCGGAGAAGCTGATCCCGCTGATGACGACGAACGCGATTCAGGGCGAGCCGCTGCCCGTCTACGGCGACGGCAAGCAGATCCGCGATTGGCTCTGGGTGGACGACCACTGCGCCGGGATCGAGCTCGTGCTGCGGGAGGGCGAGCCGGGCGAGGTGTACAACGTCGGCGGCGACGACGAGCGCGAGAATATCGAGATCGTGGGCCACATCCTCAGGCTCACGGGAGCAAGCGAGTCGCTGATCCGCCACGTCGAGGACCGCGCCGGACACGACCGCCGCTACTCGCTCGACACGTCCAAGCTGCGCAAGCTCGGTTGGAAGCCGCAGAAGCGGTTCGAGGAGGGAATCTCGGACACGGTCGCCTGGTATCTCGCGAACCGGAGCTGGTGGGAGCCGATCAAGTCAGGCGACTACCGCGAGTACTACGAGAAGCAGTACGCCGCACGCCTCGCCGCGTCCTAGCCGCAGCTCTTTTCCGCATCCTTGCGTAGGCGCGTGATCTCTTTCCTCTCGCCCTGCACCTGCTCCGATCTGTCGAGCAGCTCGAGCACGCCGTCGCACGAGCCGAGCGCCAGGCGGGTGTAGGCCAGGTTGTAGCTCGCGTAGGCCTCGGCGATCTGGCCCGAGCCGGAGAGTCCCGAGACCGCTTGCTCGAGCAGGGGGAGGGCTCCCTGGTAGTCGCCGACCTTCATCAGCTCGTAACCCTGGTCGTTGAGCCGCGAGGGGCTGCCGCCCGTGGGGGCCGGTGCTGTGGTGGTCGCGGCGGCTGCGGTCGTGGGCGCCGTCGTGGGCACTGTCGCCGGCTCCGGCGCAGTCGTCGGCGCTGTCGTCGTCGCCGGTGCGGTGGTCGGCTTGGCTACGGTCGTCACGGTCTGGACGACCGTCCTTCCCTCGAGCGTGACCGTGGTCGGGACAGCGGCCAGGGTTCCTTCCGGTGTTCCGTCGCCCCCGGCGAGGAGCGCGGCCGCGACCACGCCGGCGAGCACCAGCGCGCCGAGTAGCGCGAGCACCATGGGCAGGCGGCTCCGGCTTCGCGGCCGCAGTGCCGGCGCCTGAGCGGCGACGAACGTCGTTCCGGCCGCGCGGTCGAGTGCGTCGCGCAGCGCGTTGACGAAGTCGGCGCACGATGCGAACCGGTGCTCAGGTTGCTTCGCGAGCCCGCGTGCGAGCACGTCGTCGACCTCGGCGGGCAGCCACGGGTTGTGGTCGGAGGCGGGCGGGATCGGCGCGCTCGCGTGCGCCATCGCCTCCGCGGTCGGCGTGTCGCGCCCGAAGGGCCGACTGCCGGTGAGCAGCTCGAAGGCAACGACCGCGAGGGCGTAGCGGTCGCTCGCGGAGGTCGCCGTCTCACCCCGGGCCTGCTCGGGAGCGATGTACCCGGCCGTTCCGACCACCGTGCCCGCCTCGGTGAAGGAAGCGAGGTGCGCGGCGCTCGCGACGCCGAAGTCCGCCACCTTGACGCGGTCCTCGTTGTCGAGCAGCAGGTTGCCCGGCTTTACGTCGCGGTGAACGATCCCGCTGGCGTGAGCGGCATCCAGGGCCATGCCGGCCTCGCGGATCCACTCGAGGGCCCGGCCGAGCGGTTGCGCGCCCTCGCTGGCGAGCCGATCGGCGAGCGAACCGCCCGGGAGATACTCCATGACGATGTAGGGGCGTCCGCCGTGCTCGCCGACGTCGAAGATCGTGACGATGCTGGGCGCGTTCGAAAGCCGAGCCACCGCCAGTCCCTCGCGCGTGAAGCGGGCGCGGATCGCCTCGTCGTGGGCGAAACGGTCCGAGAGGACCTTGACGGCCACCGTTCTCGCCAGGTGCGCGTCTTTGGCCCGGTAGATCTCACCCATGCCGCCGCGGGCGATCTGCTCGGGATGCTCGTATCGGGGCGGGAGTATTCCTTTGTCGTCCACTGTGACGAACTGCCCGCCTGAGACCGGCGGAAAACGCTTGAAGGTTCGGTAAAGACGGCCGAAGCAGGAGATTCCTTCCGCTAGCCTCAACGGCGGGGTCCATGCCCATGCGGCGAACGCTTTTCGCACTCATCTGTCTCGGGCTGACGTTCGCGGTCTCCGCGCCGGCAGGCCCCCGTGCGCCCGCTCCCGCGCTGGCGCCCGTGACGGCCACGACATTCGTCGCGAGCGGCCGCGGCTGGGGACATGGAGTCGGCATGAGCCAGTACGGCGCGCTCGGGTACGCGAACGACGGCTGGACCTACGACCAGATTCTCGCCCACTTCTACACGGGTGCGGAGCTCGGTCCGGCACCCGTAGCCCGTGTGCGCGTGCTCGTCGCCGAGTCCAGAGCGAGCCTCACGGTGAGCTCCCCCGTGCCGTTCCGCGTCCGCGACCTCTTCGGCAAGACCTACCCGCTCCAGGCGGGCGACGTCGTGCTCGGCCCCAAGCTGCGCGTCAGCGTCAACGGCGCTCCGACCGAGCTCGTGGGGCCGATTCTCTTCCTCCCGGGCAGCAGTCCCCTCTCGCTCGACGGCGGTCACGCCTATCGGGGGCAGCTCGAGGTCGGGGTCAACGGCCAGAAGCTCAGCGCGATCAACAGCATCGGGCTCGAGCAGTACCTCGCAGGCGTCGTCCCTCGGGAGATGCCGAGCGCGTGGCCGGCCGAGGCCCTGAAGGCGCAGGCAGTCGCCGCCCGCTCGTACGCCCTGGCGCACCGGCTCGGAGGCAAGGGCTTCGACCTGTACGCGGACGTGCGCAGCCAGGTCTACGGAGGTGTCGGAGCGGAGCATCCGGCTGCGACCGCGGCAATCGAGGCAACTGCCGCCGAGGTCCTGCTCTGGGAGGGCAAGCCGATCGACGCGCTGTTCCACTCCACGTCCGGCGGGAAGACGCTCGCCGCGGAGGAGGTGTTCGGCAAGGCGGTGCCGTACCTGACCGCCGTCGACGACCCCCACAGCGCGCTCTCACCGGTCAACCGCTGGGGGCCGACGCCGATCCCGGAGTCAGCCATCCGCAAGGGGCTGAAGCTCCGCTCGCCGGTGACTGCGTTGAAGTTGACACGCGGAGCATCGGGCCGGGTCGTCAGCGTGCAGGCAGTGACCGCGTCCGGGACTGCGACGGTCTCGGGAGCGGCCCTACGCGCGGCTACGGGACTCCGGTCGACCTGGATCACCTCCTGGGGCTCCCTTTCCCTGACGCGTCCCGGCGGCACCGCGGTGTTCGGCAAGCCGCTCGCGATCGCCGGCAAGGCCCAGGGCATCAAGGGAGCGGTGCTCAGCCAGCGCAGCGACGGCGCCTGGCGGCCGCTTGCAGGGCTCAGCGTCAAGGTGAAGCTCCTCGCGCCGACGAGCTTTCGCATCTCCGCGGGGAAGGTCGCAGGCCCCGTGCTGAAGGTTCCCGTGGCGCCGCTCGTACGTCTTGCGGCGACCGCTCGGAACCTGTCGGGGACGGTCAAGCCACTCACCGGGGGTACGTCGGTCGAGGTTCAGCAGCTTCTGGACGGGACCTGGGCGACGGTGCTCGAGGCGACCGCCGACGAGACGGGACGCTTCACCGCGCTCGCACCCCAGCCCGGCGTCTACCGCGCCCGGACCGCACCGGTGCAGGGCTTCGCCGAGGGGCTATCGGGGCAACTCGAGGTGCCGTGATCCGCTTCGCTTTCATCTGTCTCGCTGCCGCAGCGCTCGCCCCCAGCGCGCACGCTGCCCGCTACGCCGTCGGCGCAGCCTCGGCCGCGGACCTGCCGAGAGTGCAGCGCGCCCTCGGTGCGAATGCGGAGAGCCTCGCGCCGCTCCCCGCGGTCCTGGTGGAGCGCGACCGGGCGCCCCGCCTCTCCTCCTTGCCGGGCGCGACGTACGTGGAGCGGCTGGGCACACGCCGGCCGGCCTGGGTCCCGAACGACCCGCTAAAGCAGTGGCATCTGGCCGTGAACCGCGCCTTCGACTTCTGGGACGCGTCCCCCTCACCGCCGCTCGCCGCGGTGAGGGTCGCCGTGATCGACTCGGGGATCGATGCGACCCATCCCGAGTTCGCGGGCAAGATCGCCGATGCGCAGAGCTTCGTCGGCGGCTCGGCGCGGACGGACTCGCAGGGCCATGGCACCTTCGTCGCCGGTCTGATCGCGGCCGGAGTCGACAACGGGGTCGGTATCGCGGGCATGGCGCCCTCCGCGGAGCTGCTCGTCGCCAAGGTCGTGAACGGTGACGACCTGATCGACGTCGAGGCCGAGGTCAAGGCCATCCACTGGGCCGTCGAGCGCGGTGCGCGCGTGATCAACATGAGCCTGGGCGGGTTCCGCGACCCTCGTGAGCCCGATCGGGATGCGTTCTCCCCGCTCGAAGCGGCCGCGGTCGCCTGGGCGTACGGTAAGGGCGTCGTGATCGTGGCGGCGGTCGGCAACAGCGACGAGGTGCCGCCGACGCCCTGGCCGTACGCGAGCTATCCGGCCGCCCTCCCCCACGTGCTCGGAGTCAGCGCTCTCGGCCGCGACGGCTCGGTGCCGGCGTTCTCGAACCGGGACAAGATCTACAACGACATCACTGCGCCCGGCCAGGCGATCGTGTCGACGTTCCCCCTCGACCTGACCATGGGCTCGAAGGAGTGCGTCGACCAGGGCTACTCGACCTGCGCGAACGACGACTTCGCCGACTTCCGCAAAGGAGAGGGAACGTCCTTCGCCGCCCCCCAGGTCAGCGCTGCGGCCGCAGTGCTCCTCGCAGTCCGGCCGAACCTGCGAGCCGAGCAGGTGACGGCTCTGCTGACCCGGACGGCGCGCGACGTCAGCGCGGCGACGGGCTGCCGCTCCTGCCCGCTGCAGCGCGACGCGCTCTCGGGCTGGGGGCGCCTGGATGTCACGGCGGCGCTGCGCCAGCTCTCGGGCCAGATTCCGGCGCGTGACCGGCTGGAGCCGAACGACGATGCGGGCGCACAGGCCGCGCCCCTCTGGGGCCAGACGATCCGGTTCGAGGCCACGCTCGACTTCTGGGACGACCAGAACGACGTCTACGCGGTCCGGCTTCGGCGTGGCCAGCCGGTCTACATGAGCGTGCGTGGGCCTGCCGGGCACGACACCAACCTGATCCTCTGGAGCTCCGGCACGAAGAGAGTCGACGATCTCGCCTCGGTCGGCCGAGTCGTGCGCCAGTCGGCCCGGCCCGGGCCGGTGGAGAACCTGTCCTACCGCGCGTCCAAGACCGGTACCTACTACGTCCAGGTGAAGCTCGGTAGCCGCGGGGCGGGCCGCTACAAGCTCGTGATCGTCAAAGCCTGAGGCCGCCTCACTGGTTCTCGAGCAGCTCCTCCTCGTGGACCGCGCGCAGGACGCGCGCCGGGTTCCCGACGACGAGCATGTGCGGCGGCACGTCCCTGGTCACGACGGCGCCGGCTCCTACGAACGCCTCCTCGCCGATCTCGACGCCCGGGCAGAGGATGGCCCCGCCTCCGACCCGAGCACCGCGGCGTATCGTTGGCCCGCGCATCTGCGCGAGCCGCTTCTCGGTGCGCCCCATGTAGTTGTCGTTCGTCGTCACGACGCACGGGGCGATGAAGACGCTCTCCTCGAGCGTCGAGTACGCGGTGATGTACGCCTCGGCCTGGATCTTCGTCAGAGCGCCGACGGTCGTGTCGTTCTCGATGTAGGAGCCGCGGCCGAGCACCACGTCGTCGCCGATCTCGACGCGCTCGCGGACGCAAGACTGGTCTCCGAGGATGACGCGGGCGCCGATCCGGGAGCCGGCGAAGACGATGGCGCCGGTCGAGACGATCGTGCCGTCGCCGATGACCGTCGCCGGCAGCGGCTCACGCTTGGCGGTCGAGCGCGGCGACAGCGTCGGCTGCTTGCCGACGACCGCTCCCTCCAGCACCTTGACGCCCTCGCCGAGGACCGTTCCCTCATACACCGTCGCGGTGGCATGGACGTCAGCCACGGAGCGACTCGGTCAGGCGGTCGAGCGCACGCACGACCATGGCGCCGTCCGCCGCGACCGTGCGTCGGTCGCCCTCACCGGCGATCAGCCCTAGAAACGCCTGGCACTCCAGCCGCAGCGGCTCCGACGTGTCGATCTTCGGGATGTGGATGTCACCGGACCGGGTCTGCCACTCGCCATAGGCCTCCGACTGCTTCCACGGCCCCTTCTCGTACACGGTCACCTTCCGCTCCAGCTCCATGTCGTCGAAGACGACCATCTTCTCGCGGCCGACCACGGTCATCTTCCGCATCTTGTGCGGGTCGAGCCAGGAGAGGTGCATGTGGGCGATCTTCCCGGAGGGGAACCGGAGGTAGCAGAAGACGACGTCCTCGACGCCGCCGGTGAGGAAGTCGCGCCCGTGCGCGACCGCCTCGATCGGGTCCTCGCCGATCAGCCAGAGGATCACGGAGAGGTCGTGCACCCCGAGCGACCAGAGCGCGTTTTCGTTCGTGCGCACGATCCCGAGGTTCTGCCGGTTCGTGTACACGCAGAGCACGTCGCCGAGCTCACCTGAGTCGACGAGCTCCTTCAGCATGCGTACCCCGGGGTGGTAGAGCAGCAGGTGACCGGGCATGAGGACGAGATCTCGTTCGGTCGCCAGCTTGACGAGCTCGTCCATCTCCGGGCCCTTCATCGCCGGCGGCTTCTCGACGAGCACGTGCTTCCCCGCCTCGAGCGCCTGCTTGGCCAGCTCGTAGTGGGTCGGGACGGGCGTCGCGATCACGATGGCTTCGAGTTCCGGGTCGGCCAGCAGGTCACCGAAGTCTGCGGTGGTCCGAGCCCGTGGATACCGCGTGGAGAAGGCGCCTCGCTGCTTCTCGTCGACATCGCAGATCCAGGCGAGGTCGGCCAGGATGTCAAAGTTCCTTGCCAGGTTGGGCCCCCAGTAGCCGAGGCCCACGAGCCCCACGCGCGTCACAGCTTCCAGACCTTGTCGCTGAGTCGGCCCTTCTCGCCCGTCGCGTTCCGGAAGTCGACGATGACGGCGCCGTCGTCCACCAGCGCCTCGTAGTCGATGCCCGCGTGGTCGGTCACGATCGCGATGCAGTCGAAGCGCTCGGGCTCGAGCGGCACCGAGGAGAGCCCGTAGTCCGGCAGCTCCGGCACGTGCGGGTCGTGGTAGGAGATCTCGGCGCCCGCGGCCTGCAGCAGCTCGATCAGCTTCAGTGCCGGGCTCTCGCGCATGTCGGCGATTCCCGGCTTGTACGCGACGCCGAGGACGAGCACCTGCGAGCCCTTCAGGGAGCGCTGCTTGCCGTGGTTGAGCGCCTGCGAGATCAGCGAGCGGCAGTAGTACGGCATGTTCTCGTTGATCTTCCCGGCCAGCTCGATGAACTCGGTGTAGAAGTTGAACTCGCGCGCCTTCCAGGTGAGATAGAAGGGGTCGATCGGGATGCAGTGGCCCCCCAGCCCCGGGCCGGGCTTGAAGCTCATGAAGCCGAACGGCTTCGTCGCCGCGGCGTCGACGACCTCCCAGAAGTCGATCTTCATCCGTTCGCAGAGCTGTGCCAGCTCGTTGACGAGCGCGATGTTGACGGAGCGAAAGATGTTCTCGAGCAGCTTGGTCAGCTCCGCCGACTCGGGCGACGTGACCCGGTGCACCGTGTCGACGGCGGAGCCGTACAGCTCTGCGGCGCGGTCGGTGCACGCCTCCGTGATCCCTCCGACGACCTTGGGCACGTTCTTGGTCGTCCAGTCCTCCCGGCCCGGATCGACGCGCTCGGGCGAGAACGCCAGGTTGAAGTCCTCGCCCACGCGCAGCCCAGAGGACTCCAGTCGCGGCAGCAGCTCTTCTCGCGTCGTGCCGGGATAGGTCGTCGACTCGAGCACGACCAGATGACCCTTGCGCAACCGTTTGGCGATCTCGTCGGCCGCCCCGTTCACGATCGAGAGATCGGGCTCGCGCTGCTTGGAGAGCGGCGTCGGCAGCGCGATCAGGATCGCGTCGGCGTCGCGCAACTCGTCGTAATCCGTCGTCGCGCGGAGGAGCTTCGCCTCGACCAGCCGCTTCAGCGCCTCGGACGGAACGTCCTCGATGTAGCTCTCCCCTCGGTTCAGCTGCGCGACGCGCTCGGCATCGCGGTCGAGCAGGAGCACGCTCCGGCCGGCCTCGGCGAACACCTGGGCGAGCGGCACGCCGACGTAGCCGGCTCCGACAATGGCAACGTCGGTCATCGGCGCGGAATCGTACAGAGGCGGGGCGTCGCGACCGGCTACAATCCCCCGCCGCGGGCCGTTAGCTCAGCTGGTAGAGCAGGGGACTCTTAATCCCAAGGTCGAAGGTTCGATCCCTTCACGGCCCATGCGTGCTGCGCAAGACCGGAATCTGCAGGAGCAGACTCCGATCGCGCCAGGACCACTGAAGCTGCTGGGGATGGATTCGGGGCTCATTGCTCTTTTGCTGGTGGCCGATACCTTTTGCGGTCCCTTGACGCGTCCCGTCATCAACGAGTCGGCAGACGGCGAGCAGGACGCCGCCGCCGCGCGCGTGCGCACCGGCGAGATCATGGCGTCACCGGCGGAGCTCGCGTCGATTCTCCACCACGTCGGCGACGGGATCACGGCCCAGGGCCCGGACGGCCGGCTGATCTACGCGAACGACGCCGCGGCGCGGCTGTGCGGGCTGGACTCCGCCGAGGAAATGCTCGCTCTTCCCGGTGCCGAGCTGCTCGAGCGGTTCGAGATCCTCGGAGAGGACCGAGAGTGCCTCGCCATCGACAGCCTCCCGAGCCGGCGGGCCTTCGTCAGCCGCGCCCCCGAGGAGTCCGTGCTGTGCTACCGCACACGTGCGAGCGGCGAAGAGCGCTGGTCGGTCGTCCGCTCGACGCCGATCCTGACGCCCGCGGGCGGGGTCCAGCTCGTGATCAACGTGTTCCGCGACGTGACCGAGGAGCGCGACGCCGAGGCGCGGCTCCACTTCCTCGCTGAGGCAGGGTCGTTGCTCTCCGCCTCCCTGGACTACGAGGCCACGCTCGCCGATCTGGCCGGCCTGCTCGTGCCGCGAGTGGCGGACTACTGCATCGTCGATGCGCTCGACGAGGAGGGCGGGCTGCGCCAGGTGGTGATCTCCCATCGGAATCCTGAGAGCGAGGAGCTCCTGCGCGAGCTGAGGCGACGGTACCCGCCCGAGGCCAACGACGCCCACCCGGTGACGCAGGTGCTCCGGCAGCGAGAGCCGTTTCTCGTCGACGACGCACGCGAGGGTGAGCTGGCTCGCGCAGCGGTCGACGAGGAGCACCTCGCCCTCTATGAGGCCCTCGGCGCGATCTCGTACATCGTCGTTCCGCTCGAGGCGCGCGGCCGCCTCCTGGGCACGATCTCGCTCGGGACCGGAGAGTCGGGACGCCGCTTGGGCGCGACCGATCTCGAGGTCACGCACGAGATCGCCAGGCGGGCCGCCCTCGCGATCGACAATGCGCTGCTCTTCCGGGCCGCGCAGGAGTCGTATGCCCAGCTCGACACGATGCTCCGTTCGGCGCCGGTCGGGATCGGCTTCTGGGACCGCGACCTGCGCTTCGTGCGTGTCAACGACGCGCTCGCGGCGCTGAACAGGATGTCGCCCGAGGAGCACATCGGCAAGACGCTCGGGGAGGTGATTCCCACGCTTGCTCCGGCCCTCGAGCCGCTCTACCGCCGCGTGCTCGACTCGGGTGAGCCGGTCGTCCACACCGAGTCGACCGACGACAAGGCCTTGCACATCGGCGAGCAGCGGCACTGGCTCTCGAGCTACTACCCGGTGCGCACGGCCGACGGCGAGACGATCGGCGTCGGCGGGCTGATCATCGAAATCACGGACCGCAAGCGCGCGGACGACCGGTTGAGGCTGCTCGCGGAGGCCGGCGAGCTCTTCTCGACGTCGCTCGACCGGAACGAGATCGCGGCTCGCATCGCACAGGTCGCAGTGCCGCGCCTCGCCGACACGTGCAACGTGTATGTGCGCTCCGGCGGCGGGCTCGTCCGCATCGCCTGCGTCAGCGACGATCCCGCGCTCCAGCGGGCGCTCGAAGCGCTGCCTGCCTCCTTTGCGCTCGAAGGGCCGGAGAAGGGCGCGCTCGCGCAGGTCTTCGCGACCCGCGAGCCGGTCCTCCTCTCGACGATCCCGGACGAGTACTTCGCCGAGCTGGCCCGGCTCGGCGGCGACCCCACCACCTTCGATGCGATCGGCACCCGCTCGTTGATGCTGTTGCCGATCGCCGCGCGTGGACAGCCCCTCGGAGTCCTCACGCTCGGCTCGCGCCGCCCTGGCCGGTTCGACGGGCACGATCTCGACCTCGGGCAGGAGCTTGCCGGGCGGGCCGCGGTGGCGATGGACAGCGCGCAGCTCTTCCGGGCGGTCGAGTCGCGAGCACAGGCGGCGCAGGCGCTCGAGTTCGTGGGGGACGGAGTCTTCCTCGTCGGTCGCGACGGGATCGTCAGGCTCTGGAATCCGGCCGCGTCACGCATCACTGGGCTGGAGGAGGCCCAGGTCGCCGGCGCGGCGGCCGCGCAGGTGCTGGCCGGCTGGCCGCTGGACCAGGTCGGCGAACGGCCCCAGACGTTCCCGATCGACGGTCCCCGCGGTGAGCTGTGGTTGTCGTTGACAGCGGCCGAGTTCCCGCACGGCACCGTCTTCGCCTTCCGCGATCTCACCGAGGAGCGTGCCGTCGAGCAGCTGAAGAGCGACTTCGTCTCCACCGTCTCGCACGAGCTGCGCACGCCGCTGGCGGCGATCTACGGCGCAGCGATGACGCTGAGGCGGGAGGATGTCGTGCTCGGCGAGGAGCAGGAGGAAGGAATGCTCGCGGTGATCGCCGGCGAGTCCGAACGGCTCGCCCGCATCGTCAACGACATCCTGCTCGCGAGCCGGCTGGACTCGGGTGCGGCGGGCTTCGACATCGGTCAGACGGACGCGCTCGAGATCGCCCGTGCCGTCCTCGCTGCGGCCGAAACGCACCTTCCGGCCGGAATCGACCTCGCGCTCTCGGCTCCTCCCGAGGGCGTGCACGTCGCCGCCGATGCGGACGGCCTGCGCCAGGTGCTCGTCAACCTCGTCGAGAACGCGGTCAAGTACTCACCCGAGGGCGGCCGCGTCGAGCTCGAGCTGGAGCCGATCCAGGGACGTGTGCGCTTCGCCGTTCGCGACCGCGGACTCGGCATTCCAGCCACGGAGCACGAGCGGATCTTCGAGAAGTTCTACCGCCTCGACCCGAATCTGTCGCGCGGCGTCGGCGGCACCGGCCTTGGTCTCTACATCTGCCGCGAGATCGTGCGCGGAATGGGAGGCCGGATCCGGGTCGAGTCCGACCGCGGGCGCGGCTCGACGTTCTCCTTCGAGCTGCCTGCGGCAGGGCCAGAAACGAGAGAGGCGGCCTGAGGCCGCCTCTCGTCCGTCAGTCCGAAGCTTGGTGCCTGTTCAGATGCGGGGACCGTCTTCGACGTAGGTCGTCCGGCGCCGCTCGCCGGCGAAGCCGCCCCACGACGACCAGAAGATCATCGACAGGACGAGGCCGAGAGCGCCTACGACCATCAGGATGACACCGATCGTCTGCAGCTCGAGACCGGAGACCGAGGCGTTGACGGCCCAGGTCAGGATCGCCCCGACGGCGATCAGAAAGATGCTCACTCCAAGACCCATTTCGCTCCTCCTTGTAGGCGGGGGTGCCTCTTTGTTCTACCCCGATTTCCGGGGCCGTGTAACAAACGTTCGAAGCGTCGTTTGAGGTGCGCCTTGCGGTAGGCTCGCCGCGGTGCGCAGGGGCTCCATCGTCCGCATCACGATCTACGGCGTCCTCGCGGGCATCGCCGCGTCGGTGGTCGCCGTCCTCGTTCCGTGGCTTCCCACCTCGGCCTCCGAGGAGATGGACCGGATCGAGTTCACGTTCTGGTTCACGACGGTCATCTGCATCTCTGTCTTCGCCGTCGTCGCCTCCGCGATCATCTACTCGATCCTCAACTTCCGGGTGCAGCCGGAGGACGAGTCGGATGGCCCCCCGATCCACGGGCACACGGGGCTCGAGATCGTGTGGACCGCGATCCCCGCCGTGCTCGTGACCGCGATCGCGATCGTCAGCGCGATCGTGCTCGCGAAGAACGACGACGCCGGCCCCAACCCACTTCGCATCGCCGTCACCGCCCAGCAATTCGCCTGGAAGTTCGAGTACCCGGGTGACAAGAAGGTCACCTCGGGCGAGCTCGTGCTGCCAGTCGACACTCCGGTGAAGCTGACGCTGCACTCCCTCGACGTCATCCACTCCTTCTGGGTCCCCGAGTTCGGCCAGAAGTCCGACGCCGTGCCCGGGGTCGAGACGACGCTCGTGATCACGCCGACGAAGAAGGGCGAGTACCGGGTCATTTGCACCGAGCTGTGCGGCCTCGGCCACGCGACCATGCGCGCGCCGGTTCGCGTCGTCGACCAGGAGGGGTACGACAAGTACCTGGCGGATGAGGCCGCGGGCGGCCCGGCCGACGAGACGTCGGGCGAATCGATCTTCACGTCCGCCGGGTGCGGCGGCTGTCACGCCTTCTCCCCCGCGGGTACGGACGCCCAGGTCGGCCCGAACCTGGACTCGATCGACCCACACGGCCGGCCGCTCGCCGACTATGTCCACGAGTCGATCGTCGACCCGAATGCCGTGCTCGCTTCCGGGTATCAGGGCGACGTGATGCCGAACACGTACGACAAGTCGCTCACCGATCGGCAGCTCGACGCTCTCGTGCAGTATCTGGTCGACGGACAGAAGGGGAGTTAGTGACCGACGTTGCTCATGTCGCGCCCGAGGCGCACCACCATGTTCCTGCTCCGCCGCGCCGCGGGATGAAGCGGCTGACCGGCCCCGGCTTCCTGCGGGCGGCCTGGATGACACCGCTCTTCTGGGCGATCGGCACGGGTCTCGTGCTCTTCTTCCGCTGGCTCGGGCACTACGAGCCGACGGCGGACTGGAACGTGATCACGGTCGTCGGCTTCCTCACCACGGCCCCGATCGGGTTCCTCGCCGGCATCGGCGCCTTCGACTACTGGCTCTACTACATCGCGGGGCGCCCGACGCGAGTGGACGACCACGCCAGTCACGGCGCGTACAGCTGGCGCGACTACTTCAAGGTGAACACCGATCACAAGGTGATCGGCGTGCAGTACCTCGTGACGACGTTCTTCTTCTTCACCGTCGGCGGGGGCATGGCGATGATCTTCCGCGCCGAGCTTGCGAACCCGGACATGCAGTACGTCGACACGCAGACCTTCAACGGCCTCGTTTCGGAGCACGCGGCGCTGATGATCTTCCTCTTCATCATCCCCGCCTTCGCCGGCCTGGCCAACTTCGCCGTCCCGCTGATGCTCGGTGCCCCGGACATGGCGTTCCCGCGCTTGAACGCGCTCTCCTACTGGCTGCTGCCGATCGCCGGCCTGATGTTCCTGGCCGCGTTCCTGGCGCCCGGCGGCGCCTTCGCGACCGGATGGACGAGCTACGCGCCGCTCGCCTCGGAGCAACCGCTCGGCCAGGTCTTCTTCAACATGGGCGTGCAGTGGGCCGGTGCGTCGTCGATCATGACCGCCCTCAACTTCCTGGTCACGATCATCACCATGCGTGCGCCCGGGATGACGTTCTGGCGGATGCCGCTGCTCGTGTGGGCGAACTTCACCACCTCGCTGCTCGTCGTGATCGCCACCCCCTTCATCGCCGGCTCGCAGTTCTTCGTCATGTTCGACCGGATCATGCACACGAACTTCTTCCGGGTCGACGAGGGCGGGTACGTGCTCGGTTACCAGCACATCTTCTGGTTCTACTCGCACCCGGCCGTCTACATCATGATGCTGCCGGGCTTCGGGATCATCTCCGAGGTGATGGCCGTCTTCTCGCGGAAGCCGATCTTCGGCTACCGGCTGATGGCCCTCTCGCTGATGGGAATCCTCGTGCTCGGCTTCTCGGTGTGGGCTCACCACATGTTCGTGGCCGGCCTGGCGCCGTGGCTCCGGGTACCGATGATGGTGACGTCGATGATCATCGCGGTCCCGACGGGGATCAAGATCTTCTCCTGGCTCGCGACGATGTGGGAGGGGAAGCTCCATTTCCGCACGCCGATGCTGTTCGCGCTCGGCTTCATCTCGATGTTCGTGCTCGGCGGGCTGTCCGGCATCTTCCTCGCGTCCGTGCCGATCGACATCGCCGCGTCGGACACCTACTTCATCGTCGCCCACATCCACTACGTGCTCTTCGGCGGCTCGGTCTTCACGATCTTCGCCGGGATCTACTACTGGTTCCCGAAGATGACGGGACGGATGTACTCGGAGAAGCTCGGCAAGACGCACTTCTGGCTGACGTTCGTCGGGTTCAACGGCACGTTCTTCCCCATGCATTGGGTCGGACTGCAGGGGATGCCGCGACGCGTGGCGGACTACTCGGCCGAGTTCGGGGACTGGAACCTCGTCATCTCGATGTTCTCGTTCCTGCTCGGCGCGTCCACGCTCGTCTTTTTCTACAACATCATCGTCAGCTGGCACCGCGGCCCGATCGCCCCGTCGAACCCGTGGCGCGCGATGACGCTGGAGTGGCAGGTGACGTCACCGCCACCGGTCTTCAACTTCGATGAGATCCCGCAGGTCGTCGGCGGGCCGTACGAGTACGGCGTGCCCGGCGCGAAGCACGCGGTGCTGCGCGGCGGCGCAGCGACGGTGCACGAGGAGGAGCTCGTCAGGTGAGCGACGACCAGCGGAAGATCCTCGTCGTGGCGAACGAGACCCTGCTGGGCAATGAGCTGCTGGACGCCGTGCGACGGCGCGACGCGGCCGGTGACGCGCTCGTGGTCGTGGTCGCCCCCGTCAATACGCCGCGCGAGGGTTACGTGGTCTACGACAACACCCGGCGCGCGTCGGCCGGCAGGCGCCTCGACCGGACGCTAGCCCGCTTCCGGGAAGCCGGGATCCACGCCATGGGCCACGTCGTCGACAACGACCCGCTGACCGCTGTGAAGGACGCGATCGCCATGGAGGAGCCCGACGAGCTGATCGTCTCCACTCACCCCGCGTCCAAGTCGGGCTGGCTCCGCCGCAATCTGATCGATGAGATCCGCAAGGCTGCCGGCGAACGACCTGTCGAGCACGTGGTCTCGGAAGACGCCGAGCGCAAGGGCGCGGAGAACGTGCTCGTGATCGCGAACGAGACGGTGCTCGGCGAGCCCCTGCTCGACCGCATCCGCGCGAAGGCGAGTGCCGGAGAGAACAGCACCTTCCTCATCGTCAGCCCGCAGAGCGACCCGAAGCGGGGCGAGCACCCCGAGGCCGACCAGCGGTTGCGCCGAGCGCTGACGAAGCTCCGCTCCGAGGGCATCGAGGCTCACGGCCAGGTCGCACATCCGGATCCGTTCACGGCGGCGATGCACGCCGTGCGCGACGAGCGCGTGGATTCGATCCTGGTCTCCACCTACTCCGAGCAGGGCGGCTCCTCGTGGCTGAAGCGCGACCTGATCGGCCGCCTGCGCAGCGAGACGAAGCTCCCTGTCGAGCACGTCGTCGTCGAGCCGGCGAAGGTCGAGGCATGAGCGCGCACGCCGACTCCCAGCACCACGGTCCTCCGATCGCGAACCAGAGCTCGCGGATCGACGCGTCCGTCCTCGGCATGTTCCTCTTCATCGCCTCGGAGGCGATGCTCTTCGGCGCCTTCTTCACGGCCTACTTCTTCGTCCGCGTCGTCAATCCGGAAGCGCAGTCCTGGCCGCTCGAGCCGTTCCATCTGCCCGTCTTCGTCGCGGGTGTCAACACGACGATTCTGGTGACGTCGAGCTTCACCATGCACTGGGCCCTGCAGTCGATCAAACGCGGAAACCGCGCGGGCCTCAAGGCGGGGCTCGTGCTGACCCTGCTGATGGGGCTCGCGTTCCTGCTCACGCAGATGCTCGAGTACGCCCGGATCGGCTTCAACCCTTCGGACGGCGCCTTCGGGACGATCTTCTTCGGGCTCACGGGCTTGCACGGCGCGCACGTCTTCATCGGGCTGACCCTGCTCGCCGTGGCGACCGTGAGGGCCTTCCGTGGGCACTTCACGCCCGAGCACCATCATGGCGTCGAGATACCCGGAATCTATTGGCACTTCGTCGACGTCATGTGGATCGTGGTGTACGCGACGATCTACCTGCTCTAGGCCGTGGCCCGCAACCCCCTCAGCAGCGAAGCAGAGGCCTTCCGCTTCCTGCTGCTGACGGTGGGGTACTTCGCCGTGATCGTCGCGGCGGCCGCGATCGCGACCTGGCTCGGCGTCGTTGCGTTCGTCGTCCTGAGCTCCGCGGTCGTCTGGTTCTGGCTCCGCTCCCGCTCGGGCAAGCCCGCGCGGCGTGCCGACGTGTAGAGCGGAAGGCGAAATCGGCGACGGCGACCCGCTGCAGGCATGGAGGATGCCTTCCTACTTTTGGCGCGGCGCTCGCACTGGCTCGAGTGGGAAAAGGCGGGAGGGCCTACTTGCCGGCGTTTTCCACGACGAAGCCGGCCACCGCCGCGATCTGCTCCGCCGAGTAGTCGTCCTTGAACGAGGGCATGACGCCTTTCCCGTGCGTCACGCGGTCGATGACGAGCTCCTTCGGCGGCTTCGAGTCGTCGAGGTTGGGGCCGACGTTCCCGCTCGCCCCTGCCGCCTTCAGCGTGTGGCAGCCGCCACAGCCGGCCGCGGCGAAGATCGATTTGCCGTCGACCGCGTCGCCCCCACCGCCACCGCCCTGCGCTTCGGCTCCCGGTTCGGCGCGAACGGGGAGCGACGCCACCGAGGCCACGTAGGCCGCCACCGACTCGGCGTCGTCGCCCGTGACGATGTCCCTCGGCATGCCGGGAGACCCCGTCGTAGGCTCTTCGACGGCGTAGGAGATCTGATTGCGGACGACAGCTCGGATTGTTCCGGTCCCGAGCCCGTCCGCCCGGGACTGTCGAAACGCATCGTCGAGGTTCGGCCCGATCACGCCTTTCGTGCCCGCGTCGGCCAGGGTGTGGCACTGGCCGCATTTCGACTTGAAGAGATCCTTGCCGTGCGTCGTGTCGCCGCTGCCGGCCTCCGAAAGGCCGGTCGTGCCGCATCCGGTCGCGGCCAGAGCTGTGATCAGTGCCGCGATCAGGACCGTGCAGGAACCACCGGCCAGCCCGCGCAGCCTCACCCTAGGCCGCAGACCCCGTAGCCGGAGAGCCCGCACCGACCGCCGCATCGCGCGTCGCGTGGATCGTGAACACGCGGTCGAGGCCCGTGATCTCGAAGATCTTGGTGATGTTCCGGTCGCTGCAGACGAGCGACAGCTGACCCTCGTTCGTCCGGAGGCGCTTGACGCCGCCGACGAGGACGCCGAGTGTGGTGGAGTCGATGAAGGTCGTGTCGGTCAGGTCCACGATCACGTCGCGGCCGCCCTGCTCGATCACCTCGAGCAGCTTCTGCTTGAACTCCGGGGCGGTGTAGAGGTCGACCTCGCCCGCGAGGGAGATGACGTACTGCTCGTTGCTGAGCTTTTCGGTTTGGACGTCGAAGTTCATAACTGGCTGGCTCCCGGTCTCGCCGACAAAGTGCCGGTGGTCTTCCCGGTCGCGGATGAGTCTAACCAGACGACGACGGAGCCTGCGCAGCCTTCAGCTGTGCGATCTGCTGTCGGACGATCGGTGCGGTCGGGTCGTCCGGAGCCAGGGTGAGAAACCTCTGGTATGCGGTGATCGCCTTCGCGGTATCGCCGCTCTGTTGCGCCGCCTGCGCGAGCTCGAGCTGGACGTTCGGGTCTCTCGGGGCGACGGCGGCGAGCCGGTCGTAGGTCTGCTCCGCCTTCTGGTAGGCAGTCTGCGCGGCTGTGTAGGCAGACGTGATCGACTGGTTCGCCTCTGTCGAGATCGCGTCCTGCACGGGGTCGGTCCCCAGCGTCGCTCCCTTGCCGAGGTCGAGCGGTGACGACGTGATGGCGGAGTCGAAGACGAGATAACTCGCGCGGAGTTGTGCGTCCTGCGCGTCGCGGGCAAGCGCGGTCGCGCGGCCGAGATGCAGGCCGGCGAGCTCCTGCAGGGCGTCCTTGTCCTTGGGTCTGAGGTCGAGGTAGCGGTTGAGCACGGCGATCGCCTCGTCGGTCTGTCCGTCCTCCTGCAGGGCGGTCGAGAGGCTCCGGAGCGCCTGCGGGCTCTTAGGGCTCTTCTCCACCTGGTCGCGCGCGTCCGAGACGGAGATGCTCCCGCTGGTGGACCCACTGCCGCCGCGGAGGAGGTCGCCGATGCTCGCGTTCTGGTTCGCGCCGATGCCGAAGCCGACGAAGCCCACGGCGAAAACCAGCGCGAGGAACACGAACATCCACTTCGCGTGGCCGCGCAGCCGCGTGAAGAACATGGTGTCCTCTATCGCTCGGAGATCGCTGTCGCGCTTGTGACTTCGTTGTGCAACATGCGCTCGCGAGCTCTTGACGCTTCGTCGATCAGCTCGTGCCACTCGAATCCTCCTCTCTCGTACCGTGCCTCGCCGTCGACGAGGGTAGCCAGGACGCGCTGCGGGTCGCCGCCGTACACGACTGCGGCCGCGGGATCCTCCCATGGTAGATACGGTGAGCCGGAAAGGGAGACGATCGCGATGTCTGCGCGCTTTCCGGAGACGAGCGAGCCGATCTCGTCCTGGAGCCCGAGCGCGCGCGCGCCGCCGAGCGTCGCGAGCTCGAGCGCGGCCGCGGCGGAGATGGTGTCGGCGCGCTCCTCACGGGCACGGGCGAAGGAGATCACCGTCCGCAGCTCCTCGAAGTAGTCGTGCGAGGGCACGGATGAGACGCCGTCGGTGCCCACTCCCACGCGCAGGCCTGCGTCACGGAGCTCGCGGAGCGGCGCGATTCCGCAGCCGAGCAGCGCGTTCGACCGCGGACAGTGCGCAACGGCCACGCCGTGCCGCGAGAGCAGAGCGATCTCGTCCTCCTCCACCTTGACGCAGTGCGCCGCAACGACGGCTTCGCTCAGCAAGCCCGCCGCCGCGAGCCGGCGAATGCCCGACTGGCCGCCGGGAGGAGCCAGCATGTGCGCGAACGGCTGCCAGGGTCCTTCGCCGCGCAGCAGCCAGTCGAGCTCGTCCTGGCTCTCGTTCAGGTGCGTGGCGAGCGGCAGCCCGAGCTCGAGGCAGACGCGGTAGACGTCGTCCGAGCAGGTGTACGGCGCATGTGGGGACACGCCGACCTCGACGCGGTCCGAAAGCGCATCGTCGACGTACGCTCTCTTCTCGTCGAACTGGCGCATCGCCGCGGCGCCGTCGGTGCCGAACACCTCCAGGTAGACGATCGCGCGCAGCCCGAGGGCAGCGCAGGCGTGTGCGCTCGAGCCCGAGAAGGCGAGGTCCCCGACGGTGGTGATCCCCGAGCGCAGGCACTCCGCCGCGCCGAGCCGGGCGATCGCCTCCATGTTCTCCCGCTCCAGCCGGGCCTTGCGCTCGGTGTGCAGCAGGATCCATGGTCCGAAGGACAGGCCGTCGCCGAAGCCTGCGTACACGGCGTACTCGAGGTGGGTGTGCGCATTGACGAAGCCCGGCAGGATCACCGCCTCCGGGAAGTGCTCGCCCTGGCCGAGGTCGGCCGCGGGCGCCACCGCGGCGATCCGCCCGTTTTCGATTCCCACGGCGCCGTTCTCGACCGGCGCTCCCTCGACGGGCAGCACCCAGTCGGCCGAGATGACTCTCACTCGACCGCCCAGCGCGAGGGCTCGTCGACCAGGTCCCAGCGCTTCTCCATGTACGAGCTGAGCCAGATTGAGAACTCGAACAGGAAGAGCAGGGGGAAGAACTCGAGCGCGAGGGAGACTGGATCGACGGTGGGGAGGAGGATGGCGAAGACGAGCATCGCGGCGATCCCCATCCGCCGGTTGCGACGGAGCTTGGCCGCGCTCAGGACGCGGAGGCGCACGAGCCCGAGAATGAAGATCGGCATCTGGAAGGCCAGGCCGGTCGCCAGCATCGTCAGCGTCACGAAGGAGAAGTAGTAGCTCGCCCTGATCTGGACCTGGAAGATGTCGTCATTGAAGTTCGTAAGGAACTGGAGCGCCCTCGGCATGACGACGAAGTACGAGAACGCCACCCCGCCGGCGAAGAGCACCGTCGCGAACGTCGCGAACACCGCCACGGTGCGTTGGATGCTCGTCTCGATCGCCGGCGCGAGGAACGCCCAGAGCTGGTAGAGCAGCACCGGGAGCGTCACGGCAACTGCGACCGCGAGGCTTACCTTCACCGCCGTGGTGAAGGGCTCCACGACCCCGAGCGTGACCAGCTGCTTGTCGTCGGGCAGCGGCTTGCTGAGCCAGCGGATGATGTGGTCCTGGAAGGCGAACGCAACCGCGAAGGCGGGCGCCAGCGTGAGCAGGCTGATCAGCAGCCGGCTCCGCAGCTCGCCCAGGTGCTCGACGAGCGTCGCCTCCTCCCCGTGCTGGAGGCGCCGAGGCAGACGCTTCAAGGCCACGTGCCGGAGGAGCTAGGAGACGGTGTCGCGCTCGCGCTGCTCGTGCGCGACCGGATGCTCGTCGGCGGGCGGCAGCTCCGAGGCGAGGCGGTGGTGCACGGGCTCGTCGTCGTCCTTGCCCGAGATCGAATCCTTGAACTCGCGCATCCCCTTGCCGAGCGACCGGCCCATCTCGGGCAGCCGCTTGGGCCCGAAGATGATCAGCAGTGCTACGAGGAGGATGACGAGCTCGGTGACGCCGATTCCGAAGGGCATGACCTCACAGTAGCACCGTTTGTGTACCGGAAACCCCTGGAACGCAGGTCAGGGGCGATCGGCTACCATGCACTCACGAAGCGGCGCGCAAGGCCGCTTGAATCCTGGGAAAGAGGGATCACAAGCTTGGCCTTTCTGGAGATCAAGAACCTGCACGTCGCGCTCGAAGACGGCACCGAGATCGTCAAGGGCGTCGACCTCGCGGTCGACCTGAACGAGAAGCACGCGATCATGGGCCCGAACGGCTCCGGCAAGTCGACGCTGGCCTATTCGCTGATGGGTCACCCCGCCTACGAGATCACGGGCGGCGAGATCCTGCTCGACGGCGAGGACATCGTCGAGGCCGGCGCGGACGAGCGCGCCCAGAAGGGCCTCTTCCTCGCCTTCCAGTATCCGCACGCCATCCCCGGCGTGACCGTCACGAGCTTCCTCCGGAGCGCGATCAACGCGATCCGGAAGGCGAAGAACGGCGGCCAGGACGACCCGATCCCGGTGAAGGAGTTCCGCACCGAGATCCTCGGTGCCATGGAGCAGCTGAAGGTGCCGCGCGAGCTCGCCTCGCGCTACCTGAACGACGGCTTCTCCGGCGGCGAGAAGAAGCGCGTCGAGATCCTGCAGATGGCGCTCCTCCAGCCGAAGATCGCCATCCTCGACGAGACCGATTCCGGGCTCGACATCGATGCCCTACGCATCGTCGCCAGCGGCGTCAACGAGCTCGTCGGGCCCGGCATGGGCGCGCTCCTGATCACCCATTACCAGCGAATCCTGAACTACGTCACGCCGGACCACGTGCACGTCTTCGTCGGCGGCAAGATCGTGGCGAGCGGCGGCCAGGAGCTCGCGCACCAGCTCGAGGCCGAGGGCTACGACGCCTTTATCCCGAAGGAGGAGGGGGTGGCGGCATGAGCGCGAGCGAGACCGACGTCGTCAAGGGTATTCGCAGCGAGTACAAGTACGGCTTCTCGAACTCGGACGAGGCGGAGAACTACTTCTTCAAGTCGGGCCGCGGCCTTTCGCACGAGGTCGTGGAGGCGATCGCCGAGCACAAGCAGGAGCCGGAGTGGATGCGCAAGTTCCGGCACAAGTCACTCGACTACTTCCTCGCCCGGCCGCTACCGGACTGGGGCGGCAACGTCGCCGAGATCGACTTCGAGAACATCTACTACTACATCAAGCCGACCGAGAAGCAGGCCTCGAAGTGGGAGGATCTCCCCGCGGACATCCTCGACACGTGGGACAAGCTCGGCATCCCCGAGGCGGAGAAGAAGTACCTCGCCGGCGTCGGCGCGCAGTACGAATCCGAGGTCGTCTACCACAAGCTGCAGGCCGATCTCGAGGCCCAGGGCGTCATCTTCCTCGACATGGACTCGGCGCTCCGCGACCACGAGGACATCGTCAAGCAGTACATGGGCACGATCATCCCGCAGAACGACAACAAGTTCGCCGCGCTGAACTCCGCGGTCTGGTCGGGCGGCTCGTTCATCTACGTGCCCCCCGGCGTCAGGATCGAGCTGCCGCTCCAGGCCTACTTCCGCATCAACGCGGAGAACATGGGCCAGTTCGAGCGCACGCTGATCATCGTCGACGAGGACGCCTACGTGCACTACGTCGAAGGCTGCACCGCGCCGATCTACTCCTCCGACTCGCTCCACTCGGCCGTCGTCGAGATCGTCGTCAAGCCGCGCGGGCGCTGCCGCTACACGACGATCCAGAACTGGTCGAACAACGTGTTCAACCTCGTCACCAAGCGGGCGGTGGCGTACGAGGACGCGACCATGGAGTGGGTCGACGGCAACCTCGGCTCGAAGCTGACCATGAAGTACCCGGCGATCTGGCTGATGGGCCCACGCGCTCATGGCGAGGTGCTCTCGATCGCCTTCGCAGGCAAGGGTCAGCACCAGGACGCGGGCGGCAAGGTCGTCCACGTCGCCCCGAAGACGACGTCGGTGATCACGTCCAAGTCGATCTCCAAGAACGGCGGCCGGGCCGGCTACCGCGGCCTGCTCGAGGTCGCCAAGGGCGCTGTCGGCGCCAAGTCGAAGGTCGTCTGCGACGCGCTCATCCTCGACGACGAGTCGCGGTCGGACACGTATCCGTACATCCGCGTGGACGAGAACGACGTCGATCTCGGCCACGAGGCGACCGTCTCGAAGATCGGCGAGGAGCAGCTCTTCTACCTGATGAGCCGCGGGCTCTCCGAGGCGGAAGCGAGTGCCATGATCGTGTCCGGGTTCGTCGAGCCGATCACGAAGGAGCTCCCGCTCGAGTACGCGGTCGAGCTGAACCGGCTGATCCAGCTGCAGATGGAGGGCAGTGTTGGCTAGCCCGGTGACGGGCGTCGACTTCATCGCAGTCCCGTCCACCGACTGGGAGCGATCGCGGGCCTTCTACGTCGACACCTTGGGGCTGCGGCCCGACGAGGCCGGCCAGTCCGAGTTCTGGGTCGGCCAGACCTGCTTCGGGATCTACGAGCCGACGACGTTCGGCATGGAGTTCGCGCCGCAGAAGACCGCTCACCTGGCGCTGCACGTCGAGGACCTACCCGCCGCGCGCGCCGAGCTTGAGGCGAAGGGCGTCGAGTTCGCCGGTGAGACCTTCGACACGGGGGTCTGCTACATGGCCTTCTTCGAGGATCCGGACGGGAACGCCCTGATGCTGCATCACCGCTACTCGCCCCGCTCCGAGGAGACGAGCCCGTGATCGGCGCCGAGCGCGTGGACTTCGTCGCGGTCCCGACCAGGGACAGAGAGCGGGCGGCCAAGTTCTACGGCGAGACGCTGGGCCTCCGGAGAAACCCGAACTCGTCGGAGATGTGGATCGAATTCGAGACCGCGAACCTGACGATCGCGCTGCTGCCGCACGAGTTCACCGGTAGAAGCGAGTTCGTGCCAAGCAGTGGCCCGATCGCGCTCAGGGTGCCCGACGTGCACGAGGCACGCCGAAAGCTCGAGCAGGCGGGGGTCGAGTTCCAGATGGAGACGATTGACTCCGGCGTGTGCCTCATGGCCCCCTTTCCGGATCCGGACGGCAACAGCCTGATGCTGCACAGCCGCTACGCGCCGTTCGCAGACGGCACGAAGCCGTAGTCATGCAGGTGGAGCACGTCGACTTCGTGTCGTTTCTGACACAGGACCTGAAGCGCGCGCGCACCTTCTACGTCGACACGCTCGGCCTCGCGATCGAGAGCGAGGGCGAGCACGACATGGAGCTCAGCTGCGGCCAGGTGACACTCGACATCTTTGACCCGTCGAGCATCGGCCAGCCCTTCTCGCCCTCACCCGCCGGTCTGGCGCTGCGTGTGACAGACGTCGAGGCGGCCCGCGCCGAGCTCGTGGCCAAGGGCGTCCAGTTCGACGGGGACACGATCGAGACGGGCGTGTGCAAGCAAGCCTGGTTCAAGGACCCGGACGGGAATGCGCTGATGCTCCACCGCAGGTTCGACGCATGACGAAAGCCGACCTGCTGGAGCGCTACCGGGCGCTGCCGCTGCCGACCACGAAGGACGAGTCGTGGCGTTTCACCGACCTCAAGGGGTTCGATCCCGAGACGTTCTCCGCCAACGGGGCGACCGGAGTCGCCGCCGCGCCCGCGCTGCTCGAGCTCGAGGCGGCCGGCATCGTTCGCGTCTCCGAGGGCGGGCTCGAGATCGACCGCGCGCCCGCTGGCATCCGCTTCGAGCGGCTGGCCGGCCATCCGCGGCTCTACGAGCTCATCGGATCGGATGAGAAGTTCGCCGCGCACAACGCAGCCGCGTGGACGCACGGCCTGCTCGTGCACGTCCCCAAGGGCGTGGTGCTCGAGCAGCCGCTGTTGATCCGCATCGTCAACTCGGTCGCTGGCGGCTCGCTCTTCTGGCGTTTGCTCATCGTCGCCGACCCCGGCAGCCGGGTCTCCGTGATCGAGGAATACGCATCGACGACGCCCGAGCTCTCCGGTTACCTCAACGCCGCCGTCGAGGTCTTCGTCGAGGACGGCGCGAAGGTCGAGTACGTCTCCGTTCAGAACGTCTCTCGCGAGACGTGGCACTTCGGCAGCCATCATGCGCGAATCGCGCGGGATGCCGAGCTCGACTGGGTGGCGGCAGGGTTCGGCTCCAAGAAGGGCAAGATCCGGATTCAGAACGACCTGGCCGGCCAGGGCGCGACCTCGCGCGTCACGGGGGCGTATTTCGCCGATGGCGTCCAGCACCTCGACTACGACACGTTCCAGGAGCACATCGCCCCCAACACGACCTCGGACTTCGCCTTCAAGGGCGCGCTCCGCGATGAGTCGAGCGCAGTCTGGCGCGGGATGATCCGGGTCGAGGAGGACGCTCAGAAGACCAACGCGTATCAGGAGAACCGTAACCTTCTCCTCTCCAAGCAGGCCCACGCGGACTCGATCCCCGGCCTCGAGATCCTCGCCAACGACGTCCGCTGCACGCACGGAGCGACGCTCGGCCAGGTCGACCGGGAGCAACTCTTCTACCTGATGGCGCGCGGCCTTTCCCGCGCCGAGGCCGAGCGCCTGATCGTACGTGGCTTCTTTCAGGACGTGCTCGACCGGATCGAGCTCGAGCCGGTCCGTGAAGCGCTGGGCGCGGCGCTCGAAGCGCGAATCCCGCAGGCCTAGCGGTCCGCGGCCAGGCGGATCCCGAACGCCACCAGCACAGTTCCCGTGACGGCGTCGAGCGAGCGCCGGATGCGTGACCTCCGCAGCAGGTCGCCCGCGCGCGCGACGACGATCGAGTAGGCCGACAGCCAGACGAGCCCGAGCGAGCAGAACAGCAGGCCGTACGCAAGCAGGCTCCAGAAGGAGCTGCCGAACTGCGGCAGGAGACTCGTGAAGAAGACGGCGATCTTCGGGTTGCCGAGGTTGCTCAACAAGCCCTGGCGGAAAGCCCGCGCAGGCGCGAGTGGCGAGCCGAGGGCGCGGCCGGCCGACGGCCCGGCGGGACGCACGGCATGGCCGAGCGCCTGAAGCCCGAGCACGACGAGGTACGCGGCTCCACAGAGCCGCAGCGCGACGAAGACCGGCTCGGACGCGACGAGCAACGCGGCGAGACCGGCGCTCGCCGCAACCGTCCAGCAGGCGATGCCCGACACGATGCCGGCCGCGGTCGCCACGCCTGCACGCTGGCCTCCCAGCAGCGTGTTCCTGATCGTCAGCGCGGTGTCCTGGCCGGGGGTGACGATGACCAGGATCGCGATCCCGAGAAACGCGAAGAGCTCGCTCACACTCGGATCTTCGACGATCAGCCCAGCCAGCGGCGGCGCTTCGGCCGCAGCCCGGCATCCTCGCCCAGCGAGCGCGCCGCCTCGACGAGGTCATCCGCCTCGAGCGTCGTCACCTCGGTCCGGTCGAGCTCCTCGAGCGCTCTGCCTTCGACGCGGGCCAAGCGGAGCGCCTGCCGGTTCAGGGCCTGCTCGAAGATCGTGCGCGCATAACGGGCGTTGCCGAAGCCTTCACCACGTGCGGCGCCGGCGAAGATCTGCTCGAGAGCGTCTTCCGCCCCGGGTCCGAGCTCGTACTCGTGCTCCGCGGTCAGCCGACGGGTGATCTCGAGCAGGTCATGGGTCGTGTAGTCGGGGAACGTGAGCTCGCGGGCAAAACGGGAGCGCAGCCCCGGGTTGGAGTTGAGGAAGCCACGCATCAGCCGGGGGTACCCGGCCACGATCACGACCAGCCGGTGGCGGAAGTCCTCCATCCGCTTCAGCAGCGTCTCGACTGCCTCAGCGCCGAAGTCCAGCCGGCCGTCCGCGCCAGCGGGCGTGAGAGCGTACGCCTCGTCGATGAAGAGGACGCCGTCGAGCGCGCGGCGGATCGCGCGGTCGGTCTTGATCGCAGTCTGGCCCACGTACTGGCCGACGAGCGATGCGCGGTCGACCTCCACGAGATGCCCCTTCTCGAGCAGTCCCATGGCGCCGTACATCTCCGCGAGCAGTCGCGCGACTGTGGTCTTGCCCGTTCCCGGGTTCCCGAGGAAGACGAGGTGCTGGCTCGTCGCGACCTCGGGCAGGTCGTGCTCCTTGCGCCGCGCCTGCACCTGGAGGAACGCGACCAGGGAGTGCACCTGCTCCTTGACGGTCTCGAGTCCGACCAGCCCGTCGAGCTCGGCCTGCAGCTCTGCGAGAGGACGCGGCGGCTCGGCGCGCGGCCCGAGCAGGTTCTCGAGCTCGGGCCCTGCGGTGCGCCGAATCTGGTCGCCGAGCTGACGGGCGGCGTCGCGCAGGTTCTCGATCGGATTCGCAGGCACGGGCCGCTCGTACCCGCGTTCAGCGTTCCTCTAGCGCGCGCTGCAGCTCGGCGACCTGCTCTTCGAGCCGCGCGACCCGTTCCTCGAGCGGGCTTTGTGTCTGCTGGACACTCTCGACGTCCGTCGGCCAGTCCTCGCCGCCGCCCCCCGCTTCGCCGCCGAGCAGCTGGACGTAGCGGTCCTGGCTCTGTCCCGGCCGGCGCGGCAGGCGCTCGACCAACTCGTGCTCGGCGAGTGCGTCGAGAGCGCGCTGGACGTCCTCCAGGCTCGCGAACGGGTAGAGCCGCTCGACCCGGCTCTTCAGCTCCCCCGGCGTCTGCGCGCCGCGGAGCATCAGGACTCCGAGCAGCGCGATCTGCGACGGGACTCGGCCGAGCGCATCGTCGAGGAGATGCCGGTACTTGGCCACACGGCCTCCGGGGCCGCTTGCGAGCCGAACCCAGCCACGTCGCGACAGCTTGTCGACCGCGGCCCGGATCGTCGCCTCGTCGTACTCCACCACAGGGTCGCGGTTGGTCGCCTGGTTGCACGCGAGCCTCAGCGAGTTCAGCGACAGCGGGTACTGGTCCGGCGTCGTGCGCTGCTTCTCGATCAGACATCCGAGAACCCGGATCTCGACGGAGTCAGCGTCCACGAGGAGACGCTACCGCGCCGGGTCTCACCGCGTACCTACCGGGCCGATGGCGCGACGGCTGTCGCGTCCGGCGCGAGCGTGCGGCCGATGTTTGGGCCGGCGATCGTGACGCGATAGCGCGATCCGAGGAGCATGGGCTGCACGAGGAGGCGAAAGTCACCGTCCGCGCGCGGCGCCACGCCACCCATTCGCAGCCATGCGGGGCGTGGACAGGCGAAGCAATCGAGGAACGCGAAGACGCGGTAGCGAATTCCGGAATTCGTTCGGGAGTAGCCCGAGAGGGGTTTGCCCTGGAACTCTGCATGGCCCACGAGGCGCTCCGTCCCAGACGCGGCCTCTGCGGTGAGAGTCGCGCTCGTCGGCTTTCCCTGCCAACGCGCGAAATGAAGCTCCACGGGGCCGCTCGGCTGCACTCGCCAGGC
>DATLDK010000105.1:0-12745 GCA_035525905.1 Gaiellaceae bacterium | reverse complement strand
CTTCAACGCGGGCGACGCAGCAGATGCATTCGGCCCGCCCCGTGGCGGCGTCACCGGAGCCAGCGAGCTCGACCGTTTCCTGCTCAAGGAGCGGCTCGCGGAGCGAGGTCGCGCAAGGGGCAGCGGCGAGGGAGCGAACGGCTCGCGAACCGTCTGGTTCCTGCTCGCGCTGGCGCTGCTGGCGGCCGGCGCCATCGGCATCGCCAAGCTCATCCGCCGGCGTCTCCGCTACCTGACCCGGGACCCACGGCGGCTCGCCGGTGCGGCTCGCCGCGAGCTGGCCGACTTCCTCGCGGACCAACGGCTCGCGGTCAGCCCGAGCGCTACGCCCGAGGAGCTGCGGCAGCTGGTGCAGGACGAGCTCGGGGCCGACGCACGGCGCTTCACGGCGGCGCTCGCGCAGGCGCGCTTCGGCACACCGGCGTCGAGCGCCGCAGCCGCTGTCACCGCGCGCCGCGAGCTCCGCGCGCTGCTTCGCGTGATCCGAGACGGACTCGGCCGGGCGGCACGGTTTCGGGGACTCCTCACGCTCAGGTCGCTCCGCGCGTGATGCCGGCTGTGGTCATGGCCGCCGGTCTCGGCACCAGGCTGCGTCCGCTCACGGAACGCTACGCGAAGGCCGTCCTCCCGGTCGACGGGAGACCCGTCGTCGCACGGTTGGTGCGCGATCTGGCTGCGGCCGGCTGTCCTCACGTCACGGTCGTGACCGGTCACCTCGGCGACCAGGTGCGGCGGTTGCTCGGCGACGGCAGCGGGTTCGGCGTCTCGCTTCGCTATGTCAGTCAGCCGGAGCCCGAGGGGTCCGCCGACGCGGTCCGGCGGGCAGAGGAGGAGCCGCCTTATCTCGTGCTCGCCGCGGACACGGCGTTTCCCGCCGGATCGATCGCCTCATTCGCACGCGCCGAAGCAAGGGCCGGTTCGATTGCCGTTCGGCGCGGGGTGGAAGGAGCAACCGTGCGCGTCCGCGACGGCTTCGTCGAGCGCGTGGTCGCTCCCGACGGGCCCGCGCCGTTCGCGGCGGCGCCGCTGTGGGCGGTCGGCCCGCCCGTGCACGAGCGCCTCTGCACCGACGCTCCACCTTGGGAGCTCGGCAATGCGTTTCAAGCGGCGATCGACGCGGGAGAGCAGATTGCGGCGGTGGAGATCGGGCAGACGCGCGATCTGACGGCGCCGCTGGACGTGCTGGAGCTGAACTTCCCCTATCTGAGGTCTCTATGACCGACGCCTACGACTTCTTCCAGCTGGGTCGCAGTCATCTCAAAGGCGGCATGGCCGCCCAGGCCACCGTCGCGCTCGAGAAGGCGAAGAAGCTCGAGCCGGACAAGGCATCGATTAGAGAGGCGCTCGGGATCGCGTACTTCCGCATTCAGCGCTGGCGGGAGGCCGAGGCCGAGTTCCGGGCAGTGCTCGAGCTGTCGGCGGCGGACGACTACGCCCATTACGCGCTCGGCCGTGCGCTCGAGAAGCAGGGGCGCGATGCGGAGGCGAACGGGCACTACAAGCTCGCCAGTTCGCTCTCGCCGAACAGCGAGCACTATGCCGAGCGCATCATGGAGCTCGACCGGCCAGAGCCCGGTGAGGCTTAGGTCATCCTCTCGCCGGTGACGCGGGAGACCTCCGCGAGCGAGGTGGTACCCGCCAGCGCGAGCCGAATCCCGTCTTGGCGCATCGTCGTCATCCCGCCCTGGACGGCGGCCGCGAAGATCTCCTCGGTCGAGCCTGCGATCAGGCTGCGGAGCTCGCCGCGGATCGCCATCACCTCGAAGAGACCGACACGACCGGTGTAGCCGGTGAACGAGCAGGCCTCGCACCCTGCGGCGCGGAAGAGGTGCGTGTTGCCGTGCTCGAACGCGGGTAGCCCCACGGCCGCGAGCTCGCTCTCGTCCGGGACGTACGACTCCCGGCAGCTCTCGCACAGCTTCCGCGCGAGCCGCTGCGCGACGATGCAGTTCAGCGAGGTCGCGATCAGCCCGGAGTCGACGCCCATGTCCTTCAGCCGCGCGATCGCGCTGGCCGCGTTCTGGGCGTGCAGCGAGCTCAGCACCATGTGGCCGGTCATCGCCGCCTGAAACGCGATGTCCGCGGTCTCCTCGTCGCGGATCTCCCCGACGAGAATCACGTCGGGGTCGGAACGGAGGATCGTGCGCAGCCCGCTCGCGAACGTGAGGCCCGCGCGCGGGTTGACCTCGATCTGGTCTGCGTTCGGCACCATGTACTCGACCGGGTCCTCGATCGTCGTGATCTGGCGCTCGTTGCTGTCGAGCTTGCTGAGCGCCGCGTGCAGCGTCGTGGACTTCCCGCTCCCGGTCGGGCCGACAATGATGATCGCGCCGAAGGGCTGGCCGACGGCAGCGGCGAGAGCGGCCGCGGCCGAGTCGCTCATGCCGAGCTCCTCGAGCGACACGGCAGCCTGGCCGGAGCCCATGATCCGCAGCGTCACCTTCTCGCCGAAGGTCGTGGGGAGGACGGCGACGCGGAGGTCGATCGTCCGGTCTCCGGAGCGGAGCGAGAGTCGCCCGTCTTGGGGCGCGCGCTTCTCGGCGATGTCGAGCTCGGCCATCACCTTCAGGCGGCTGGTGACGGCGGGCTGAAGCGTCTTCGGAATCGTGGCGAGCTCGCGCATCACGCCGTCGACGCGAGCGCGGACGAGGAGACGCTTGCGCTGCGGCGTGAAATGGACATCGGAGGCGCCGAGCTCGATTGCGCGGCCGAGGACCGCGTTCACCTGCTTCGTGGCCGGTGCGCCCGCCGCCGCCTCACGAAGATCGACGACGGTCGCGCCGGGCTCTTCCGGCAGCTCCACCTCCTCGTCGAAGTCCAGCTCTGCCGAGTAGATCCGGGTGATCGCGTGCGCGATCGCGTCCCCTGAAGCAACTCCCACCCGAACCGCCGCGCCAAGCGCGAGCCGGAGGTCGTCCGCAGCCATCACGTTCGTCGGATCGTTGACGGCCACGAGCACCGCGCCGTCGGCGAGGAACCGGACGGGGATTGCGTTGTAGCGCCGAGCAAGCGACTCGGAGAGGAGGCCGGCAGCGCCCATGTCGATCGTCTCGCGGGCAAGGTCGATGAACGGCAGCTCGTGCTGCTCGGCGAGCACGCGACACACCTGCGTCGGGGTGACGTACCCCCGGTCGACGAGGATCTCGCCGAGGCGCTTGCCGGAGCCGTCCCGCTCCCCCAGGGCAAGCTCGAGCTGCTCCACCGTGAGCACGCCGTCGCGGAGCAGGAGCGCTCCGAGTGCGGGCCAGGGATGTGCTGCTGCTTCCATCGTCCCGGGTTATCGGCCGCCGGCGGCTCCACATGAGGTTCAATCAGGCCGGATGAAGGCCGTTTTGCAGCGGGTTTCGCGTGCCTCGGTGTCGATTCAGGGCGAGCTGCGCAGCGGGATCGGCCCAGGGCTCCTCGTCCTGCTCGGAGTCGGGGGCGCAGACCAGCGCGAGGATGCGGAGCGGCTCGCAGGGAAGGTCGCGCGGCTGCGTGTCTTCGAGGACGATGCGGGTCGCGTCGACCGCTCCCTGGCGGACACGGGCGGCGCCGCCCTCGTCGTCAGCCAGTTCACCCTGCTCGCGGACACGACCAAGGGGAACCGCCCGAGCTTCACCGGCGCGGCGCGCCCCGAGCATGCCGAGCCTCTCTACGAGAGATTCTGCTCCGCCCTGCGCGAACTCGGCGTTGCCGTCGAGACCGGCGTCTTCGGCGCGAAGATGGAGATCGAGCTGCTGAACGACGGCCCGGTCACGATCGTCCTGGAGACGCTCGGCGGATAGCCGCTTGCTACACTTCCTCCACCATTTTCACCTGCTGGACGAAATGGGCGCGCAGCGCCCATTTTTGTTGAGGAGGCCACATTTTGACCGACACGGCGAGCAACACCCACGAGAAAGAGCGCAGCTTGACGAAGCAGATCGAACGCGAGGTAGAGGCGGCCCTGCCGGGCGTCGAGGTCCTCGCGGTCGAGCTGGCTGGTCCCGCTCGCTTTACCGTCTTCGTCGACCACGCAGGCGGAGTCGACCACGCCCTGTGCGCGCGCGTCACCGACGTGCTGCGCGACTACCTGGACGAGTACGCGATCGACGTCTCCTCGCCGGGAATCGAGCGCCCGCTCCGCAGGCGAGAGCACTTCCGCAACGCGATCGGCCGGCAGGTCGCCCTGCGCACGCCGGCGCGGAGGCGGCTCAAGGGCGAAGTCGTGAGCGCCGGCGAGCGCGCGGTGGTCGTCCAGACCGGCAAGGACGCAATCGAGATTCCGTACGACGAGATCGTCCGGGGCAACCTGATCTACGAAGGCTAAGGAGCAGAGAGATGTCGCAGGAGATCATCGAGCACATCCGAGGCCTCGAGCGCGAGAAGGGGATCGAGGAGAACACGGTCGTCAGCGCGCTCGAAGACGCGCTCCTCGCCGCCTACAAGAAGACTCCCGGCGCCGCCAGGCACGCAGCTGTCGAGCTCGACGACGAGGGAGAGTTCCGCGTTTTCTCGATCGAGATCCCGGGCGATCTCGAGGCGCGCCTGCTCGACGAGGCGATGGAGGCCAAGATCGAGGAGCTCGAGCGCCTCGAGGAGGAGACCGGCGAGAAGCAGCACACGCTGATCAACCAGGACGAGCTCGAGCTGGACTGGGACCAGGTCCCGGAGGAGCAGATCGCGCGCGCCGACGTCACCCCGAATGACTTTGGCCGCATCGCGGCGATGACGGCCAAGCAGGTGATCCAGCAGCGGATCCGCGAGGCCGAGCGCGCGATGATGTACGAGGAGTACATCGACCGCCAGGGCGAGGTCGTGACGGGCATCGTCCAGCAGGCCGGGGACCGCAACAACGTCCTCGTCGACCTCGGCAAGGTCGAGGCCCTGCTGCCGCGCTCGGAGCAAGTCGACGGCGAGCGCTACGAGCAAGGCTCCCGGATCAAGGCCGTCATCACCGAGGTCCGCTCGGGCACGAAGGGCCCGCAGGTGATCCTGTCCCGGCGCGATCCCGAGCTGATCAAGACCCTCTTCGAGCTCGAGGTGCCCGAGATCGCAGACGGGCTCGTCGAGATCCGCGGTGTTGCCCGCGAGCCCGGCTATCGCGCGAAGATCGCTGTCGAGTCGCACGCCCAGGGAGTCGACCCGGTCGGCGCGTGCGTCGGCCCTCGTGGCTCGCGCGTGCGCATGGTCGTCTCGGAGCTCCGCGGCGAGAAGATCGACATCATCCCCTGGAACGCGGAGCCGGCGCGCTTCGTCGCCAAGGCGCTTTCCCCCGCGCGCGTGCGCGAGGTGTACATCGACGACGAGACGAAAGAGGCCACCGTCGTCGTGCCGAACGACCAGCTCGCGCTCGCGATCGGCAAGGACGGGCTGAACGCGCGTCTCGCAGCCCGCCTGACCGGCTGGAAGGTGGACATCCAGTCCGATGAGGAGTTCGCCCAGGCCGAGGCCGAGGCGGCCTTCGCAGGCGAGGGCGACGGTGAGGGCGGCGACTACTCCGGCCGCTGCGCCGCCATCCTCTCGAACGGGAAGCGCTGCCCGAACGCCGCTTTGCCGGGCACCCGCTACTGCGGCGTGCCGGCCCACCAGGAGATGGTCGGCCAGGAGCCGCCCGAGACCGTCGCCGCCGCCGAGGTCGAGGAGACCGCTACGCCAGCCGAGGCCGAGTCGCTCGAGCCGGTCGGAGCCGTTGCGGTCGAGGAGACTTCCGAAGCCGAGCAGGAGCCGGCGATGGATCCCGGGGAGGACGAGAGCGCTGCATCGTGACCGCACCAGAGCGAACCTGCGCGGGCTGCGGACGCAAGGCTCCGCAGCAGGACCTCGTGCGCTTCACGGCCAGGGCCGGTCGTCTCGTGGACGGGCGGAGCGAACCGGGCCGCGGCGTCTACACGTGCCGGCGGCTTGCGTGCTTCGAGCGAGCCGCCGACCGGCGAGCTTTCAATCGCGTGCTGAAGCAGACGGTGCTCGTCGATCCGGCGCTCGCGTCGCTCCTCACCCGACAACTAGAATCGAGCACTGATGGCTGACGAGCCGAACAAGCCGAACCGTCCCATCCGGCCCCGTCAGGGAGCACCGGGACGCAAGCGCCGCGTCGTCATCGAGGGCAGCGGACAGCGTCCCCGCGACATCCGCCAGGCGCGGGGCCGCACCGACGGGCCCAAGGCGCCGCCGCGCGAAGTCGTCGCTCCCACTGGCCCGGCGACCGTTCCCTCCGGAGTCTCGGTCCGAGACCTCTCGCAGGCGCTCGGCGTCCCCGCGGTCCAGATCATCAAGATCATGATGGGGCTCGGGCAGATGATCCAGATCACGCAGTCCCTCTCCGACGACGAGGTCGAGCTGATCGGGACCGAGCTCGGCCGCGAGATCACGATCAAGCATGCGGCCGACGAGGAGGAGCTCCCCGAGGTCTTCGAGGACGCCGCCGAGGACCTCGCTCCGAGGCCCCCGGTCGTCACGATCATGGGCCACGTCGACCACGGGAAGACGACCCTGCTCGACGCGATCCGCGAGGCAGCGGTCGTCGAGACCGAAGCCGGCGGGATCACCCAGCACATTGGCGCCTATCAGGCAGACGTGGGCGGGCGGAAGATCACGTTCCTCGACACCCCCGGCCACGAGGCGTTCACGGCCATGCGCGCGCGCGGAGCGAAGGTGACGGACATCGCCGTCCTCGTCGTCGCCGCAGACGACAGCGTCATGCCGCAGACGAAGGAGTCGATCTCCCATGCGCGGGCCGCCGGGGTGCCGATCGTCGTGGCGGTCAACAAGATGGACATGCCCGACGCGAACCCCGACCGGGTCAAGGCGGACCTGGCCGCCGAGGGCCTGCAACCCGAGGACTGGGGCGGAAACGTCCAGTTCTCGAACGTGTCGGCGAAGCAGAAGACGAATCTGGACGACCTGCTCGAGAAGGTGCTGCTCGTCGCGGACGCCGAGCTCGAGCTGACGGCGAACCCGAACACGGACGCGTCGGGCCCCATCATCGAGTCCCGGCTCGACGTCGGCCGCGGGCCGGTCGCGACGATGCTCGTCCATCGCGGCACACTGCGCGTCGGCGACGCGATCGTCGCCGGAGACGCACACGGCAAGGTGCGCGCCCTCTACGACTACCGCGGCGAGAAGGTCAAGGAAGCGCGGCCGGGCGATCCGATCGAGATCCTCGGCTTCAACGTGCCGCCGCCCGCGGGCGAATTTGCCCGCGTGGTCGAGGACGAGCGCGAAGCGCGCACGCTCGCGCAGCGGCGCGGCCAGAGGCTCCGCACCGAGCAGCAGGCCCAGCGTTCCAAGGGCGGCGTCTCGCTCGAGTCACTCTTCTCCGCCCTGCAGGCGGGCGCGGTGCAGGACCTGAACATGATCCTCAAGGGCGACGTGGGTGGCTCCGTCGAAGCGGCGGTCTCCGAGCTGGCGAAGATCCAGCACCCCGAGGTGCGCGTGAACGTCATCCACCAGGGCGTGGGCGCCATCACCGAGGGCGACATCATGCTCGCAGCCACCTCGAACGCCCTCGTCGTGGGCTTCAACGTGCGCCCGAACACGGAGGCACGCCAGCTGGCCGAGCGCGAGGGCGTCGACATCCGCACGTACCGCGTCATCTACCAGCTGACCGAGGACATCGAGCAGGCGCTCGTCGGCATGCTCTCCGCCGTCCAGACCGAGGAGATCACCGGCGAGGCGGAAGTGCGCGCGCTCTTCAAGGTGTCGCGGCTGGGAACGATCGCCGGCTGCATGGTCACCTCGGGCGTGGTGCGCCGCAACTCGAAGGTGCGGGTCGTCCGCGAGGGCACCGTCATCTACGACACGACGATCTCGCAGCTGAAGCGCTTCAAGGAGGATGCCAGAGAGGTCGCCGAGGGCTTCGAGTGCGGCATCCTGCTCAACGACTTCAACGACGTCAAGGAAGGCGACATTCTCGAGGCGTACGAGACGCGCGAGATCGAGCGCACCTCGCTCGACGAGCCCGCCGGCGCCCCCGCCGCCACGTCTTAGTGCACCGCGGCTGGGTCGGGATCCTCTCCGTCGAGCTGCACTTTCCCGAAGCGCACTCCTTGAAGGAGAAGCGAATGCTGCTGCGCTCGGCCAAGGATCAGCTCCGGAACCGATTCGGGGCGTCGGTCGCGGAGGTCGATCATCACGACGCGTGGCAGCGAGCGCGCATCACGGCCTCGGTCGTGGCCCGCGAGCACGGGGAGGCTGAGAAGCTGCTCGCAGAGGCGGAGCGCTATCTCGCCTCGAGGGAATGGGAGCTGGGCGCGGTCGAACGGGAGCTGGTGACGCTGGACGACTAGCGTCTCGACTACCTTAGGGCGCATGGCCGAGCGGATGCGCAGAGTCAACGAAGCGGTCCGCCAGGTGCTCTCCGAGGCTCTGCTGGAGCTGAAGGACCCCCGAATCGGGTTCGTTACCGTCACCGGCGTGGACACCTCGCCGGACCTCCGTCAGGCGACGGTCTACGTCAGCGTGCTGGGCAGCGAGAAGAAGCGGAGCAAGAGCCTGACCGGGCTCGACGCCGCACATGGCGTCCTGCAGGCGCGCCTCTCACGCGAGCTCCGCATGAAGCGAACTCCCTTGCTCACGTTCGAATACGATCACGCGGTCGAGCACGGCGTGCGCATGTCCAAACTCATCGATGACCTCGCACCCGCAGCAGACCACGACGGCAGCTGATCTCGGAGCGGTCGTCGAGGCGATTCGCGCGCGCGACCGGTTCCTGGTCACGACGCACGAGAACCCCGACGGCGACGCCCTCGGCTCGTTGCTCGCGACCCACCTCGGGCTGGGGACTCTCGGGAAGGACAGCCTCATGTTCCTGCCCGGGCCCGCGCCGCTCCCGGGTGAGTACCGCTTCCTGCCGCTCGAGGAACTGCAGCGTTCGCTCCCGGACGATGCGGCCGACCGGACCCTGGTCGCGGTCGACGCGGCGAACGAGAGCCGGCTCGGAGCAGACGCGGCGGCACTCCACTCGGCGCCCTTCACGATCAACATCGACCACCATCACGACAACTCGCGGTTCGGCGACGTCAACCTCGTCGACGCGGCGGCGTCGTCCACCGGCGAGGTGCTACGGGACGTGTTCGCCGGGCTCGGGCTCGAGCTGACGCCGGAGCTCGCGGAGCCCCTCTACGTCGCGCTCGTGACCGACACCGGCCGCTTCCAGTACACGAACACGACCCCAAAGTCGCTGCGGCTCGCCGCGGAGCTCGTCGAGGCCGGCGCGGACGTGCACAAGGTGTTCCAGGGCGTCTATGAGAGCGTGCAGTTCGCGAAGCTCAAGCTGCTCGCGCGAGCGCTCGAGCGGGCTCAGGTCTATGAGGGCGGCGGGCTCGTGGTGTCGTACCTCCTCCGTGACGACTTCGCCGAGGTGGGTGCGGTGGAGCCGTACTCGGAGGGGATCATCGACTTCCTGCGGGCCGTCGAGGGCGCAGACATGGCGGCGCTGATCCGCGAGCCTCCCCGCGGCGGCAGCCCGGCGCGCCGGATCTCGCTCCGCGCCTCGCATGACGAGCTCGACGTCTCGGCGATCGCGCGGGCGGCCGGAGGCGGGGGGCATCGCCAGGCGGCAGGCTTCTCGAGCGACGACTCGATCGCCGATCTCACGGAGTTCCTCCGCCGCGAGTTCACGTCCGCCTCGGCCGCAGGCTGATGCCGCCGAAGGGGCTGGAGCCGAGCGGCATCATCCTGGTCGACAAGCCCGCCGGCCCGTCGTCGTTCGCGGTCGTGGCGCGCGTGCGGTCTCGCACCGGCACCAGGATGGGACATGCGGGAACCCTTGACCCTTTCGCGACGGGATTGTTGCTCTTGCTCTCCGGACGGTCGACAAAATTGGCGGGATCGTTCGTCGGGCTCGACAAGCGCTACCTCACGGACGTCGACCTGACGGCCCGTACGTCCACCGGGGATCCGGAGGGGGAGGTGGTCGAGCGCTCGGAGGCTCCCGATGCCGCGGAGCTCGAGGTCATGCTCGAGCCCCTCCTGGGAGAGATCGAGCTGCCGATCCCCGCCGCTTCCGCGGTCAAGATCGGCGGTGAGCGCGCGTACAAGCTGCACCGTCGCGGCGTCGAGGTCGCGATGCCGCTGCGACGATCGCGGGTGCATGCGCTCGACGTGATCGCGTATGCCGACGGCGTCGTCCGGCTCGACCTGCGCGTCAGCTCCGGGACGTACGTGCGGGCGATCGCGGACGCCCTCGGCGGCCACTGCGCCACGCTGCGCCGGCTCGAGGTAGGCCCGTTCAGCGTCGAGGACGCCGACGAGGAGCGGGTGATCCCGGCCGAGCAGGCGCTGGCGTTGCTGCCATGAGCGAGGCAATCGCAATCGGGACGTTCGACGGCGTACACCGCGGGCACCGGCGGGTGATCGAGGCTGCGCTCGGCACCGGTCTTCCGGTGCGCGTGATCACGTTCGACCCGCATCCGCGCGTGGTGCTCGGCAACTTCGTCGAAGCGGTCTCGACGCTCGAGCGCAGGCTCGAGCTGCTCGCCGACCTGGGCGTGGCCGAGACGACGGTGTTCAGCTTCACGCTGGAGCTGGCGCAGCAGGAGCCGGAGCAGTTCGCCCGGGAGCAGCTGGCGGGAGCAGAGGTCATCGTCGCCGGCGCCGAGTTCCGCTTCGGACGGAAACGCCGCGGCGATCTGGAGCTGCTCGAGCAGCTGGGGCACCAGGTGCTGCCGGTGCCGCTCCTGGCAGGCGTGTCCTCGACCGAGATCCGCCGGCACCTCCACGCCGGTGACGTGCCTGAGGCGGCCCGGCTGCTCGGCCGTCCGCCCGAGCTCGACGGCACTGTTGTCAGCGGCGACCAGCGTGGCGGCACGCTCGGGTATCCGACCGCGAACCTCGCGATGGACGCGGGGCTGCTCGTGCCCGCGTACGGGATCTACGCTGGCTCCGCGCTCGGCCATCGGGCGGCGATCTCGATCGGCACGAACCCGCACTACGGCGGTGAGGAGCGCCGGATCGAGCCGCACCTGCTGGACTTCGAGGGCGACCTCTACGGCAAGCGGCTCGTCGTCGAGCTCTGGGAACGCCTTCGGGACGAGCAGGTGTTCCAGAGCGAGCCGGAGCTCGTCGAGCAGATCGCGCGCGACGTCGAGGCGACGCGGAAGGCGGTCCGACCGGCGTAGGTAGGTTGGGTGCGTGAGCCAGAACGGCCCGATGATCCACGCCCGCAGCCTCGTCAAGCGCTTCGGCGACCTCGTCGCCGTGGACGGAATCGACCTCGACGTCCAGCCAGGGGAGGCCTTCGGCTTCCTCGGCCCGAACGGGGCCGGCAAGAGCTCGACGATGCGGATGATCGGCTGCGTCTCGCCGCTGTCCGGTGGAACGCTGCGGATCCTCGGCCTCGATCCCACCACCGACGGGCCTGCGATCCGCGCCCGGCTCGGGGTCGTCCCCCAGCAGGACACGCTCGACACCGAGCTGACCGTCCGCGAGAACGTCCTCATCTACGGCCGCTACTTCGGTCTCTCCAGGCGCGAGCTGCGCCCGAAGATCGAGGAGCTGCTCGAGTTCGTCCAGCTCAGCGAGCGCGCCGGGGACCGGGTCGAGCCGCTGTCCGGCGGCATGAAGCGCCGGCTGACGATTGCCCGCTCGCTCGTCAACGACCCGGAGCTGCTGCTGCTCGACGAGCCGACGACGGGGCTCGACCCGCAGGCGCGGCATGTCGTCTGGGACCGGCTCTTCCGGCTCAAGCAGCGTGGCGTGACGCTCGTGTTGACGACCCATTACATGGACGAGGCGGAGCAGCTGTGCGACCGGCTGGTCGTGATGGACCACGGGCGCATCGTGGCCGAGGGCTCGCCGCGACAGCTGATCGCGGAGTTCTCGACCCGCGAGGTCGTCGAGGTCCGGTTCGAGGATGCCCGCCCCGAGAACGGTGTGCTTGCGGGCGCCGGCGATCGCGTCGAGGAGTTGCCGGACCGGACGCTGATCTATACGAGCGACGGTGACGCCGCGGCGGCCGCGATTGCCGACCGTGGCCTGCCGCCGCACTCGACGCTGATCCGCCGCAGCACCCTCGAGGACGTCTTCCTCCAGCTCACGGGCCGGACGCTCGTCGACTAGTGGAAGCTCTCGTCCAGCCGCTCCGCGCCTACGAGCACTGGCTCGCGCAGTACAAGCGCGTGTGGCGCGGCACGATCGGGACGAGCCTCGTCAACCCGCTCCTGTACCTCGCCTCGCTCGGCGTCGGGCTCGGGACGATCGTCGACCGCTCGCAGAACGCTCCGGCCGGCGTTCCGTACCTCGACTTCATCGCGCCGGGGCTGCTTGCTGCGGCGGCCATGCAAACCGCGGCGACGGAATCGAGCTGGCCCGTGATGGGCGCGATCAAGTGGACGCGGACGTACTACGCGATGACCGCCACGCCGCTGACGGAGCGGGACGTGCTGATCGGGCACCAGCTTTTCGTGTTCACGCGCGTCCTGACCGCGAGCGCCGCCTATCTCCTCGTCGTCGCGGCCTTCGGGGCGGTGCACTCCTGGCTCGGGCTGCTCGCCGTACCGGCTGCGGTGGTGGTCGGAACAGCCTTCTCGATGCCGATGGCGGCCTACGCGGCGACCACGGAGTCGGACTCCAGCCTCCCGCCGATCTTCCGCTTCGTGATCGTCCCGATGTTCCTCTTCTCGGGGACCTTCTTCCCGGTGTCGCAGATGCCGCTCCTCCTCGAGCTGCTCGCCTACGCGACGCCGATCTGGCACGGAGTCGAGCTCTGCCGTGGGCTCATGCTCGGCACCGTCGAGCTCCTTCCCGCCCTGGGGCATCTCGCGTACCTGCTCGCGTGGACGGT
>DATLDK010000103.1:0-4664 GCA_035525905.1 Gaiellaceae bacterium | reverse complement strand
GGAGGCTCGACCGGGCCACGCCCAAACAGTCGCGTCGCCGGTACCTCAACCTTAAGTCGAGGTCAAGGTAACGGCACGGCCGGCGTGGAGACGATGCCGAGCCTCCGTAGGATCTCCGTCCCCTCGCCATCCTCAGCCCCGGTCGTCTCGGCGATGGCACGCAGGGTCAGCGCGATCTCGTACTCCGCGTTAGCAATCCGAGCGGCTTCGAGCGAGCGTTCAAAGTGCAGTCTCGCCGCGTCGAACCCGGCCCGCGACTGCACCGTCGCGTACCCCGCGAGCCGCTCGGCCATCGCGAGTTGCGCAGAGCCCGGAACGAGAAAGGCGACGTCCGGCCTCTGCGGGTCGTCGACCGGCCCCGGCCCGCTCAGCCCGAGGAGAGGCTTGAGCGCCGCGAACGCGTCTTGGTGATGTCCCTCGAACACGAGACACTCGACCAGCCGGGCCTGCGTCTCGCTGACGTAGGCCCCGGCACCGAGCTCGCTGAACTGCCCGAGCGCATCCGTCAGCAGGCGGCGAGCTTCCTCGAACCGCCCGCTCCGGCTCATCACACGCCCGAGGTTCGCGGTCGCGAGCGCGACGCCGACGCGGTAGTCCGCCGCTCGCCACACGCGCAACGCCTGCTCAAGCAGGACGCGAGCCGCGTCGAGCTGCCCCCGGTCTGAGAGGATCTCGGCCTCGTTATTCTGGGCTCGGGCCACGTTGACGACGTCACCGAGGCGCGAGGATGACTCCCCGCTCCGGCGGTACCACTCGAGCGCATCGCCCCAACGCCCCTCGAAATACGCCTCCATGCCGATGTTGTTCTGCAAGCTGGCCAGCTTGACGAGATCGCCGACCTCTTCGAGGGTCGCGAGTGCCTTGTCTCGGTGCTCCGACGCGGGCTCGTAGGAGTAGACGGCCGCGGTGTAGAAGAGGAGGTGGGCATACGCGAGACGGGTGCGATCATCGCCGGCATCGGCAGAGCCAGCCGCGCGCTCCGCCCACGCGCGCGCCTCGTCAAAGCGTCCCTGCCGGAGCTTCACGCCCGCGTAGGCGGACTCGACGTCAGAGCGCGAACGAGTGCGCTTGACCTTGTCGTCGGCGGCGTCGAGCACGCTGAGCGCGGTCTCGTACAGCTCGAGGGCGCCCGTGTACCGACCCCGGCGCTCGCTGACGATGCCCTGCTTGCGGAGGAGGTGAGCGTTCGTGATCACATCGTCGGGGACGGCCTCGCGCGCGCGCTCGTAAGCCGCCTCAGCCGTGTCGTAGCGTGCGGCCAGCTCGGCGACGTCACCGAGCGCCTGCGCGACCGCAGCGATCTCGACCGGCGTCGCTCCGGCACCGTCCGCAACATCGAGGGCCCGCTCGTACAACTCGATCGCTTCGACATTGGCCGACCGGTCCTGCGCGCGCCTGCCTGCGAGCACCGAGTATTCCCAGGCCTTCATCTGCTCGTCGGCGCGGTGGTAGTGCAGTGAGAGCAGGTCGGCGACTTCTGCGGCGGCGTCGCCGGCGCGCTCCTCGAGGGCAGCGCCTACGCGACCGTGGATCTCACGCCGGCGCTTGAACGAAAGCCCTTCGTATGCAACCGCGCGAAAGAGGTCGTGCAGGAAGTGAAGCCGGCCCGCGTCGTCCCAGGCGACGAACTCGGAGAGACGCTCCCAGTGCTCGAGGTTTCCGGCATCGGGCAGCTCCTCCTGGACGATGCGCGCCAGCATGTCGAGCTCGAAGCGGGCACCGAGCACGGAGGCGTTCCGGAGCAGAAAGCGGTCCTCGGGCGCCAGGGTGTCCATGCGCGTCAGGATCAGCGTCTCGACCGAGTCCGGCAGCGCGCTGACGTCGCTCGCGCCCCGCGACGCCGCAACGAGCTCTCGGACGAAGAGCGGGTTGCCGCCGGCCCGGTCGACGAGCACGGCAAGAACCTCGTCGGACACCGCAATGTCGCCCGCTGCCGCGAGCGCGAGGGACTGCGCGGCGCGCGCGTCGATCGGGCCGAGCGCAAGCTGAACGTGCCCGTCGACGGTAGGCTCGGCGAAGTCGCTGCCCTGCGGGCGTCTGGTCACGCACACGAGCCAGGGCCGCGGCGCCTGCTCCCGCGTCAGCGAGTGGAGCAGCTCGCGGGAGGCGTCGTCGATCCAGTGCCCGTCCTCGATCACGAGCAGCGTGGGCATCAGCAGCACGCGCGTGAGGAGCGTGCCGACGCACTCGTGCAGCCGCTCGCGTCTGAACTGAGGGTCGAGTTCATCAACCTCAGGTGTAGGTTGAACCTCCGCATCGAAGGGAACGGCGATCAGGGGGGCCAGCGGCGCGAGGTCGGGCATCACCGCCGCGATCCAGGGCATCAGGTTCATACCGGCCTCGCGAGCGTCCATCTCGGGCGTCAAGCCGACGAGGGGACGCAGCAGATCCCGGAAGACGGAGTAGGCGGAGGCCGAGGAGTACTGGTCACAGCGGCCGTTCAGCTGCGTGAAGCCGAGCGCCTGCTTCTTCAGCTCTTCGAGCAGGCGGGACTTGCCGATGCCCGGCTCGCCGATCAGCTCCACGACCTGCTGCTGGCGCACGCGCGCGCCGTTGACGGCCAGGGCGAGCGCGGCCAGCTCGGCTTCGCGACCCACGAAGGGGAGCTCGGCCTGCGGCTCGTCCTCCTTCTCCCCGAGCACCGCTCCGACCTTGTAGGCCGTGATCGGCCGCTCTTTCCCCTTCAAGAGCAGCGACTGCGAAGTGGTCTCGAAGCGCGTTCTTGCGCGTTCCAGCACATCGGCCGTCGTGAGCAGGCCGCCAGGGTCGGCACGCGAAGTCAGCCGTGCTGCGAGATTGATGGTGTCGCCCATGACGTTGTACGAGCGGCACGCCTCCGTCCCGATGTCCCCGCAGAAGGCCGGGCCCCGGTTGACGCCCGCGCGGAGCATCAGACCGTCATAGCTCCCGAGCACGGTTCGGAGCGCCCGCAGCATCCGCTCCTCGTCCGCTCCGGTCGACGACGGTGCGCCACCGACGATGTAGATCTTGCCGCCGCCCTCGTCGATGTCCGATCCGAACCAGGTCAGGCCGAGCTGCTTCAGCTCGTCGCCGAGGATCTGCGCAAGCCTCGCGAGATGGCCGTAGACGACCTCGGCGCCGGTGGCCTCGATTTGCTCGTCCACGCCCGTGAACTTGAGAAAGGCCGCGGTGACCTGCCGGTGCTCCGCCTCCCCCGCCTCGAGCAGGAGGTGGGCGCGCAGCGGCTCGGGCACATAGAGCTCGATTTCTTCCGGAAGCTCGGGGGGTGGCGACTCGTCGATCTCTGCGACGTCTCGCTCGGGAAGCTCGAGGAGGAGGCGCCCGTCTCCTCGTGACGGCCCTACCCACGCCGGCTCCAAGGCCGCAGCCGTCCGCTCGCTGAGCAGGATCTCCCCCGCTTCCGCGCCCGATTCCAGCTCGATGGTCGCCGTTGCCGCCGGGCCGGCGATGACGAGCTCACGGTGCGTGCCTTCGACGAGGAAGAAGTGACAGGTGCCCGTATAGACGCCGGTCGACATCCGCAGCGTCACCGGGCCGACCGAGCTCATCATCTCCCCGCTCGTGCGGATCAGCCACTGCATGTCCGCCGCCGCGTAGCACGCGCGGCGCTCGTGGTCATCGCTGTCGAAGAACAGGAGCAGCGCGTCGCCGCGGAACTTGAGCACGTCGCCGCCATGGCGCGCCGTAATCCCGATCAGCCCCTGAAAGACCCCGGAGACGGCCAGGGTCAGCTCTTCCGCACCGGCGCGGCCCTTCGCCTGCAGCCGCTCGGAAAGCGCCGTGAAGCCGGACAGATCGACCGAGACCAGCGTTCCTTCGACCTCGCGCACGCCGAGCCCGCCGTCCCGGCTCCAGTCGAGTACGAGCCGGGAGAGGTACGGGGCGAAGGACGGCACCTTCCTATCCTAGTTCCTGCTCTAACTCTTCAAACTTGTAAAACACCTCTTGAAAGTTGTACAAAACGGAGCTACTCTGCGTCGGCGGTTCAAGGGGAACTTAAGACGGGGGGAGTTTCGGTGAGTAAAGCGCTGCGGCGGTTTCTAGCGGTTGTAGGCATTGGTGTCGTGCTCGCGGTACCTGGGGCCATTTCGGCTCACGGCGGGGGCGACCACATCGCGTTCGCGACCGTTAGATCCGTGACGGTGGACGGTGACCTCGCCGAGGCAGCGTGGAACGTCACTTCCTACAACGTCAACTTTGGTGGCCTCGGAAGCGCGACCGTCCGCTACCTGCGCAACGACAACAACCTGTACATCGGCGTCGTGGTCAAGGGCGGCGCCTCCCAGGTGACGCCCCAGCTCCAGGTCTACTTCGACGAGGACCATGACGGCATCGCGGACAGTGGCGACGACGCCTGGTTCGTGGGACTCGGCGCGAGCTCGGGCCAGGACTACCACTACAACGGCGACGGCGGGTACACCTCCGATACCGGGAACGCGACGGAGGGGGCGGGCACGACCGCCAGCGGCGATGCGGTCTTCGAGTTGAGGCATCCCCTGTGCGAGGACTCGTCCGGCGACATCTGCGCCGGCTTTGGGGACGAACCGCCGCTCGGCATCGACTTCCGGTACGTCGTCGGGGGCGACAGCTCGGTGAGCGCGCCCGGCCCCGATCGCTTCGATCCCAAGACGAACTGGGCCGACCTCACGCTGCAGGACGTCGACGACACCGCTCCAACGGTG
>DATLDK010000101.1:0-12386 GCA_035525905.1 Gaiellaceae bacterium | reverse complement strand
ACCGTCTCCGTCACGGTCACCGGCTGCGTCGCTGCGGCATCCTTCGCTCCATCCGAGCCGCAGCCGGCGAGCGCGACGGCGAGGACTGCGGCGAGCAGAAATCTGCCGCTCATAGATGCAGCGACCCCTGGGCGAGCGCGTCGTCGCCGACGGACTCCTCGGCGCGGACGAGCACCACGCGCACGAACGAGCCGCGTCCGGAGATCTCGGCTGGCTCGACGAAGGCCCCGAACGGTTGCACGAGCTCGCCGTCGACCGAGAGCTCACCGCGCAACACGCACCCGATCCCCGGCCCGGCGGCGGGGCCGCCGTCGAGCTCGCACCGCATCGCGTAGTCGGCCCACGGGTCGAGCTGGACATGTGCCGAAAGCTTCGCGTCGTCTGCCGACCACTCCGTCAGCTCCCAGCGCAGGACGGTGGCCCCGTCGCTGCCTGCCGCGATCGTCGACTCGTCGGACCCGAAGGCGGCCCGGCCGGCGTGCAGGCCGGCGAGCTCGCCGGAGGCGACGTAGACGATCCGGCCGCCGGCCGGGAGCGCGAGCTCCTCGGCAGGGGAGAGGAGATCCTCGTAGAGCGAGAGCGACGTCATGGCCGAGAAAAAGGTACAAGCTCGCTTCGATGCTCGCCGACGCTCACACCGACCTGCTGCTGGAGCTCGCGCATCGCGAGCACCGGCTCGGCGAGACGAACGTCTTCGGGCGAACGTGGCTGCCGCTCCTCGAAGCGGGCGACATCGGCATGCAGGTGTGTCCCGTCTTCGTGGAGCTCGAGTTCCAGCCCGAGGGGAGTTTGCGCGAGGCCCTCCGGCAGGCGACGGCCTTTCACCGCGCGGTGCGCGAGAACCCGGAGCGGCTGGCGGTCGTGCGGGCACGCTCGGACCTCGATGCGGTCGAGCGCAGCGAACGCATCGGGCTGATGCTGGCGCTCGAGGGGGTCGAGCCCTTGGGCTACGAGGTCGCCACGGCCGATCTCTTCTGGGAGCTCGGGCTGCGGATGGCGGGGCTGACGTGGAATCGCCGCAACCCCTTCGCGGACGGAGCGGCCGACTCCGGTGGCCTTTCCGGGCTCGGACGCACGCTCCTCGGCCGCTTCGCCGAGCTGGGCGTGATCCTCGACCTGGCTCATGCCTCCGAGCAGCTCTTCACCGAGTGCGCCGACTCGTACGGGGGCCCCCTCTGCGTCACGCACGCAGGCTGCCGCGCGATCAACGACACGCCGCGCAACGTCTCGGACGAGCAGCTGCGCCGGCTCGCTGAGCGTGGCGGGGTCTTCGGGCTCATGCTGCACCCGATCGCGATCGACCCGGCCAGGCCGACGATCGACCGCGTGGTCGACCACCTCGACCACGCCGCGTCGGTGATCGGCCCAGAACGCGTCTGCCTGGGCGCAGACTGGATCAAGCGGCTGCACGAGCTGATGCCTGGCCCGGCGCCTCCCGACGGCCTCATGCCTCCCGGCCTCGAGGTCGGATCGATGATCGACGGCTTGACCGGGCCGGAGGACCTATCGGCGCTGATCGACGCCTTGCAAGCGCGAGGCTGGGAGGGCGAGCGGCTCGAGGGCCTCCTCTCGCGCAACCTCCTGCGGTTCCTTCGGGAATCGCTGCCCGAAAGCTAGGGAGTCACGAGGACGCGGCCCGGCTCGCCCGCCAGGCTCGCCTGGAACGCATCGTCGGCACGTTCGAGCGGGAACGACGGCCCCACGAGGCTGGCGAGGTCGAGTTCCCCACTGCGCACGAGCTCGATCAACTGCGGCAGGGCGACGGCTGGATCCTCGGAGCCGTAGATAGTCCCCGTCAACGTCTTCTCGCGGTTCGAGAACTCGAAGGGGTCGAGCTCGAGCTTCTCGCCGCCGGCCGGCAATCCGACGACGACGGCGGTGCCGCCGCCGCGGACCCAGCGCAGCGCGAGCTTCGTGGTCGCCGGCGCTCCGACCGCGTCGAAGGCGTAGTCGACACCCTCGGGGTCGAGCTCCTGCATCGCCTCGCGCAGCTCGTCCGGGGCGCAGGCGCGGGTTGCGCCGAGCCCGAGCGCCTGCTCACGGCGAGCCTCGACCGGATCCACGACGAGGATCTCTGCTGCGCCGGCGATCCGAGCGCCCTGGACGATGAACTGGCCGACACCGCCGGCGCCGATAACGAGGGCGCTGAAGCCCGGCTCGGGGCGGGCCGCGTTCAACACCGCGCCGACGCCGGTCAGGGCGGCGCAGCCCAGCAAGGCGGCGTGCTCGAGCGGCACGTCGCCGGCGAGCGGCATCGCAGCACCTGCCGCCACGACGACACGCTCGGAGAGCGCACCGGTCGCGGTGCCGCGGTACACCGTCTCCCCGCCGAGCGTGAGACCGGTGCGGCCTCCGAGCAACGTCCCCTTTCCGATCGCGGCACGGAGCGGGCCGCACGCGGCGGGCCGGCCGCGATGGCAGGCGGCGCACTCGCCGCAGGCGGGTGCCCAGGAGAGCACCACGCGATCTCCCGGGCGGAGCGTGCCAGCGTCGGCGCCGACAGCCTCGACCACGCCGGCGCCCTCGTGCCCGAGCACGATCGGCGTCGGCCGGTCCCACTCCCCCTTGTAGGAGTGAAGGTCGGTTCCGCAAACACCGACGGCGCTCATGCGCACGACGACTTCGCCGGGCAACGGCTCGTCGACGTCGAGGTCCTCGACGACGAGTGACCCCGGCTCGTGCATGACCGCTGCTCTGGTGTTCATTCCACCTCGGCGTGGATCCGCTGCTTCGACTGCATCAGAGGGCCGCCGCTGCGGCCGTTCCGGACCGCAACTGCCTCGGCGAGGATCGAGAGCGCCGTCTCCGGGACCGATTCCGCGCCGAGATCGAGACCGCACGGACCGGAGATCCGCTCGAGCGCGTCGTCCGCCACACCTTCCTCACGCAGGCGCACGCGCTTTTTCTCCTGGTTGCGCCGGCCGCCGATCAAGCCCACGTAGAAGGCGTCGCCCGCGAGCGCGAGCTGGAGCGCCGGCAGGTCGAACTTGTCGTCGTGCGTGAGGACGACGATCGCAGTCGCGTGGTCGGGCGCGACCTCTGCGAATGCCTCCTCCGGCCAGGCGACGATCAGCTCGTCCGCGCTGGGCATGCGCTCCCGCGTGGCGAACTTGGCGCGAGCGTCGGCCACGATGGTCGTCCAGCCGAGGAGCTTCGCGGCGGCCGAGAGCGCCTCAGCCGTGTCGACCGCGCCGTAGACGAACAGGCGCGGCGGCGGGCCGTAGACCTCGGCGAAGACTCTACGGCCCTGCACCTCGAGCGTCCGGTTGCGGGCGCCGCGGATGAGCGCGTCGGCATGCTCGGCGAACTCCGGCGGCCCGTCGCCAAGCGACTCGCCGCCTTCGAGCACGAGAAGCTTCCCACCTACACCATCGCCTTCGACGACGGTAAAGACGACTGCGCGACCGCCTTCGCGCTGAAGGCGGAGCAACCGCTCGATCAAGGCAGGCGCTCGAGGAAGACGTCGATCTCGCCGCCGCAGGGAAGACCCACCGCCCAGGCCTCCTCGTCGGAGATTCCGTACGAGAGCAGCTTCGGCTCTCCGGTCTCCAGCACCTCACGTGACTGCTCGAAGACGTCGCCTTCGACGCACCCGCCCGAGACCGATCCGCACAGCTTCCCGCTCTCGGAGACGGCGAGGCTCGAGCCGACGGGCCGCGGCGCCGAGCGGCGGCTGCCAACCACGGTCGCGACGACGACGCGCTCCCCCGCCTTCTGCCACTGCTCGATCTCGAAGAGGATCTCCTGCACCCCTTGATTATTGCCTGCGGACACTCTCCGGCAGCGGGCGGCGGTTGGCGCGGGCGCTCCACTCGGCGGCGGAGCGTCCCTCCGGGTCGCGCGGTTTCGCGGGATATCCGAACGAGAGCACGATCGCGATCTTCTCCTCGTCGTCGAGCCCGAGTGCCGCCCGCGCCGCGGGCTCGTCGGCGATCGCGTTCGGACACGAGCCGACGCCGTCGTTCCAGGCGGCGAGGAGCATGTTCTCGGCCGCCCGGCCCGCATCGAACGAGATCGGTCCCTTCCCGCGGACGACGATCGCAACGACGAACGGCGCGCCCCGCAGGTTCGTCGGCTCGTAGACGACGTCCGCCAGAAGCTCACCGGGGACGACGTCGAACCGCCACGGCTGCCGGTTCTTCGAGCTCCCTGCGAGCCGGCCGGCGTCCAGGATGCGCTCTTCCACTTCGGGCGACAGCGGGCGAGCCTCGTAGTCGCGGACCTCCCGCCTGCTCGCGATCGCGAGGAACGTGTCCATGAGCGATAGCCTCCCGCACGATGACGGATCAGGCAAGCGTGAGCCTCCTGCGCTGGCTCCGGCGCCAGCTGCGCGAGCCGACGCCGTGGCGGGAGCGGCTCGAAGCAGCGGTCGCGAACGACGACCCGGACGAGGCCCGACGGCTCCTCAGCCAGATGGACTTCACGGAGGCCCAGCGGCAGCACGTCGCGGGGCTCCTCGACCGCTGGGCCGCGCGAAGATGAGCGTCGAGGCGAACGCGCAGCTGGTGCGACGGATCATGAACGCGTTCGCGGACAAGGAGGGGCTCGCGCTGCGCGACTGCTTCGCCGAGGACGCTGTCTGGCACGTTCCGGGCGCCGGCGTCATGTCCGGGAGCTACCGCGGCCGCACGGAGATCTTCCGCTTCCTCGCGCGGCTGCCGAAGCTGACGAACGGGACGTACCGCTCGACCTTCATCGACGCACTGGCGAGCGAGGACCGCGGTGCCGGCCTCTACCGGGCGCAGGGCGAGCGTGAGGGACGCTCGATCGACATCCACCAGGTGCTGCTGTTCACGATCCGCGACGGCCTCGTGACCGAGGTGCTGGCGCTGCCGAGCGACCCGGCCGCGTTCGACGCCTTCTGGGCGTTGTAGGTCGTCCGGACTACTCGTCGGGCTCGTCGGGCGCGGCGGGCAGCGCGTGGCCGAACTCGACCTCGAGCCGCTGGATCCGCGAGCCCTCGATCTCGACCACACGCAACGCGACGCCGTCCGTTCGAACCTCGTCGCCGACCTCCGGCGCGCGGCCGAGCTGGCCGAAGACGTATCCGGCCATCGTGTGGTAGTCCTCGATCTCGATCTCGGTGTGGAACTGGTCGTTGAAGTCGTCGATCGGGAAGGTGCCATCGATACGAATGTGCGTGTCGTCGATCCGCTCGATCGACTCGTCGGGCAGGTCGAATTCGTCTTCGATCTCGCCCACGATCTCCTCCAGCAGGTCCTCGAGCGTCACGATCCCCTCCATCGCGCCGTACTCGTCGACCACGACCGCCATGTGCTGATTCTGCTTGCGGAACTCGGCGAGCAGCGCGCCGAGGTCCTTGGTCTCCGGGACGATGTAGACCGGTCGCAGGAGCTGCTCGATCTCGACCTCGGCGATGCCGCGGTCGTGCAGGGCCGCGAAGAGGTCGCGGACGTGGAGGATGCCGATGATCTCGTCCAGTGAGTCGCGGTAGACGGGATAGCGCGTGAATGGGGACTCGAGGAGGGCCGCGAGGGCCTCCTCTGGCGGCAGGTCGATCTTGATCGCCACCACTTCCGGCCGCGGCACCATCACCTCGTGGACCTCCTTGTCCGCGAAGTCGAAGACCTTGTAGAGCATCTCCCTCTCGCCATGCTCGATCTCCCCCGCCTCGCTGGAGGTGCGGACGAGCATCTTGAGCTCGGCCTCGGAGTGCGCCTCCGTCTCGGTACCCGGGGCCTGCAGGCTGAGGAGCTGCAGCACGGCGGAGGTCGAGCGCTGCAGGACCCAGACGAAGGGGGCGAAGAGCACGAAGAAGCCGCGCACCGGCGCCGAAACGGCGAGCGCCGTGCGCTCCGGGTAGCCGAGGGCGATTCCCTTGGGGACCAGCTCGCCGATCACGACGTGCATGAACGTGATCACCACGAACGCGATTGCGACCGCGAGGAAGGTCGCCAGAACGGGATCGAGCATCTCCGCGAGCACCGGCTCGCCGAGAGCGCCGATTCCGAGCGAGGTGAGAGTGACTCCGAGCTGCATGGCTGCGATGAACCGCGGCGGGCGCGAGACGATCTTGAGTACGTCGCGTGCGCGCCGGTTGCCCTGCTGCTGCAGCTCGACGATTTTCGTCCGGCGTGCCGTCACCAAGCCGTACTCGGCAGCCACGAAGAAGGCGTTCAGGAGCAGCAGCGCGGCGAGGGCGGCCAGCTCGAGGGTTACGATCACGCCCCGGTCAGCCCCGAGGCGCAGGTACTAGGCGGAAGCTCGTCGTCCAAGCTGGCGCGCAGTATAGGTAACGACCCCGACGTCCCCGGCGCGTTCTGCGCGCTCCTCGAGCACGAGCCGCTCGAGGTGTGAGAGCGTCTCGGCGACCGCGAAGCGCCTCGACGCGGGCTTCAACTGCGCGCCAAAGAGGTCGAGGGAGACCTCGTAACCGCTGCGTGGCGTATCGCCCAGAGTGGACTCGGTGAAGGCGAGCCGCTCGCGATGATGCTCGATCAGCTCGTGCGCGCGACCGACGGGATCGGTGATCGGGTCGCCGTGGCCCGGGAGCGCGATCTCGGGCGCGACCTCGACCGTTCGTCTCAGGGAGTCGAGGTAGTCGCCGAGCGGGTCGGGCCGGCTCTCGGGCCACAGCCCTACGGTTGGCGTGATGCGGCCGAGCAGATGGTCCGCGGAGACGAGGACCCGATCCTTCACGAGGCACAGCTGGCCGTCGGCGTGGCCCGGCGCGGCCACGAGCTCCCACCCGTCGAGCGAGTCACCCTCGTCGAGGAGCTGCGGATTCGGCTGGTAGCGGATGAAGGGGCGGTAGACGTTTCCGGAGCCGATCAGCTCCTCGGTGATCTCCTCCGGAACGCCGTGGGTCAGGAACCAGTCCGCGATCCGGCGTGGCCACTCGTCGTTCCCCCAGACGAGCTCGCACTGCGAGTAGTCGAGCGTGCCCTGGCTGACGGGCGCGGCCGTTAGCTCCGCGACGTCGGCGGCCGCACCGACGTGGTCCGGGTGGAAATGCGTGATGAAGATCCGTGCGACCTCGTCGTTCCCGAGCGCGGCGGCCCACACCTCCTGCGCATCCGGCAGGCCGATCCCGGTGTCCACGAGCGTCCAACCATCCTGCCCGGGGAGCAGGTACGAGTGGACGTGACCCGGCCGGGTCGGCAGCGGCGTCGTGATCCGCCGGATGCCGTTCGGGAGCTCCACGCCGCTATCCAACACCATCGACCTGGAGCGAACGTGTGTTCTACACTTGCTGCATGCGGGCCGTCTACCGCGAGGAGGCATGCAGGAGCGCCCTGAACAAGGTGAAGGGAATGGGCTTTGCCTGGTCGCTGAACCCGTACACGGGCTGCGTCCACCGGTGCACGTTCTGCTACGTCCGTGCCTTCGAGCTCCGCGCCGACCGCCCGGCCGACGACCGCTACGGCCGGTCGATCCGGGTCAAGGTCAACGTCGCCGAGGTGCTCGCACAGGAGCTCGCGCGGCCGTCCTGGAATCGGGACCAGGTCGCGATCGGCGCCGCGACCGACCCCTACCAGCCCGCCGAGGGCCGCTACCGCCTTACGCGGGCATGCATCGAGCAGCTGGGACGGGCTAAGACGCCTCTCCGCCTGATCACCCGCGGCCCTCTCGTCGTCCGCGACGTCGACGTCCTGCAGGAGGCCTCCCGGCGGGCGGACGTCGGCGTCATGTTCTCGGTACCCACGCTCGATCATGACGTCTGGCGGACGACAGAGCCCGGGACGGCGCCGCCGAGACAGCGGCTGCGCGCGCTCTCGAAGCTCGTCGACGCCGGGATCAAGGCGAGCGTGGGCATGGCGCCGATTCTGCCCGGGTTGTCCGATCGACCCGAGCAGCTCGCCGAGGTGGTCAAGGCGGTCCGCGAAGCGGGCGCCACGAGCGTGTGGGCGAATCTGCTCTATCTGCAGCCCGGCACGCGGGAGCACTTCCTGGAAGCGCTCGCGCGAGACTGGCCGGAGCAGCTCGAGCGGTACGAGGACCTGTATGCCCGGCGCGCGTATCTGCCGCGAGCCGAGGTCGATCCGGTGCGCAATCACGTGCGCGCGCTGGCACGGCAGCACGGCGTGCGCGACCGCCGGAAGCGGCCACTGGAGCCGCCGCCGGAGCCGTTGCAGCTGACGCTGGCGCTGTGAGAGCCGGTTCCCGCAATACACTTGTGCCGCGATGCCCGACGAGATCACGTGCCTGATCGTCGACGACCATGAGGTCGTGCGCGAGGGGCTGCGCCTCTCGCTCTCTCGAGCGCCACACGTACGCGTGATCGGCGAGGCGTCGGACGGCGCAGGCGCCGTCGCGCTCGTCGAGCGCCGCCACCCCCAGGTCGTGATCATGGACGTCCGCATGCCGGGCATGGACGGGCTCGAGGCAACCAAGCAGATCCTGCAGAAGGCGCCAGAGACGGCGGTGCTCATCTTCACGGCCTACAGCGAGCGGTCGCTGCTCAGCCGCGGGCTCGAGTCGGGCGCGAAGGGCTACATCCTCAAGGAAGCGCCGCACGCCACCCTGCTGCGGGCGATCGAGAAGGTCGCGGGCGGCGAGAGCTTCGTCGACCCCGCCCTGATGCCGACCTTCCTCACCGGCAAGGAGCAGAACGACATGCTCACGGCGCGGGAGCGCGAGATTCTGCAGCTGCTCGCGGATGGGATGTCGAACGCGGACGTGGCCGGCCGGCTGTTCATCAGCCAGGAGACGGTCAAGAGCCACGTCAGGCACATCCTCGCGAAGCTCGAGGCCGACACGCGCACGCACGCCGTGGCGATCGCCCTGCGCGACGCGATCATCGATTGATGGCCGACCAGGTGCCCGAGGGCGACCGGGGGCGCCTCGTCGAGCGGATCATCACCGCGGAGCAGGACGAGCGCCGGCGTCTCGCGCTCTTCCTCCACGACGGGCCGGTGCAGAACCTCGCCGGCATCGCACTGATGCTCGACGCTGCGGTGCAGGCGATCGACGATGGGCGTCCGGAGGCGGCGCGCGGAATCATGGCCTCAGCCCTCGAGCGCCACCGCGAGACGATTCGCTCGCTGCGCGACCTCTCGTTCAACATCGAGCCGGTAGTCCTCCGCGACCAGGGCTTCGGGGCCGCGGTGGCGGAGCTGGCGAACCAACTCGGGCTGGAGCACAAGGTGCGGATCGAGGTCGACGTCGGCCGCGCCGAGAGCCTCGGCGAGATGGAGCAGGTCGGGCTCTACCAGATCGTTCGCGAGTCGTTGAACCAGGCGGTGCGGCGCGGACCGCCGTCCAAGATCTCGGTCGCGATTCGAGACACGCCGCAGGGCGAGATCGAGACGATCGTGTCGGACAACGGGACCGGCGAGCGGCGCACGGCGTCCCTGACCGCGATCGGGGAACGGGCCTCGACTCTGAACGGCCGCTTCACGGTTCGGCATGGAGCGGACGGGGGCACGGCCATCCACGTCGTGCTGCCCCCGTACGCAGGAAAACCGTAACCACTAGAGTTCCTCGCCGATGTCGGACGACAACGGCCACCGGGTCAGCTCCGGGTACGTCCTCTTCGTCTGGTCTCCCAACGGGTGGACGCTCCAGCAGCGCGATGGTGACACGCCCGCGGTCGGTGAGACCGTGGACGCCGGCCCGGCGTTGCTGCGCGTGAGCAAGCTGGGGCCATCGCCGCTCCCCGGCGACCGCCGCCGCTGCGCGTACACACAGCTCGCCTAGGCGAGCGCCGTCTCCGCCGCGATACGGCCGAAGACGAGCGCGGCGGCGAGGCCGCTCCCATACCCCCCGGTGAAGATGCCCCCTGCGTCGGCGCCGGCCGCGAGCAACCCCGGCACCGGCGCGCCCGCGTCGTCGAGGACGTGAGCCCGCTCGTCGATCCGAAGCCCGCCGATCGTGTGCGTGACCGCCGCGCGGACGCGGACGGCGACGAACGGCGGCTCCACGAGCTTGGGTGATTGCGGCAGCGCGAACGGCAGTTCCCCGGCAGGCCTGACGTCTCCTCCGGCCGCTCCCGCGGCCTCCACGAGATCGGACACGGTGCGCTGCCGCACCGGCCGGCGAAGCGCGCGGGCGTCGACGACGTACCAGGCCTGCCCGTTCGGGAGCCGCTGGACGAGGTCGCTCTCGTGCCAGGCTGCCTCGCCGAGGTCGCGTCCCTCATCGTCGAGAACGAGCGCGTGGCGTGCGTAGAGCTGGGCCGCGGAGACGTACTCGTGCTCGTCGACCTGGGCGGGGAGCGCACGGCCGTAGAACTCGTCTAAACCGCTGGTGAGGCTCGCTCCGCGTGCGACGCCGTACTCGAGGCCGTCCCCCTCGCTCCACTCGTTCGCCCGCAGCAGCAGCCCGCGCTCGCGGGCCAGCCGGGCGCCGAAGCCGCCGGTGGCCAGGATGTGGGCTTCCCGAAACGGCTCCTCCAGCCGCACGTCGCCCGCGGCCCGGACGAGCACGTCCGTCAGCGCCCGCGTGTCGTAGCGCCGGCCGACCGTCCGGGGGTTGCCGGTATCGCGGACGGTCGGCTCGGTACCGAGAGCGTCCAGCCAGTCGAGCGCGTCGTCGAGCTGCTCGACGATCTGCGACTGCAGCCGCGCATCCCCGCCCGGGCAGTCCTGGCGGAAGTCTTCCAGGCTGCGGTGCCTCCAGACGACGCCGCTCGAGAGCAGCATCGATCCTCCCGGCCGGTCGCCCTTCTCGAACACGACCGGGGCCGCTCCGAGCTCGCGTGCGCGCGCCGCAGCGACGAGACCCGCCATGCCGGCGCCGGCGACCGCTAGGTGAGGCTGAACGATGGCTTGTGCTCGATGTACTCGAGCTTCACGCCGTCCGGGCCCCGGACGAAGAGCGCGAGCGTGTTCGGCGCATCGACGAAGTCGGCGATCTCGACCCCGAGGGCCTCGACCTCGGCCTGCTGCTCCGCAACCGAGTCGACGAGGACGCCGAGGTGGTTCAAGAGCGACCGGTCCGCAGAACCGGGATCTCCCTGCCGGAGCTCCAGCCACGCCCCGCCGACCATGAGCCGACCGTCCTCCTCCGCCGAGAAACCGAGCGCCTGCCATTGCCTGGCCGCCGCCGCTGGATCCGCCGAGACGAGGGCCACGTGATCCAGGTCGAGCTCGGATTCGGTGTCCGCCTCGACGAGCACCAGCTCGAGCCCCTCACCCAGGTCGACGATCGGGTCGCGCCCGTCGAGAGCGGAGACGCGTAGGCCGATCCGCTCCAAAGGCCCCCGCTCCCGCCGTGCCGCACCGTCGGAGCCAGGCGCATCGAACAGCGTCAGCTTGCCGCGGCGTGCGTCGGCGCCGAGGAGCGTGAAGCGATCCGTCCGCTCGATGCTGCGAAGCCCGATGCGCGCGGCAGCTTCGGCCATGGCCCCGCGGTCTTCCACCCAGAGCGCGACGTGATCTAGCGTCCGGGGCTTCACCTATCGAGGATAGCCGTCAGAGCTACTTCTTCTTCGCGTCTACCGCGCGCCTCAGCTGCTCCTTCGTCATCTTCGAGCGGCCCTCGATCCCGCGATCCTTGGCCTCCTCGTAGAGCTGGTCCCGGGTGCGGCCCTTGGCTCGGCTGGTTCCGGAGCGAAGACCGCCCCGGCGCCCGGACGAGATGTCCTCGCGGGAGAGGCGCGACGAGGTCTTCGCCTCGCCCTTGCGGGCCCGCTCTTTGTTCACGGTACGCGCCGCGATCTCCTCCGCCTTGTCCTCGGACGTGCCCTGGTCCTCCAGGCTCTCCTTGATGTGCTCGTACTGGCGCTCGCGCTTCGCGCTCCAGGCCTTCTGCGGCATGACCCCTCCTCGACTCGTGGAGCTAGAGCCCTTCCCGCTTGCGACGGAGGTTATCCCTCTTCGAGAGGGGGGTTCTGGACGTCGTGCTCGGTCGCGTAGGCGTCCACGAGCGGGTCGATCGCCTCCGCCCCGCCGTTGTAGGCGTAGTTGATCTTCACGAACGGCTCCCACTTGTCCGGTAGCGCATCCTCGGGGAAGATCGCCTCCACAGGGCACTCCGGCTCGCACGCGCCGCAGTCGATGCACTCTTCCGGATCGATGATCAGCATCCGCCCGAACTCGTGAATGCAGTCGACGGGACAGACGTCGACGCAGGACCGATCTTTGATGTCGATGCACGGCTCGGCGATGATGTACGTCACGCGGCGAGTCTAGCCACGCAGATCAGAACGACGGCGCGGTCAATTCTGCGACCAGCCCGGGGACCCGCTCGACCAGCGCCGACTTGACGAGCACGTGGTCGAAACCAGCCGTGTGCGCGCGCTGCAGCCCCGTCTTGTCGGTGTGGTTCGTGAACCCGACGATCGGAATGTCCGGCCACGAATCGACGACTTCGTCGGGTTCCACCCGGGCGATGTCGCAGATGACCAGGTCGGGCGGGTCGACGCTGTCGGACGTGATCAGGTGGTGCCCCTCGAGCAGCGCCTCGAGCTTCCCTCGAAAGAA
>DATLDK010000087.1:0-62334 GCA_035525905.1 Gaiellaceae bacterium | reverse complement strand
AGGCTCATAGCATCGCCCGGGCGTTTCACGACAATGAAACAGTTTTCGGTTGGCGGTGGCTAGCACCGCGGAACCTCGGAGAGGAAGGGAAAACGCACATGAGCAAGCGCACCTCGCGCCTCGGGACGGGCCTGCTGGCCGTCGCTGCGGCGCTGCTCCTGGTCGCCGGCCCGTCTGCCGCCGCACCCAGCTCGCACAGCGCCGCGGCGACAACGATCCGGGTCTGGACGGACAAGGACCGGAAGGCAGCGGTCGAGAAGGTCGTCGGCGCGTGGGCCTCGTCGAAGGGCCTCAGCGTCGAAGTGGTCGAGAAGGACTTCGGGAAGATCCGCGACGACCTCAAGACGGTTCAGCCGGAAACCGCACCGGACGTGATCATCGGCGCCCACGACTGGACCGGTCAGCTCGCGGCCGACGGCCTCGTCCTGCCGCTGTTCCCGAGCGCAGCGACCAGGGCGCAGTTCCCGGCCTACGCGCTCGGCGCGTTCTCGTACGGCACCGCCGTCAAGCGCCTGTACGGCGCCCCGGTCGTGCTCGAGAACATCGGCCTCGTCGTCAACACGAAGCTCGCCAAGGTCCCCAAGACCTTCGCGCAGTTCCAGGCCGCTGCGCTGGCGTTCAAGAGGAAGGCGAGCGGCAACCTCGCGGTCGCCGTGCCGCAGGGCGCCGCCGGTGACGCGTACCACATGTACCCGTTCTTCTCCGGCCTCGGCGGCTACGTCTTCGGGGTCAACAAGGCCGGCAACCTGGACGCGTCGGACATCGGTGTTGCCAACAGGACTTTCCTGGCGAACGCCGCTCAGATCGACGCGTGGAACAGGACCGGCTTCCTCAACTCCAAGATCGACTACGGCGTCGCGAAGGATGCGTTCCTGAAGGGCAAGGCCGCCTTCTGGATCACCGGCCCGTGGGAGTCGGACACGCTCAAGTCGAGCAAGCTCTCCTTCAAGATCGTGCAGGTGCCTGCGATCAAGTTCAAGTCGGTGCCGTTCCTCGGCGTCCAGGGCTTCATGGTGACGAAGTTCGCCACGACCCACGGGCTCGAGAGCGCCGCCAAGGATCTCGTCGGCAGCTACATGATGCGGCCCGCCGGACAGGTTGCCCTGGCGGCGGCGAACGGTCGCTTCCCGGCCAACACGGTTGCAGGCAAGTCGGTCCAGGATCCCGTCCTCGCGCAGTTCGGCAAGGCGGGCGCCGGCGGCGTCCCGATGCCGAACATCCCGCAGATGTCGAGCGTCTGGAGCGACCTCGGCGGTGCCTGGGTGAAGGCGACGAAGGGGGCCGGCGCAGTCAAGGCCCGGACCGCCTTCTCGACCGCTGCACGCAACATCGCCAACAAGATCGGCTAGACGTCCTCGTAGCGGGGCGCCCACCCGGGCGCCCCGCTGCACTTTCCAGGCCTCGTTCCTTCCGACCCCGGAGGCAGCGCGCTGAGCACTACGGCGGCTCCGCACGAACCCGTCTCGCGCCTGAGCTCGGCGACCGCCGCCGCGTGGTCGGCGCCGGCGCGGCTCGTCGCCGTCTTCTCCGGGACTGTCGGGCTCGTGCTCAAGATCGTCCTGCTCGCGGTCGTCAACGCGATTGCGGTGTGGGGAGGGACCGTCCTCGCGGGCCAGGACAAGTGGGTTGCGCTCGGGGTGCTGGCGGCCGCCACGCTGGCCCTGGACGGGATCTACCTCTCGCCGCGGCGCGCGATTCCGCTCAAGTTCCTGATCCCGGGCACCGTCTTCCTGATCGCCTTCCAGGTCGTCCCGATCATCTACAACGTCAATGTCGGCTTCACCAACTGGTCGACGGGCCACATCCTCGTCAAGAGCGAGGCGATCGACGGAATCAAGCGCAACTCGCTCGGTCCGCCTGCCGACGGGACGTCGTACGCGATGGCGCCGGCCCGAGACGAGGACGGGAACCTCGTGCTGCTGCTCGTGGACGAGGCGGACGGAAAGCAGTACGTCGGTACCAAGGACGACCTCCGCCCGCTCGAGCAGGGGACGCTGAAGCTCGGCGACTTCGGCACGATCGCGTCGGCCTCGGGCTACACGATCATCCGGGGCAAGGACCTGCTCGCGCTCGACCAGGAGCTCGCGGGCTTCACCGTGCCGACACCGTCCGGAGCGATCCGGGCCGAGGGAACCGAGACCGCGCTCGAGCTCGCGCCCACACTGCGCTACTCCAGCCTGCACGACACGTTCACGCGGATCGAGGACGGGAAGGTCTTCCGCGACAACGGCAAGGGCTCGTTCGTCGCAGCGTCGGGCGAGGAGCTCGAGCCCGGCTGGCGGACAGGCATCGGGCTTGCGAACTTCAGCGCCGTCCTGCGGGACCCGCTCATCCGGGAGCCGTTCTTCCGGGTCTTCGTCTGGACCTTCGTCTTCGCGCTCTCGATCGTCCTGATCTCGTTCGCGCTCGGCCTTTTCCTCGCGATCGTGATCGACAAGCCGACGCTGCGGTTCCGCCGCATCTACCAGGTGCTGCTCGTCGTCCCGTACGCGCTCCCGGGCTTTCTCGCAGTCCTGATCTGGGGCGGGCTCCTGAACGACGATTTCGGCGTCGTCAACAACCTGCTGCACACGCACATCCCGTGGCTCTTCGACCCGTGGTGGGCGAAGGTGTCCGTGATCGCGGTCAGCGTCTGGCTGACGGTCCCCTACTTCCTGCTGATCTCGCTCGGTGCGCTGCAGTCGATCCCGAGCGAGCTGATCGAAGCCGCCCGCGTGGACGGCGGCGGCGGGTGGCAGATCTTCCGGCGGGTGACACTGCCGCTGCTGCTCGTCGTCGTCGCGCCGCTGATGATCGCGTCGTTCGCGGTCAACTTCAACAGCTTCGTCACCATCTACCTGCTCACGGCGGGCGGCCCGCCGTCGAACGACCAGTCTGTCGCGGGGGCCACGGACATCTTGATCACGTACACCTACAAGCTCGCGTTCGAGGCGGGCAAGGGCAACGACTTCGGCCTGGCGAGCGCCGTCTCCATCTTCATCTTCATGATCGTGGCGACGATCACTGGCGCCGCCTTCTGGAAGACGGGCTCCCTGGAGAACGTGCGATGAGCACAGCCCACCAGACGATCGACCGCGTCGAGCCGCGTGTCGCTGAGCGGTCGCGCGTGCCGCGCCCCAGCCTGCAGGGAGACTGGTGGCGGCATCTGATCGCCGTCGTCGCGGTGGCGGTCGCCCTCTTCCCGATCGCGTATGTCGCCTCGGCAGCCTTCAACGCCGACTCTTCGCTCGGCGGCGCGTCGCTGATCCCGCGCAGCGTCACCCTCGACAATTTCCGCGAGCTGCTCGCGCCGGACCCGGCCAAGAGCCAGCTTCAGTCCTCGACCTCGCACTACGCCCGCTGGCTCGGCAACTCGCTCGTGATCGCCCTCTCGGTGGCGCTACTGAACGTTCTGCTCGGTGCGCTCGCCGCCTACGCGTTCAGCCGCTTCCGTTTCCGCGGCCGCCGTCTGGGGCTGCTCTTCCTGCTGCTGATCCAGATGTTCCCGCAGGTGCTCGCCCTCGTCGCCATCTACCTGATCGTGCTGCGCACGGGAACGGTGTTCCCGTTCATGGGGCTCGACACGAAGGTGGGCCTGCTGCTCGTCTACCTCGGGGGCGTGATGGGGATCAACACGTGGCTCCTGAAAGGGTTCTTCGACACCATCCCGACCGAGCTCGACGAGTCCGCGCGGGTCGACGGAGCCACGCCGGCGCAGATCTTCTGGGGCGTGGTGCTGCCGCTGGCGCTGCCGATCCTCTCGGTGATCGCGATCCTCTCGTTCGTGGGGATCTTCAACGAGTTCGTGCTCGCGAGCACGCTCTTGCAGTCCAACGAGAACTTCACGCTCCCCGTCGGATTGCGCGGGTACATCGACCATCAGTACGCCGAGCACTGGGGGCCGTTCGCGGCAGGGGTGCTGCTGGCTGGCATCCCGATCATGATCATCTTCATGTCGCTGCAGCGGTTCATCGTCAGCGGCCTCACGCAGGGCTCGGTCAAGGGATGACACTCGCCGGGGTGCACGCACCGCCCACGCTGCTCGACCGCCCGCACCACGACGGCTCGGACGCCTACGTGCTCGAGCGGCCGCAGAAGCTCGGGGACACGGCGACCGTGCGGCTGCGCGTGCCGCACGGAACCGCGGTCGACGAGGTGGTGCTCCGGTCGGTCGTCGACGGGGAGCCCCGGAACGCGAAGGCCGTGCGCGACGAGGAGACGGACACCGATGTCTGGTACCGGGCCACCTTCACGATCGACAATCCCTCGACCCGCTATCGCTGGCTGCTCTCCGGTGGAGCAGCCGGCTACGCGTGGCTCAACGGGCTCGGGCTGGTGCCGCACGACGTCCCGGACGCGGACGACTTCGTGCTCACGACGGATCCGGGCGGTCCGGACTGGCACCTTCGCTCCGTTGCCTACGAGATCTTCCCCGACCGCTTCGCGTTCAGCGGGGTCGGCGCAGAGGCGCCCGACTGGGCCGTTCGGCGCGCCTGGGAGGAGTTGCCCACCGGTCGAGGCCCCGCGACGCCCCGCGAGCTCTACGGCGGCGATCTCGGCGGTATCGAGGCGCGACTCGGGCACATCGAGGATCTGGGCGCGGATCTGCTCTACCTGACGCCGTTCTTCCCCGCGGGCAGCACGCACCGGTACGACGCGGCGTCCTTCGACCACGTGGATCCTCTGCTGGGCGGGGATGAGGCGCTCGCCTCGCTCGTGCGCGCGGCACACGCTCGGGGAATGCGCGTCGTCGGGGACCTGACCCTGAATCACAGCGGGGCCGGTCACGACTGGTTCACGAACGAGCCGGACTACTACTACTTCGACGAGGCCATCCCAGGCGGCTACGCGAGCTGGTTCGGCGTGAAATCGCTCCCGAAGCTGAACTGGAGCTCGGCTGCTCTGAGCGCCCAGATGCAGACCGTCGCCCGCCGGTGGCTCGACCTGGGGCTGGACGGCTGGCGCATCGACGTGGCGAACATGACCGGCCGCCACCGGGACTCCGACCTCACCGGCGAGGCGGCCCGCGCGATCAGGAGCGTGCTCGGCCCCGAGCATCTGCTCGTCGCGGAGCACGGCCACGACTTCCGAGACGACCTCGGCGGCGGCGGCTGGCACGGAACGATGAATTACGCCGGCTTCCTCAGGCCCGCGTGGGAGTGGCTCCGATCCGACGAGCTGCCGGACGAGCTGCGCCGCAGCTTCTGGGGGACGCCGGTGGGACTGCCGCGACTGGACGGTCGGGCGGCGACTGCGACGATGCAGGCCTTCCGCGCCGGCGTGCCGTGGCAATCCGTCCTGCACTCCTGGAATTTGCTCGACAGCCACGACACGGCACGGTTCCGGACGGTCTCCGGCTCACGCGCCCGGCACGACGTGGGAATCGGGCTGCAGATGACCCTTCCCGGTGTGCCGATGATCTTCGCCGGAGACGAGGTGGGGCTGGAAGGCGACTGGGGCGAGGATGCGCGCCGCACGATGCCCTGGGAACGTCCCGAGACTTGGGACGTCGATCTCTACGCAAGCTACGCGCGCCTGACTCGACTTCGGCGAGCAAGCGAGGCTCTCGCGTGCGGCGCGCTCCGCTATGCGTGCGTGGCCGAGGACGCGATCGCCTACCTGCGTGAGCACGGCGACGAGCGGCTGCTCTGCCTGGCCGCTCGCGCCGACCACGATCCGATCCGCTTGTCGCTGGAAGCTCTCGGGTGCCGCGCCCTGGAGCCGGTTCTCGGCGGCGACGCCCTCTGCGCCGCCGGTACTGCGACCCTGCCGGCCGACGGCCCGGCGTTCCACGTCTGGAGGCTGGATGGCTGACGTCAAGTTCGACCAGATCGACAAGGTCTACGACAACGGCGTCCGGGCCGTCGACGACCTCTCGCTCGACATCCCCGACGGGGAGTTCCTGGTTTTGGTCGGGCCCTCAGGCTGCGGCAAGACGACGGCGCTGCGGATGGTCGCCGGCCTGGAGGAGATCTCCGACGGCACGCTCTCGATCGGCGGGCGGGTCGTCAACGACCTGACGCCCAAGGAACGCGACATCGCGATGGTGTTCCAGAGCTACGCGCTCTATCCGCACCTCTCGGTGGCGGACAACATCGCGTTCGGACTGCGGCTGCGCAAGACGTCGAAGTCCGTGATCAACGAGCGTGTGGCCTGGGCGGCCAAGATGCTCGACCTCACCCCGTACCTCGAGCGCCGGCCGAAGCAGCTCTCCGGCGGCCAGCGGCAGCGGGTCGCGATGGGCCGCGCGATCGTGCGCCAGCCGCAGGTGTTCCTGATGGACGAGCCGCTCTCGAACCTCGACGCGAAGCTGCGGGTGCAGATGCGGGCGGACATCTCGAAGCTGCAGCGCGACCTCGGCACGACGACCGTCTACGTCACGCACGACCAGGTCGAGGCGATGACCATGGGCGACCGCGTCGCGGTCATGAACCAGGGCGTCCTCCAGCAGGTGGACACGCCGCAGCGGCTGTACGACCAGCCCGCCAACCTGTTCGTCGCGGGGTTCATCGGCACGCCCCCGATGAACCTGATCGAGGCGGACGTCGCCGTCGAAGGCGACGCCGTGACGCTCGTGATCGGAGGGCAGCGGCTGCTCGTGCCGGACGCGGCGTTGCAGCGCTACGCGGGCATCCGCGCGGCCGCCGGACGCAGGGTCGTCGTCGGCCTGCGCGCGAGTGACCTCCATCTCGCGCGCGAACGTCCCGACCTGCCGACGCTGACGGCACGCCTCGAGCTCGTCGAAGTGCTGGGCTCGGAGTCGATCGCCTACTTCCGCATCGACGCCATGGCGATCCGTCCGGAAGGAGCGGACGAGGAGACAGACGAGGAGATGGAAGGGCAGGGGGTGACGGCTGCCCGCCCGAACTTCGTCGCCTCCGTCCCGGCCGAGTCGGCCTACGGGCTCGAAGTGGACACCGACATTCCACTCGCGGTCGATGCCGCGAAGCTCCATGTATTCGACCAGGAGACCGGTGAGCCGCTTCGTTAGAGCGGCGGGCGTAGTCATCGCGCTCGTCGCGGCCACGTCGGCGAGCGCCGCAACAGACCTGGTCTTTCAGAAACACAAGGTCTCGGCCCCGCCGCCGCCCACGGGGGCGCTACTCGAGGCCCTCGCGCAACCGCCGCGCCGCAGCTCGATCGCATCGCAGCGCATCTACTTCGTCATGACCGACCGTTATGCGAACGGCGATACCGCCAACGACCGCGGCGGTCGGACGGGCCCTCGCAGCGTCACCGGCTACGACCCGGCCGACACCGGCTGGTTCCACGGGGGTGACCTCCGCGGCCTCACGGGCGGCTGCACGTCAGGCACCGGCCTCGCCCGGATCAAGGCGCTCGGCTTCACCGCGGTGTGGGTCACCCCTCCGTTCGGCCAGAAGACCGTCCAGGGCTCGAGCGCCGCCTACCACGGCTACTGGATCCGCGACTTCGCCTCGGTCGACCCTCACCTCGGCACCAACGCGGACTTCGCCGACTTCGTCGCGTGCGCGCACCGGCTCGGGCTGAAGGTCTACCTCGACGTCGTCGTCAACCACACCGCGGACGTGATCCTTCCGTCGGGGACGGGCTACTCGTCCGCTCCCTACCGCGACTGTCGCGGCAAGGCCTTCAATCCCGCCCGGTACGCGGGTGGCCGCACGTTTCCCTGCCTGAAGGTGGGCAACTTCCCACGCGTGCCGGTCGTGCTCGCGGAGGACCGGCACGCCAAGAGCCCGGCCTGGCTGAACGATGCGCGGCGGTACCACAACCGGGGCGACATCGACTTCGGCTCGTGCAGCGAGACCTGCTTCGAGCAGGGTGACTTCTTCGGCCTCGACGATCTCTTCACGGAGCAGCCCGTGGTGGTGAACGGCCTCGCTCGGGTCTACGGCGACTGGATCCGCCGCACGAAGGTGGACGGCTTCCGAATCGACACGGCGCGTCACGTCGATCGAGCGTTCTTCAAGGTCTGGACGCCCAAGATCCTCGCGACCGCTCGCGCCGCCGGCGTCCCCGAGTTCGAGCTTTTCGGCGAGGTGTTCAACTCCGACGCGATCGAGCTCTCGAGCTTCGTCCGTGAGCGCAGGCTCCCGAACGTGCTCGACTTCCCCTTCCAGGACGCCGCCACGCGCTACGCCGCCGGCGCGGCGAGCGCGAAGGGAATCGTCGCCCGGCTCGACGACGACGACTACTTCCAGGGCCCGAGCGGTGTCGCACACACGCCGCCCACCTTCCTCGGCAATCACGACATGGGGCGGGCCGCGCGCATGATCAAGGATCGCTCCGGAGGCACGAGTGGCGCCGAGCTGCTGCGGCGCGTCCAGCTCGCCTACAGCCTCATGTACCTGCTGCGCGGCGCTCCTGTCGTCTACTACGGGGACGAGGTGGGGATCGTCGGCAGCGGCGGCGACAAGGAGGCGCGCCAGGATCTCTTTCCGACGCAGGTGGCCGGATGGCGGACCGGCGAGCGCGTCGGCTCGGCGCCGATCGGCGCCGGCTCCTCGCTCGAGATCGCCTCGCATCCGATCGCCGACGAGCTGAAGGTCCTCGGAGCCTTGCGCGACGCGCACCCTGCCCTTTCGAGCGGCGCCTCGATCGTCCGGCTCGCAGCGCGCGGCGTGCTCGCCGTCAGCCGCATCGATGCGGCGGCGAAGCGCGAGTATGTCGCGGCCTTCAACGCGGGGACGACGACAGAGCGAGTGGTCGTGCCGACGTCCACGCCCTCTGCAGACTGGACCGGGCTGATCGGCGTCGACTCGCGCAGCAACGACACCGGTGGGCTCGTCGTCTCGATCCCTCCGACCGGCACGCTGCTGCTGCGCGCGAACGCCGATCTTCCCGTCGCCCGTCCCGCTGTTCCGAAGCTCGAGGTCGCTGCCGACGACCTCACCGAGCTCGTGCGCGTGACCACGACACCGAACGCCAAGACCGTCAGCGTCGCCTTCGCCGTGCGGCGCGCGAGCGGGAGCTGGCGCCGTCTCGCAGTGGACGACTCGCCGCCCTACCGCGCATTCCTCGATCCGAAGGCCTATCGCCGCGGGGAAACCGTCCACCTCGTTGCAATCGCGCGCGCGCTGGACGGTACGACCGCGGTATCCGCGGTCGTCCCCGCGATCCTCCGACGCTGACCGGGGTAGCTCGAACGAGCTACCCCGCACAAAGTCTCGTTACCGGCCGCTGACCGAACCCGTACGGGATCGTTCTCCCGCCCTTACGAACGCCGCCGATCCTGCGCTCGAGGCAAGCAACCCCCACAAAGGAGGACAGCACCATGCACGTCAGCATTCGCACGATTGCGGCGGCGGCACTGGTCGCGCTCCTCGTTCCCGTTGCCGCGGTTGCGAAGGACGCGAAGGGCGTAAAGGACGCCGAGATCGAGGGCCCGACGGTTCTCGTCGGCGCAGGCTTCTTCGGCGGTGAGCTCGAGCTCGCAATGGAGGAAGGCCAGAGGCCGGTCCGGCTCGCAGGACGCGCGGGCTACATCGGCATCCTCGACCTCGGAGGCGATCTGAAGGTCCGCTGTGTCGGCACGGGTCGCGTCAAGAAGACGGAGACCGAGAACGGCGACGTGTACTTCTGCGCCGGCCGGCAGGGCGGCCACGTGGTCGCGCTCGGCAGCCACTTCAAGTTCCGCGGCTACGGGTTCCGCTACCGCGCCCTGCTCCCCGCGGGCGCCAGCGGCACCTTCCACGGACGGTTCGTCGCATGCGACCAGGCGGCTGAGGAGTCGAAGTGCGAGGGCCCCAAGCCGGACGGCACCAGGAGCGACCCCGGCCGCGTCAAGCCCGCGGATCCGAGGGAGCGGGGGCAGCAGCGCCCGGCGCCGTCGGACGACGAGGAGGTGCCGACGCTGGCCGAGCTCGCCGCGCTCCTCGCCGGAACGAAGTAACGGGTTAGCTGAGCCCTGCTTCGCGCAGGGGCCGCCGGGCCCAGGCGAACCGGTCGCGGTACCACCCTTCGAACGGATGGAGGGTGGTGCCGCTGCCGGACGCGTGGACGAACCAGCCACCGCCGAGATAGATGCCGGCGTGACCGACCTGGGCCGGCTTCGACTTGGCGCCGCCGTCGCCCTGGAAGATCAGGTCCCCCGGCTGCAAATTCTCGACCTTGCGGATCCGTTGCGCGGCGGGCACCTCTCCGGACATCTCGTACGTCGTCCGGCCTCGCAGGACGGAGGCGAGTGAGGACGCACCCGGAAACGGCTCGAGCTTGAAGACGCGCCAGACGAAGCCCGAGCAGTCGAAGCCGCCCGGCTCCGGCTTCCCGAAGGGCTGCTGTGCGGTCTCGGAGGTGCCGCCCCAGACGTACGGGTACCCGACGAAGGACACGGCGCGAGCCAGGACTTGCCGCTGGATTCCGGTCAGGTCGGGGACAAGAAGTGACGCAGTCTGCGAGCGCACCCACTCCTGCTCCCAGCCGGACAGGTCGAGCAGGCGCGCCAGCGAGTAGGCGGCCTCGGCGCGGGTCGCCGGATCGTTGAGGCTGAGCTCGAGGGCATCGTCCGCTGCAGGATGGTTGAAGCGGAGCCCGAGCAGGCGAGCCACGGTCTCGGTACCGGCGCCGGCCTTGGGCGCAAGGCCGCCCTCCTTGAGCGCCGTCGTGACCATGCGCGCGGAGTCCGCGAGGCCGAGGTAGCCGACGAGCGCAGCGTCCAGCTGGCGAATCGTGACCGCGCGGGCGGGCGCGGGGGCCGCGTAGCGGTACGCCACAGGCTCCTCGGCCGCGAGCGACAACGTCTCCAGCGCCGCGGCGAGTGCCCCCTGCGTCAGGGGCTGTTGCGGCTGGAAGCCGGCGACTCGCTCCGAGAGGAGCCCGGCCTCGACGACGCGCCTGATCTGAGCTTGCGCCCAGGAGTCAGGGGCCGCGGACGCGGAAGCAGGCACGGCGAGAGTGCAGAGCGCGATGGCGGCGAGGCGGCGCACGATTGCTCTATCGGCACCCGGGCTAGGCGACTTGAAACCATGAAGGCAGTGCTCCTGCGTCTTCCCCAGCCGTACGATTTTGCGCTGTCCGTCGCCCGCTACCGCGTCTACGGCGTCGACCGCGCGACGATGTGGCGCGAGGACGGGATCGACCGCGTCTTCTCGGGCCGTGAGGTGCGGATCGTGGCCGCACCCGGTGGCGTCGACGTCGAGCCGCACGACCCCGCGATCGAGGCGCAGGTGCTGCAATTCCTCGGCGCACCGTTCGAGCTGGATAAATTTCGCGATTGGTCCACGGCGGACGAGACGCTGGGCCCGCTCGTCGCAGCCCTTGCGGGCTTCCGGCCGCCGCTCCAGCCGAATCCGTTCGAGGCCCTCGTGACCTCGATCACGGCGCAGCAGGTGTCGCTCCAGTCCGCCGCAGCGATCCGGAGCCGCTTCATCGAGCGCTGGGGCGTGGCGTACGAGCACGCGCATGCCTTCCCGCAGCGCGACCGAGTCTCCGGCGCGACAGAGGACGAGCTCATCGGTGTCGGTTTCTCGACGCGCAAGGCGGAGTACGTGCTGGGACTGGCGCGGAGCGAGCTCGATCTCGACGCGCTGACGGCCCTTCCCGACGAGGAGGTACGCGCCCGCCTGGTGGCGATCCGGGGCCTAGGGGAGTGGACGGCGGACTGGTTCCTCGCCCGCCACCTGGCGCGACCGCACGCCTGGCCCGCAGGCGACCTCGGACTGCGCAAGGCCGTGGCGGCGTTCTATGGTGAGGTTGCCGATCTTCGCGCCTTCGCCGACCGCTTCCACCCTTTCGAGAACCTGACCGCCCACTATCTCCTCACCGGCCTCCGGGTCTTGCCGCCGGCATGACGATCCGGCACGGCACCGACGAGGACCGCGCGACGCTGCGCAGGCTCTGGGAGCTCTGGCAGTCCGAGGGGGCAGCACCGCCGTGGGCAGATACGAGCTGGGAGGCGAACGAGCCCGAGCTCGACCGCGCAGTCGCGGCCAACGGCCTCTTCCTGGCGGAGGAGAACGGCGAGGCGATCGGCTTCGTGTCCTCCTGGCTCGAGAACAACGTCGCCTGGATCGGCGATCTCTACGTGACGCACACTGCGCGAGGCAGCGGCGCCGGGCGGGCGCTCGTCGACGCGGTGATCGAGAACCTGCGGGCCCGCGGCGCCACCCATCTCCGCCTCAACGCCAATCTGGAGTCGGTGGCGTTCTACGAGAGGCTCGGCTTCCGGGAGGAGTCGCGCAACCTGGTGCGTGAGCTGGAGGTGCGGCAAGTCGGTGGCGGTCGCTCCTACGGCGCCATCCACGTGCAGACCGATGACGCCGCGGCGGTCGAGCGCGCTGTGCAGCAGTTCGTGCCCCGGCTGCCCGGCCGTTCGCGCGGCAGCACGGTCTCGGCGCCCCGCGGCGGCTGGATCGCCGTGTACGACGACGTGTGCGACCGAGACCCCTCGATGCTGCGGCGGCTCGCGAAGGAGCTGTCCGAGCGGCTCGGGGCGGTCGTCCTCTCGCTGGGGGTCGAGCACGACGAGGTGGTGCGCTTCGTGCTGCTCGAAGCCGGCCGCGTGGTCGACGAGTATCTCTCCGTGCCCGAGCACTACGGCACCCTGCCGCCTGGAGACGTCGTCGCGCTCGCAGCGAACCCACGCGTCGTCGCCCGGCTGACCGGTGCCGACCCCGCCGCAATCCGGGCGGTTGCACGGACGGCGGCAAGCCCCGCGGAGCTGCCACCGGCGCCCGAGCTGCTCGAGGCGATCGCGGCGGAGATCGGTCTCGAGGGTGCCGATCACGGGTGGGAGCCGGAGTGATCACGCTCTACGACGCTGCGCGCTGTCCCTATTGCGCGCGCGTGCGCATCGCCCTGGCCGAGAAGGGCATTCCCTACGACCCGATCGAGATCGACCTGGCCGACCGTCCCGGCTGGCTGTACGAGAAGAACCCGGCCGGCAAGGTGCCCGTGGTCGAGGAGGACGGCTGGATTCTCCCCGAGTCCGCCGTGATCAACGAGTTCCTCAACGAGCGTCACCCGGAGCCGCCGCTCTGGCCCGACGATCCCGGCGAGCGCGCGGCCGGACGCTTGCTCGTCTTCCGCTTCGACGACTTCTCGACGCCGTACTACGGGCTCCGGCGCGGCGAGGAGGGGGCGCAGCAGCGCTTCGAGGCCGAGCTGGGCTTTCTCGACGAGCTGCTGCAGCGCTCCACCTGGCTCTCGGGCCGCGCGTTCGGGCTCGCAGACATCGCGTTCCTTCCCTGGGTCGTGCGCGCCCGAGACATGCTCGGGATCCCGCTGGAGGCCTGGCCGGCTCTCGCCGCGTGGCTCGAGCGCGCGTCCGAGCGGCCGTCCGTCGCCGCCGAGCTCCAGCTGGTCGCCTCGCTGTGAGCGACGTGACCCTGGAGGAAATCGCCCGGCGGCTGGAGGAGGAGCGCTACGTCGTGCTCGACGTGCGCAGCGCTGGTGAGTACACGGGTGAGGTGGCCGCGCCATGCGATCCCCGGCCGGGACGGATCCCCGGCGCGCGGCACTTCGATCTTCAGGAGCTGCTCGCCTTCACGCCGGAGCAGATCCGCGAGCGCCTCGGGCCTCCGGAGGCCCTAGAGGTCGTGACGTACTGCCATTCGGGCTCTCGTTCCGAGCTCGCGGCCGACATCCTCCGCTCGCTCGGCTACCGCGCGTCCAACTACCGGGGCTCGTGGCACGAGTGGTCGCGCGACGAGTCGCTGCCGGCCGAGCTGGGCTAAACCGCCGCGAGAAACGCCGCGCAGAGGCCCCGACCGAGGTCGTTCCAGGCCGCGATCCGCTCCCGCGTCGCTTCCCGGAGCGCTTGCGGGTCGACGACGTCGGCCGGGTCCTCGCCGAGCCAGGCATCGACCTGCGCGGACCGTACCTCGGGGTGGAACTGCACGCCCCACGCGTTCCCGAGGCGGAAGGCCTGGGTGCAGACGCTGCTCCGCGCCAGCTCCACTGCGCCAGCGGGGAGCTCGTGCGTGTAGTGGTGCCACTGGAACGCCTCGAAGCGCTCCGGGAGCGAGGCCGCGACGGGATCCCCGGCGGCGGCGTCCGTCAGCTCGACCGGCAGCCACCCGACTTCCGGCTCCGCCGAGCGATACACGGTCGCGCCGGCGGCTCGGGCGAGGAGCTGGGAGCCGAGGCAGACGCCGAGTACGGGTGTGCCATCGTCCAGCAGGCCTCGGAGATAGTCGAGCTCCGGCCGCAACCAGGCGTGCTGCTCGTCCTCGTCGGGGTGCATCGCGCCACCGAGGACGAGCACAGCCTGCGCGGGCTCCCTCGGTAGGCCGTCGACCGGGACCTGGCACTCCAGCAGGTCGTGCCCACCGTCGCGGACGGCGTCCTGGAAGACTCCCGGCCCAACGCTCGGGCCGTGTGTGAGAGCGAGCACCTGCACCGGCCGAGCCTACCGACTCCCTGCCTCCCTACAATCCCGCGCATGGACGAGCGGCCGATCGGGGTGTTCGACTCGGGGGTCGGCGGCCTCACGGTTCTGCACGAGTGCCTGGTCACGCTGCCCCACGAGGATTTCCTCTACCTCGGCGACGGCGCGCGGCTCCCCTACGGGCCCCGCCCACTGGACGAGGTGCGCCGCTTCGCCCGGGAAATCGGTTCGTTCCTGGAGGCGCAGGGCGTCAAGCTCGTGGTGGTCGCGTGCAACTCGGCGACGGCCGCTGCGTTGCCGGAGCTCCAGACCGAGCTGCACGTGCCCGTCGTGGGCGTGATCGCGCCCGAGGCACACGCCGCGGTACAGGCGACCCGCAACCGTCGGATCGGCCTGCTGGCGACGCAGGCAACCGTTTCCAGCGGACGCTACGAGCAGCTCGTTCACGCGCTCGACGCGGGCGCGCAGGTCGTCCCCGTGGCCTGCCCTCGGCTGGTGCCGCTGATCGAAGGCGACGACCCATTCGCCGAGGAGACGGCCGAGGCCGTACGTGAGTACGCCTCGCCGCTGAAGGCAGCCGCTGTCGACACCGTCATCCTCGGCTGCACGCACTACCCACTGATCCGGCCGATCCTGCAGCGGGTCTTCGGCCGTGACGTGACACTCGTCTTCTCGGCCGACGAGACCGCCCGCGAGGTGGCCGAGACGCTCGCCCGGAAGCGGATCGACCGCGAGGGCGGCCGCGAGGGCGCCTACCGCTTCTTGACCACCGGCGATCCGGATTCGTTCCGCGAGATGGGGCGGCGGTTCCTCCAGCTCCCGATCGACACGGTCGAGCGAGTGAAGCTCGCGACACTCGAGGCTGCGGCATGAGCCGGAACGACGGGCGGGCCCGCGACGACCAGCTCCGCCCGCTCGACCTCGTCGCGGACTTCATCGAGCTCGCGAACGGATCGGTGCTCTACTCGCAGGGCAAGACGCGCGTCCTGTGCACGGCGACCGTGGAGGAGCGCGTCCCGCGCTGGCTGCAGCGCTCCGGCCGCGGCTGGATGACGGCCGAGTACTCCCTGCTCCCGGCCTCGACCGGAGAAAGGGTCGAACGCGAGGCTGCGCGCGGGAAGCAGGGTGGTCGCACGATCGAGATCCAGCGCCTGATCGGCCGCGCGCTCCGCTCGGTCTGCGACTACGAGGCGCTCGGGGAACGGACGCTCTGGCTCGACTGCGACGTCCTCCAGGCCGACGGCGGCACTCGCTGCGCCGCCATCTCGGGCGCATACGTCGCGGCCCGCCGCGCGCTCGAACGGTTCGGGCTTTCGAAAGCGCTGACCGGCCAGGTCGCCGCCGTCTCGGTGGGTGTCGTCGACGGGCGTGCGCTGCTCGATCTCGACTACTCCGAGGACTCGACGGCGGAGACGGACATGAACGTCGTCATGACGGCCGACGGGCGGCTCGTCGAGGTCCAGGCAACCGCCGAGCGGGACCCCTTCTCGCGGGAGCTTCTCGACGACCTGCTCGACCTTGCGTCGGGCGGGATCGAGGAGATCATGGTGGCGCAGAACGACGCGATCGCGGTCGAACGTGCCTGACCTCTCCACCACCGAGGCGCTCGTCCGGCTGTTGATCGCGGCCGGGCTTGGAGGAGCGATCGGGCTCGAGCGTGAGCTCCGCGACCACGAGGCTGGCTTCCGCACCCACCTGATCGTCTCGCTCGGCGCCTGCGTCTTCACCCTGGTCTCGGCCTACGGTTGGGGGGACTGGACGTTCTCGAACGCCTCCGGCGTCGTCTACGACCCGACCAGGATCGCGGCGCAGATCGTGACCGGGATCGGCTTCCTCGGCGCCGGCGCGATCATCGTCCGCGGGATCTCCGTTCGCGGCCTGACCACCGCCGCCACGCTCTGGGTCGTCGCCGCGATCGGGATGGCTAGCGCCACGGGCTACTACGCGGTCGCGGTGTTCGCCGCGGCGCTGGTGCTCATCTCCCTCGGCCCGCTCAAGCTGGTCAGCTCGCGCCTCGTCTCGCGGGTCCGCCCCGAGGAGGCGGAGCTCGGCATCCGGCTGGCGCCGGAGGGCGAGGCGACGCGCGTGCTCGAGGCGATCGAGAAGCTGGGCGCGCAGATCTCCTACGTCGAGTTCGGGGACGACCGCACGGTCGACGTCGTCCTGCGTGCGCTACGTCGGTCGGAGTCCGCGCGCGTCGCGGAGAAGGTCAACTCGCTCGAGGACGTCGAGCATCTGCAGTGGCGCCCGTAAGGGCACGGCTCGCATCCGAGAACGTGCACAAGCTCGACGAGCTCAGGGCGGCGCTACCGGACTGGGAGCTCGTGCTGCTGGAGACCGCGGAGCCGTTTCCCGAGGAGGTCGGCGAGAGCTACTACGAGAACGCGCGGGCGAAGGCCGACTTCGGCCGCCGGGTCGGCGACCCGGGCATCTGGACGCTCGGTGAGGATTCCGGCATCGAGGTCGCCGCTCTCGGTGGGCGGCCCGGAATCGCGTCTGCGCGCTGGGCCGAGGACGGCGTAGGGAAGCTGCTGCAGGAGCTCGACGGCGTCGTCGACCGCGGCGCGCGCTACGTCTGCGAGCTCGTCGCGCTCACCCCCGACGGCCAGGAGCGCCGAGGCATCGGCACGCTCGAGGGCTCGATCGCGACCGAGCGCCACGGGAGCCAGGGGTTCGGGTACGACCCGGTCTTCATCCCCGAAGGAGAGGAGCGGACCGTGGCCCAGCTGGGGGACGCCTGGAAGCGTCAGCACTCGCACCGTGCCCGCGCCGCCGCCGCCCTGAAGCCCGGGAACTAGGCCAGGCCGTCGACGTCGTCCTCTTCGCGGCGGCCGTACGACCAGTTCACCTCGGCGCCGAAGACGATTGCGTTCGCCATCACGTAGAGCCACACGAGGAGGAGCGCCGTCGCGCCGAGCGCCTGCACCGCCACCACCTCGCTCGAGAAACGAACGAAGAGCGGCAGCACTTGGAAGGAGCCCTGCAGGAGGACGGCTCCGATCAACGCGCCCGACCAGACCTCCCGCAACGAGAGGTTGGCGTTGGTCAGCCGCTCATAGGCGACGACGAGGAAGACGAAGACGGCTGCGGTCGATACGACGACGGACGCGCCGTAGGCGACGACGGCGTTGGCGACGAAGCCGGGAGCGAACCGCTTCAGGAAGTCGTAGCCGACCGATCCGACGACGAGGGCCACGAAAAGCACGACCATCGACCCCGCCATGAACAGCGTCGCGAGGAACTTGCCCCTCAAAAAGGAGCGGTTCGGGCGCCCGTAGACGATGTTGAACGCCGACTCGAGCACGCTGAAGAGCGACAAGGAGGTCCAGACGAGGGCTGCTCCCCCGATGATCCCGAGCGTCGTGGCATTCGAGGTGATCGTGTCGACGACCCGCACGATGTCGTTGATCGATTGGGAGGGGAAGAGATGCTGGAGCTCGCGGACGAGGTAGCTCGACTCCTCGGCGCGACCGGTGAAGCCGAGCAGGGCGAGGGCGAGGAAGATCAGCGAGACGGACGAGAGCAGGCCGAAGTACGCGATCATGGCGGCCAGATGAGGGCCACGGTCGGCGTAGAACTTCGCGAGCGGCTGGGCGAACGGTCTGCGCACAGCAGCAGTATGGGCCTCTGTTAGCGTCTCCCTCGATGGATGCAGCCGCCGCTCTCGCCGATCTGACCGAGATCTCGTCCCGGGTGGAGGCAGCCGTTGTCCTCGACGATGCCGGCGAGGTGATCGCGTCGACGCTCGCCGACCCGGAGCACAGCGCGCGGATCGCGCGTGCGGCCCTCGACCTGCTCGAAGGGGCCGAGCAGCGCTCCGCCTCCAACGGGCGCGAGCTGACCCAGCTCGAGGCCGCCCTGCGGGAAGGGAGCGTCTTCGTCGCCCGGGAGAACGGCCGGAGCATCGTCGCGACGACGACTCCCGAGCCCACGTCCGGCCTCGTGTTCTACGACCTGAAGACATGCCTGCGCTCGCTCGCTGAGTCGGAGCCTGCACCGGCGCGGAAGCGACGCGCCGCGAAGCCCAAGTCCGATGACGATGCGTAGGCTCGCCGCTCTCCTGCTCTTCGTGGGTGGGCCGATCCTGTTCCTGTCGCGTCGCCGTGGCGTCCGCCGCGAGCGTGTCCACCTCTACTACGCCGACGGCTCCATGGTCACGCTCGAGCGCGGCGCCCCCGAGGCCGAGCGCCTGCTCACCGTGGCACGCGGCGTGCTCTGATCCCATGGACGAGCTCGGCGCGCGCCTGCGCGAGCACGCACTGCTCGAAGGCGACTTTCTCCTGCGTTCCGGGCGTCGCTCCAGCTACTACCTGGACAAGTACCGCTTCGAGACGCTGCCGGAGCTGCTCGGACCGCTCGGCGAGCGCCTCGCGGCGGCGGTCCGCTTGCACGAGCCGGACGCCATCCGCCTGGCTGGGCCCGCTCTCGGGGCCGTCGCGCTCGCGGCCTCGGCGTCCCTCGCCTCGGGACTTCCGTTCCTGATCGTCCGGGATACGGCCAAGGAGTACGGCACCGCCAATCGCCTCGAGGGACCGTTCCAGGCGGGCGAGCTCGTCTGCCTGATCGAGGACGTCGTCACCTCCGGAGGCGCGCTTGCCGAAGCCGTCGAAGCCGTGCGGGAGGCGGGGCTCGTCGTTCGCAACGCCATCTGCGTCGTCGACCGCGAGGAGGGAGGCGCAGACGAGTTGGCCCGCCTCGGCGTTCGGCTGCGGTCCCTCTACACCTCGAGCGACCTCGTTCCGGCCGCTACGAGCATGCAAAACCCGCATGGTTGAGCCATAGAACCGTTGAGGCAGTCCGACGCTGCTGTTAGGGTTGCCGCGGTTTAAGCGTACGTCCCACGAAAGAAGGAGTCGCAAGTGACGAAACAGGAGTTCGTTGACGCGGTCGCAGCGAAGTCGAGTCTTTCGCGGCGGGATGCGGGTGCCGCGGTGGACGCCGTCCTCGATTGCGTGACCGACGCCTTGAAGAAGCGCGACTCGATCACCTTCACGGGTTTCGGCAAGTTCTCCACGAGCGAGCGGGCCGCGCGCGAGGGCGTCAATCCGCGCAACCCGAGCCAGAAGGTGCATATCCCGGCGGCGACCGTGCCGAAGTTCTCGGCCGGTAGTCAGCTGAAGGCGGCCGTCAAGGGCGGGTAGAGCCCCGGCTGCATCTCCGAGGATTAGAGGGCCGCTCCGCTACCTGGGAGCGGCCCTCTTTTTGCGCTTGCAGGCGAACGTATGTTCGCCTAAGCTCGCGGGGTGCAGCTCTCCTTCGACGCCGCCGACCGCCTCGTCGAGCTCGTCGAGGCTAGGCACGGGCCGGTTCCCGCGGAGGTAGCGGCGCAGACGCTGTACGCGCTGCGTCACGTGCCGACCGGGCTTGCGCGGTCGCTCCTCGCCGATGTGGTCGACGGGGATGCACGCCTCGCCTGGCGCGGTGCCAGCGTCGGCCTCGCGGAAGCGCCCGGTGCAGCGGTTGCGCTGGAGAATGCGACCTACGTCGTCGTCGACCTCGAGACCACCGGCCTCTCGCCCCGCACGTCCGCGATCTGCGAGATCGGTGCGGTTCGGGTACGTGAACTCGAGCTCGAGGAGCGGTTCGAGACGCTCGTCAACCCGCGCCGCCCCTTGCCGGCTCCGATCGCCGCCCTGACCGGGATCGAGCCACGCGCGCTGCACGGGGCGCCGCCGGTCGAGCTGGCGATGCGCCGCTTCCTCGAGTTCGCAGGCGACGCCGTGCTGGTCGCGCACAACGCACGCTTCGACATGGCGTTCCTCGATCGGGAGGTCGAGCGCCTCACCGGCAGGCGGATCGTGGCGCCCGTCGTCGACACCGTCTGGCTCGCGCGCCGGCTGCTCGCGGGCCGCCAGAAGCGAGTCGGGCTCTCGTCGCTCGCCTATTTCTTCGGCACGGCGGCGCAGCCGTGTCACAGGGCACTGGCGGACGCCGAGGCCACGGCGGAGATCCTGCTCGCGCTGATCGGCCTCGCCCAGGAAACGGGTGCGACGACGGTCGCCGAGCTCGTTGATCTCTCCGCGCCACGCGCCCGGCGGCTCGCTGGCAAGCGCAGTCTCGTCGCGGGGGCCCCGACGAGTCCCGGGGTCTACCTCTTCCGAGACCGCAACGAGCAGGTGCTCTACGTCGGCCGGGCGCGCGACCTGCGAAGCCGCCTGGGCTCGTACTTCCGCACCGACCGGCAGCGGCCGGCGGTGGAGGCGGCGCTCGGCGCGCTGGAGCGCGTCGAGTGGCGTGTCCTCGGGTCCGAGCTCGAGGCCGGGCTCGAGGAGCTCCGTCTGCTCCGCGAGCTCCGCCCGCCGGCGAACGCGCGAAGCACGAGGCCCGACCGCCACGTCTACCTCCGCCGGCGCGGGGCCGGCTGGTGTGTGACCGAAACGCCGGGACCGCATGGACCTCTGAACAGCCGACGGCGCGCGCAGGCCGCCGCGCGTGCGCTCGGAGACTGGGACGGCGCGCCGGCCGATGCTCTGCCGGCGCTGCGCGCGAAGCTGAGGCGGCTGGCGCACGACCTCCGCTTCGAGGATGCCGCGCGGCTGCGTGACCGGATTGCGGCGCTGGAGGACATTGCACGGGCGCTGGCCGAGCTCGACCGCCTGCGGGCGCTCGAGCTGTGCCTCCTCGTGCCGGCGGCCGAGCCAGGCTTTCGGCGCGCGTTCTTCATCTCGGGCGGACGAGTCGTCGCGGCGCGGACGTTGCTGGCCGGCGAGGGAGGGCGGCTCGAGCTGGAGGCAGGGCTCGCGGCCGTGGCGCGCTCGGAAGCGTCGCTCGACCCCGCAGACGCGGACGAGCTGCTCCTGATCGGAGGGATCCTGCGCCGGCCACCGCCCGAGCTTCGCGTCATCCCGCTCGCAGAGGTCCGAGCAGCCGCGTAGCCTTGCCTCATGGCGTCCGTGGCCACCGCGACCTTCGCCGACCGGCTCGCGGAGGCGGTCGAGCGCAAGCGCAGCCAGCTCGTCGTCGGGCTGGATCCACGTCTCGACCTGCTCCCGGTGGAGCTGCGCGGCGAGGCCGTGCTCGGCCGTGCTGCCGCCGCGAACGCGGTCGCCCGCTTCTGCTGCGGGATCGTGGACGCGGTGAGCCCCTACGTCGTCGCCGTCAAGCCGCAAGTGGCGTTCTTCGAGGCACTCGGCTCCGACGGGATGGCGGCGTTGGAGCGCGTGAGCGGCTACGCCCGCGCGGCCGGCGTGCTCGTGATCGCCGACGGCAAGCGGGGGGACATCGGCTCCACCGCTCGCGCCTATGCAGCGGCCTACCTCGAGCCGCGCGACGCGGAGGAGCCGCTCGCAGACGCGCTGACCGTGAACACCTACCTCGGCGGGGACTCGGTCGAGCCGTTCCTGCAGGCGTGCCGACTGCACGGGGCGGGCATCTTCTGCCTCGTGCGCACGTCGAACGCCGGTGCCACCGATGTCCAAGAGCTCACTCTCTCCGACGGGCGGCGCGTCTGGCAGCAAATGGCGGAGCTCGTCGCTGCCTGGGGAGCGGACCTCGTCGGCGAGCGTGGGCTGTCGAGCGTCGGCGCCGTCGTCGGCGCGACGGCGCCTCGAGTGGTCACGGAGGCGCGTCGGCTGCTGCCGCGCTCGGTTCTGCTCCTACCGGGCATCGGCGCACAGGGGGCAGGCCCACGCGACGTCGCCCGCGCGTTCACGAGCGGACCGGCCAGCGCACTCGTGACGGCCTCACGCTCCGTGATCTTCGCCTACCGCGGCGGCGCCGAGGACTGGCGCTCGGCCGCCGGCGCCGAGGCGGCCCGGCTGCGGTCCGAGGTCTGGTCGGTCTCGGGCTGGTGATGCGCGGTCAGGACCGGCTGGCGCGGTATGCGGCCCCGGCCGCGTTCCTGCTCGCGGTGACGGTCGCGATCCTGCTCGTCCGCTCGGGCCTCGACAGCGGCGAAACCGCGGCGACGCCAACGGCGGCGGCCACGACCGAGCTCGCTCCGACCACGAACGAAGAGCCGCGGAGCACCGGGACCGGCACCACGCCGCTTCCGGCCGGCGGCGAGTTCTACGTGATCGAGGCGGGCGACACGCTGGCCGTGATCGCGGACGAGCACGACACGACTGTCGAGCAACTGCTCGTCCTCAACCCCGATATCGACCCTGTCGCGCTGAGCGTCGGGCAGCGAATCCGCGTCAAGTAGAGTGCCCGCCGCGTGAAGCGGGTCGCCTTCCTCTTGGCTCTCGCCGCGGCGCTCGTGCTCGCAGTCGTCGCGGCTGCCGCGCCCCCGCCGGTCGACGCGGAGGCGTACGTCGTCCAGAACGGCGGCACCGGCGAGGTGCTCGCCGCGCAGCACGAGCGCGAGCAGCTGCCCATGGCCTCGATCACGAAGCTGATGACGGTGCTCGTCGCGCTCGAACATGCCTCACTGGAGGACGTGGCCACGATCTCCTCGCGCAGCGCATCGATCGGCGAGTCGACGATCAACCTGCGTCCGGGCGAGAGGGTCACCCTGCGCGACCTCATTCGCGCAGCCCTCGTCCAGAGCGCGAACGACGCCGCGAATGCGATCGCCGCGTTCGTGGGCCGCGGTTCGGTGAGCCGCTTCGTGGACTTGATGAACGATCGGGCCCGGCAGCTCGGGCTCACGGACACGCACTTCGCAAATCCCGACGGCCTCGACGCGCCGGGGCACTTCTCGAGCGCACGCGACTTGACCAAGCTTGCGCGCGTGGCGATGCACAAGCCGTTCGTTCGCGAGACCGTACGGCTGATCGACACCACGGCAGCGGGCCGCCGATTGCACACGTGGAACGACCTGCTCTCCACGTTCCCACGCCTGCTCGGCGTCAAGACGGGACACACGAACGGGGCCGGCTGGTCGGAGGTCGCGGCGGCCCGGGGCGGTGGCGTCACGATCTACGCCACTCTGCTCGGCGGCGAGTCCCGCAGCGGCCGTAACAGCGACCTGGCTGCGCTGCTCACCTGGGGCCTCTCGCGCTACCGGACCGTGTGGGCGATCGACGGCGCGCGCACCTACGGCACGGTTCGCACCGCGTACGGGAAGCGTGCGGTCAGCGCCGTCGCGGCCAGGCCTGCGCTCCGCGTGATCCACGTCGAGCGGCCGCTCGAGGAGCGGGTGGTGCTGGCGGTCGAAGCCCCCCTGCCCGTGCGAAAGGGCCAGCGGCTGGGCGAGGTGCAGGTGCTCGACCGCGGCGCCGTGATCGCCCGGTCCCCGCTCGTGGCTGCGAACGCCGTCGGGCGGCCGGGGACGCTCGGGCGCGTAGGCTTCTATGCGGGACGAACGCTCGACCACCTAGGGGGGCTCTTCGGATGATCGTCACCGTCACGTTGAACGCCGCACTCGACCGCACGCTGACCGTGCCGAACTTCCAGCGCGAGCACCGCCACCGCGCGAGCCAGGTGCTCACGCTCGCCGGGGGCAAGGGCATCAACGTCGCCCGGGCGCTGAAGAGGCTGGACGTACCCGTCGTCGCGACCGGCCTCGCCGGCGGCCGCACCGGAACGCGCATCGTCGAAGAGCTGACGGCCGAGGCGATCCTGAACGACTTCGTTCGCATCGGCGAGGAGTCCCGAACGTCGACCGCGGTCGTGGACCCGACCGAGAGCTCGTATACCGAGATCAACGAGTGGGGCCCGAAGGTCACCACCGACGAGCTGGAGATGCTGCTCGAGAAGCTGCACTATCTTTCGCGAGGCGCGGACGCGGTCGTCTTCGCGGGATCGTTGCCGCGGGGTGTGGAGGAGGACTTCTACGCCGAGGCGGTGCGCGATCTGAACCGGCAGGGCGTCCAGGTCGTCCTCGACTCGGAGGGCCAGCCGCTTCGGCTCGGGATCGAAGCCGAGCCGTGGCTCGTCTCCCCGAACCAGCGCGAGGCCGAGCACGTCGTCGGCCAGGAGCTCGAGGACGAGGAGGACTTCCTCATGGCCCTCGACGCGATCGCGGAGCTCGGTGCGCGCAACGTGCACATCACGCTCGAGTCGGGGTGCTATGCACTCTTCCGCGAGGACCGCCAGGTCAAGCGTTACCGGGCGGTCGCGCCGAGCATCGAAGCGGTGTCCGTCGTGGGTGCTGGCGACGTGCTGCTCGCGCAGTTCATCGCCGCGCAGCTGACCGGAAAGTCGGCGGAGGACGCCCTCCGGCTGGCCGTCGCCGCCGGTGCTGCGTCCACCCTCGAGGTCGGCGCCGGCCGCTTCGATCCGCGCGACGTCGGCCGCTTCGTGGCGGGCATCGAGCTCGCAGAGCTCGCTCCAGTCGGGTAACCCGGTCCCGTCCAAAGCGGGTGTTACCCTGTTCTCCTTGGAGGGGCAGGAGCTTTCGTTCGAGGAGAAGTTCGGCCGTGAAGGCCTCACCTTCGATGACGTCCTCCTCGTGCCTGCGGAGTCTTCCGTGCTGCCGAACGACGTGCGCACGGCGACCCGTCTGACCCGGACGATCGCGCTCGAGATCCCGATCGTCTCCGCGGCCATGGACACCGTCACCGAGGCGCGCCTGGCGATCGCGCTGGCCCGTGAGGGGGGGATCGGCATCCTGCACCGCAACCTCTCGATCCCGGACCAGGTCAGTGAAGTCGACAAGGTGAAGCGCTCGGAGTCGGGGATGATCGTCGAGCCCGTCACGCTCCGCCCGGACGCACTGGTGGCCGAGGCCCTGGAGCTGATGGAGCGCTACCGGATCTCCGGCGTGCCGATTACCGACGACGCGGGCGTGCTCCTCGGGATCCTGACCAACCGCGATCTCCGCTTCGAGTCGAACACCCGCCAACCCGTCTCCGCCCTGATGACGTCACGCGAGCTGGTGACGGCTCCCGTCGGGACGACGCTGGACGAGGCGAACGCGATGCTGCACCGTCACAAGATCGAGAAGCTGCCCGTCGTCGACGACGAGGGGCGGCTTCGCGGCCTGATCACGGTCAAGGACATCCAGAAGCGGATCGAGTTTCCGCTCTCGACCAAGGACGAGCAGGGGCGGCTCCGGGTCGGCGCGGCGGTCGGCGTCGGCGGGGACGCCTTCGAGCGTGCCGGTGCGCTCGTCGGCGCGGAGGTCGACGTGCTGGTCGTGGATACCGCGCACGGCCACTCGGCGTCGGTCGTCGAGATGGTGCGGCGGATCAAGTCGGAGTGGGACGTGCAGGTGATCGCGGGAAACATCGCCACCGCCGAGGCTGCCGAGGCGCTGATCGACGCGGGTGCGGATGCGGTCAAGTGCGGGATCGGGCCCGGCTCGATCTGCACGACGCGCGTCGTCGCAGGCGTCGGCGTGCCGCAGGTGACCGCGGTCTTCGACTGCGCCGAGACGGCCCTCCGGCACGGCGTGCCCGTGATCGCCGACGGCGGCATGACGTCGTCGGGCGACATCGCGAAGGCCCTCGCGGCCGGCGCCGACAGCGTCATGCTCGGGTCGATGCTCGCCGGCACCGACGAGAGCCCGGGCGACGTCATCCTCGTCCAGGGCGAGCGCTTCAAGGAGTACCGCGGGATGGGCTCGCTCGGCGCGATGAAGGCCCGTTCGTTCTCGAAGGACCGTTACTTCCAGGGCGACGTGGAGGACGTCGACAAGCTCGTGCCCGAGGGAATCGAGGGGCGCGTTCCCTACAAGGGCGCGGTCCGGCAGATCCTCTATCAGCTCGTCGGCGGAGTCCGACAGGCGATGGGCTACTGCGGCGCCCCGACGATCGAGGCGCTCAAGCTCGACTCCCGCTTCGTGCGCATCACGGGGGCCGGCCTGCGCGAGAGCCACCCGCACGACGTCACGATCACGAAGGACTCGCCGAACTACCGGCGGCAGTAATGGCGACCGTCCACCCGCTGCCGATCACCGTCCCGCCTGCTGCACCGGCCGCCGAGGAGCGGCCGGTGCTGGTGCTGGATCTGGGCGGGCAGTACGCGCAGCTGATCGCGCGCCGGGTTCGCGACGCCCGCGTCTACTCCGAGCTCGTGCCGCACACGCTCTCCGCAGCGGAGGCGCGCGAACGGAACCCGGTCGCGATCATCCTCTCGGGTGGCCCCGCGTCCGTCTACGCCGAGGGAGCGCCGCGCGTCGACGAAGACATCTTCGACCTGGGGATTCCAACGCTTGGCATCTGCTACGGCGCCCAGCTGATGGCGCTCGAGCTCGGTGGGGAAGTCGCCCGCACCGGTGCCTCGGAATTCGGCAAGACCGAGCTCGAGGATGGCGCGGGAGCGCTCTTCACGGGACTGCCGCCGCAACAGACGGTGTGGATGAGCCACCGCGACACGGTCGTCACGCCGCCCGCGGGCGCCACCATTACCGGCCGGTCGGCGTCCACGCCGGTCGCCGCCTTCGAGGATCCCGCGCGGCGGCTCTACGGCGTCCAGTTCCATCCCGAGGTCGTCCACACCCCGCACGGCCAGGACGTGCTGAAGAACTTCCTCTACGGGGTCGCGGACGCGCCGCCTGCCTGGACGCCCGCGGCCGTGATCGAGGAGCAGGTCGAGCGCATCCGCGCGCAGGTCGGGTCGGAGCGGGTGATCTGCGGGCTCTCCGGCGGCGTCGACTCAGCGGTTGCGGCGCTGCTCGTCTACAAGGCGGTGGGCGACCAGCTCACCTGCGTCTTCGTCGACCACGGCTTCATGCGCTCGAACGAGGCGGAGCAGGTCGCTGAGACGTTCGGCGGCCACTTCCACGTGCCGCTCGTGCACGTCCAGGCGCAGGATCGCTTCCTCGCTCGCCTCGAGGGCGTGGACGAGCCCGAGGAGAAGCGCCGCCGCATCGGCGAGGAGTTCATCCGCGTCTTCGAGGAGGAAGCGGGCAAGCTCGGGGACATCAGGTTCCTCGTCCAGGGGACGCTCTACTCGGATGTGATCGAGTCCGGCGGGACCGACGGTGTCGCGGCCAAGATCAAGTCGCACCACAACGTCGGCGGCCTTCCGGAAGACATGGCCATGGACCTCGTGGAGCCGTTGCGTCTCCTCTTCAAGGACGAGGTGCGCCGGGTGGGGGAGGAGCTCGGGATGCCGGAGCGGATGATCTGGCGCCAGCCGTTCCCTGGCCCCGGGCTCGCGATCCGGATCATCGGCGAGGTGACGCGCGAGCGTCTCGACATCCTCCGCGCGGCCGACACCGTGCTGCAGGAGGAGGTCCGACGCGCCGGGCTCTATCGCGATCTCTGGCAGAGCTTCGCCGTGCTGCCGGCGATCAAGTCCGTCGGCGTGCAGGGCGACGAGCGCACCTACGCGTACCCGATCGTCATCCGCGCCGTCACGTCCGAGGATGCGATGACCGCCGACTGGGCCCGGTTGCCGTACGACCTGCTGGAGACGATCTCGAGCCGGATCATCAACGAGATCCCCGGCGTCAACCGGGTCGCTCTGGACATCAGCTCGAAGCCGCCGTCCACGATCGAGTGGGAGTAAAAGGGCACCGAGCCGGCCAGGAGAGGCGCCTGCTCCGAGCCGTTCTTCTCCTCTTCCTCGCCGCGGCGCTCACGGCTTCGCCTAGCGCCGGCAGCGAGTACCTCGGCGACTTCGACGTCACTCTGCTGTCGCTGAAGGTCAACGCGCGGGGCGAGGCGCTCATCAGCTACCGCAAGACGAACGGTGCGCGTCGCGACGTCGTCGTCCGCGGGGCGATGAACGCACGGGCGCCGGATCCCCAGCGGCCGCAGGTGAAGTTCGAGCTGGACTACAGCGGCGGTTGGCGCATGCACGGCAGTGCCTCGTATGCGCGGTCCTTCCGGAACAGGTGTCGCCCGTACGACGGCCCCGCGCTCGTGCTCCTCGTCGCTGCCTGCAAGGCCCCGGACGGCTCCTACTGGGCGCTTCAGAGCTGGCAGCGGCTGGCGCCCATGCGCGGCTTCGAGCCCTTTCTGCCGCGGCACTCGGCCCGCGAGCTCCACGTCTCCCACTGGTCGGGACCGCTGCCCCAACTGGAGGTCTCGCCCAACTGGACGTACGGCGCCAGCCTCCAGGGCCTCTTCGGCCGTCTCAGGTATCTCGGCGAGCCCGTGTACGGGTTCCGGACGCCGTCAGCCACGCGGAACGATCCCTACGCGCGCTTCGTCTACATCGACACCTTCAACTCCGTCTACGGGCCGGGCTGGAAGCGCGATACGGCCATCGTCACGCACGTGCGCAATGGGGCGTTCTGCTACAGCTTCGTCGCCCAGGCGCCACCCCCCGGCTATCCGTCGAGGCAGCCGCGCGGGCCCGGGAACGGCGAGCGGCATCGCGTGACGGTGATGGGCCCCGGGGTGACGCCCATCGTCCGGTGGGAAGGCAAGGGCCTCTACCGCTACGACGCGACCGCCGACCAGGTGTTCAACAAGCGCTTCGACGAGCTAGTCGGCCCGGACGACAGGGTCTGCGTGCCCGAGCGCTGAGTCGCGGACTATAGGCTCGGTTCGGTGGACAGCTTCCCGATTCGCCGCAACACCGTCCTGCTCGCCGCCACGCTGACCTGCCTCTCCGGCATGGTTCAGCTCGCGGTCGCCGTCGCGACGATCACGTTGGTGCTCGTGACGGGGATCGAGGGCATCCTCGGCCTCGGGCCGGCGATTTTCCTCACCGCAGGAGCGCTCGCCGCGCTGCCGGCGGGACGTTTGATGGACCGGCTCGGCCGGATCCCGGTGCTTGCCGGAGGCTGCGTCGCGGGGATCGCGGGCTGCCTCACCACTGCGCTCGGCTGTGAGGTCGAGTCGGCCGCGCTCGTCGTGGCCGGGTTCGGGCTCGTCGGCATGTCGCAGGGCACGATCCTTCTCGCACGGGCTGCGGCCGCGGACATGTATCCGCCGGAACGCAGGGCAAGAGGCATCTCCTACGTGCTCTTCGGTGCGCTCTTCGGCGCGGCGCTCGGCCCGCTCGTCTTCCGCCCGCTCTTCGCGGGCAAGGACCTCGACACGGATGCGCTCGTCGTTCCGTGGATCGCGGCCGCCGCGATCATGGTCGTCGGGCTCACGCTCGTCCTGCTCGTCCGCCCCGACCCGCGCACGATCGCCCGCAAGCTGTACGCAGACAGCGGCGCGCTGGAAGGCGAGCCCGCCGCGCTGCGCGAGATCCTGCGCCGGCCCGGAGTCCTCACCTCGCTCGTAGCGGCGGTGGCCAGCTTCGCCGGCATGGTCTCGGTGATGAACCTCACCGGGTATCTCGTGATCGACCATGGGCACCACCAGTCCGACGTGTTCACGGTCATCAGCCTCCACATCGTCGGCATGTACGCGCTCGTGCTCGTGATCGGCCAGCTGATCGACAAGCTCGGGCGCCGCCCGGGCCAGGTGACCGGCCTCCTGCTGATGGCGCTCTCCACGCTCGGGCTGGCCTGGTTCGAGAGCGTTGCCTGGACCTCGGCGTCGCTCTTCCTGCTCGGCCTCGGCTGGAACGTCTCCTACGTCGCAGCCGTCACGGAGCTCGCGGACCGCGCCCTGCCCGCGGAGCGCGGGAAGCTGATCGGCCTCACTGACCAGCTCTCGAGCTTCACCGGTGCGACGCTCGTGCTCGTCGGCGGGGTCGCCTACAGCCAGTTCGGTGTCGAGGCACTCGCCTTCTCCGCGACCGCTTTCGTGGCGTTTCCGGCACTTTGGATCCTGCTACAATCCGCCGCCGGCGCACCCGATGTGCGCCCTCTTTCTGTGAAATGACACGTCAGAAGACATGACACTTCAGAAGACATGGACAGCCAAGCCCGGTGAGGTCAGTCGTGACTGGTACGTCGTCGACGCCGAAGGCAAGACGCTGGGGCGGCTCGCGACGCAGATCGCCGACACCCTGCGCGGCAAGAACAAGGCGCAGTACACGCCTCATGTCGATACCGGTGACTTCGTGGTCGTCGTCAACGCGGAGAAGATCGCGGTCACCGGCCAGAAGCTCGACCAGAAGATGTACCACCGCCACTCCGGCTATCCGGGCGGCCTGCGCTCGCGGACGCTGCGCGAGCAGCTCGACCGCCGTCCGACCGAGGTGCTGAGGAAGGCCGTCAAGGGCATGCTTCCCCGCAACCGGATGTCGCGCCAGCAGATCAACAAGCTGAAGATCTACGCCGGCCCCGTGCATCCGCACGAAGCTCAGGCACCGAAGACGTTGGAGGTCAAGTAGTGGCAGAGCAGGCGCAATACCTCGGCACCGGCAAGCGCAAGACGTCCGTCGCGCGCGTGATCCTGCGTCCGGGCGACGGCAAGACCTGGTTCAACGGCCGCACGCTCGAGGACTACTTCCCGCGCATGACGCACCGCATGGCGGCGCTCGCCCCGCTGAAGACGGCTGGGGTCGAGGGCACCTTCGATATCCGCGTCCGCGTCCACGGCGGCGGCTCGTCCGGCCAGGCCGGCGCCGTCCGTCACGGCATCGCGCGCGCGCTCGTCGAGGCCGATCCGGAGTTGCGCCTGCCGCTGAAGCGGGAGGGGTTCCTGACGCGCGACGCACGCAAGGTCGAGCGGAAGAAGGCCGGCCTCCACAAGGCGCGCAAGGCGCCCCAGTTCTCCAAGCGCTAACCCGCTCTTGCGCCGCTATTTCGGGACGGACGGCGTCCGGGGTGTTGTCGGCGCGGACCTGACCGTCGAGCTCGTCGAGCAGCTCGGCAAGGCTGCGACCCTCTGGTCCGGGCGGGGCCGCGTCTTCGTCGGCCGCGACACGCGCGCCTCGGGGCCAGAGCTCGAGGAGGCCTTCGCACGGGGCGTGGTCTCCGCAGGCGGCAACGCCGTCCTCGCCGGGGTTCTGCCCTCCCCAGCCGTGGCCCTCCTCGCGCTCGACCTCGGCGTCGTCATCTCCGCGTCGCACAACCCGCCGGAGTACAACGGCGTCAAGTTCTTCGACCGCTCCGGCAACAAGCTGAGCGACGAGTCGGAGGAGGAGATCGAAGCGCTGCTCGACGCTCCGGCCCGCGGCGGTGGCGCCATCGACCGGGTCGGCGTCGCCACGGACAGCTACCTCGAGCACGTCGTCGAGCGCTTCGGGACGGACCTCTCGGGCTTGCGAATCGCCGTCGACTGCGCCAATGGCGCCTACTCGGACATCGCGCCGGAGGCGTTCGAGCACCTGGGCGCCGAGGTGACGGCGATCGGCGCCGCTCCCGACGGCGACAACATCAACAGCGGCTGCGGCGCCACCGACCTCGCGCTGCTCCAGGAGACCGTCACGGCCGGCGGGCTCGATCTCGGGGTTGCCTTCGACGGCGACGGCGATCGCATGCTGGCCGTCGACCGCGATGGGAACGTGGTCGACGGCGACCAGATCCTCGCCATCCTCGCTCTGCACCTCGGAGTCGACGTCGTCGCCGTCACCGTCATGACCAATCTCGGCTTCCACCGCCTGATGGAGGAGCGGGGCATCCGGGTCGTGACCACCGCGGTTGGGGATCGATACGTGCTCGAGGCACTCCGGCGCGAGCACGCGATTCTCGGCGGCGAGCAGTCCGGGCACATCATCTGCCTACGCGACCATGTCTCGGGTGACGGACTCGCGGCGGCGCTACTGCTCTGCGGAGCTGTCGCGGGTCGCACGCTCGCCGAGGCCGCGGCTGTGATGCCGCGCTACGCCCAGGCCAAGGAGAACGTGCGGGTCGCGCGCCGGGAGGTGCCGGCGGACGCTCTTGCGGAGGCGGAGCGTCTGAACGCGGAGCTCAACGGCAGCGGCCGCGTCCTCGTGCGCGCCTCGGGCACCGAGCCACTGATCCGCGTGCTCGGCGAGGCCGAGACGGAGGAGTTGGCTCAGGACCTCTGTGGTAGGATTGCGTCCCTCGTCAAGAGGGAGCTCGGCTAGCCCGCGTCGTGTCGGGAGCTTTGCCGGGCTTTTTGCGTTCTCGGGGGAGGTTGGCCCCGGGTGAGTCGGGAATAGGGGGCTTGAGATGTGCGGAATCATCGGTTACGTCGGGCCCAGAGAGTGCAAGGCGCTTCTCCTGCAAGGGCTCGAGCGTCTCGAGTACCGCGGGTACGACTCCGCCGGGATCGCGCTGAGGGAGGCCGACGGACTCGACTACGTCCGGGCGATCGGCAACCTCCAGAACCTCAAGGTCGCGGCGGGCCCCAATGGCTCCCGCGCGACGCACGGCCTCGGCCACACTCGCTGGGCGACGCACGGAGCTGTCACCGAGGCGAACGCGCACCCCCTGATCGGCTGCGACGGCGCCAAGCTCTCCATCGTCCTGAACGGCATCGTCGAGAACTACCGGGAGCTCCGCGACGGCCTGCTCGCGGACGGCCACACGTTCACGTCGGAGACGGACGCCGAGACGGTCGTCCACCTGATCGAGCGCCACTACGCGGGCGACCTCGCCGAGGCCGTGCGCCGCACCTTCACCGAGCTCGAGGGCCACTTCACGTTCGTCGTCATCCATCACGACCATCCCGACGAGCTCGTGGCCGCCCGGCACCAGACGCCGCTCGTCGTCGGGATCGGCGAGGGCGAGATGTTCCTGGCCTCGAACGCGGCTGCGTTCCTCAGCGAGACGCGCCTCGTGCAGTTCCCGGACGACGGCGACATCGTGGCGGTCACGCCCGGGGGCGCCGTTTTCACGCGCGCCGACGGCACGAGTGTCGAGCACGAGCCGGTCGAGCTCGACTGGGACGAGGAAGGCGCCGAGAAGGGTGGCTACGAGACCTTCATGCTCAAGGAGATCTACGAGCAGTCCGAGGCCGTCGCGGAGACGATCGGTGACCGCGTCCGCCACGGGACGCTCGTCCTGGACGGGCTAGGCCATTCGGAGCAGGAGCTGAGGGATCTGCGCCGCATCGTCATCCTCGCGTGCGGCACGGCCTACCACGCAGGCGTCGTCGGCCGCTACGTGATCGAGGAGTGGGCCCGCATCCCGGTCGAGCCAGACATCGCGTCGGAGTGGATCTACCGGAACCCGGTAATCGACGAGAACACGCTCGTGATCGGGATCTCCCAGTCGGGCGAGACGCGCGACACGCTCGAGGCGATGAAGCTTGCCCGCGAGAAGGGCGCGCGCACGGTCGCGATCACGAACATGATGGGCTCCCAGATCACCCGGGAGGTCGACTCGGTGCTCTTCACGCGGTGCGGCATGGAGGTCGGCGTCGCGGCCTCGAAGACGTTCACCGCACAGGTGTCGCTGCTCTACCTGATCGCGCTGAAGCTCGCCCAGATCCGCGAGACGATGCCGCCCGGCGAACTCTCGTTCATCCTCGACAAGGTCTACGAGCTCCCGCAGAAGATCAACCAGTTCCTCGACGGCGACCATCCGATCGAGGAGATCGCGCGCCGCTTCGTCGACAAGCCCTTCTTCCTCTACCTCGGACGCCACATCGGCCTGCCGGTCGCGCTCGAGGGCGCTCTGAAGCTGAAGGAGATCAGCTATATCCCGACCGAGGCGTACTCGGCGGGCGAGATGAAGCACGGACCGATCGCGCTCCTCGACGAGGACACCCCGGTGGTCGTCGTGGCGACGGACATCCACGTGTACGACAAGCTCGTCTCGAACATCCAGGAGGTGCGGGCGCGCGGTGCGCACGTGATCGCGATCGCGACGGACGGGAACGAGGACATCCAGCACCACGCCGACGACGTCATCTACGTGCCGAAGACGCCGAAGTTCCTCCAGGCCGTGCTCGCCGTGATCCCGCTGCAGCTGCTGGCCTACCGGATCGCACGGCTGAAGGGCCTCAACGTCGACCAGCCGCGCAATCTCGCGAAGACGGTCACGGTCGAGTAGCGAGCAGCTAGAAGAAGTCGGGCTCGTCGACCGGGTCGACGCGCGACAGGATCTCGTACTGCATCGCCTTCCAGAGCGCGAGCGTGATCAGCGGCGGCACGAGCAGGAGGAAGGGGTTCAGGAGCGCGAGCGCGAGCCACAGGAACGGCACGGCGGCGTAGGCGCTCCACCGCAGCAGTCGGTCCTCGCGGATCCGTGCCAGCATGCGGGCGTCAGGCCACGCTCTTCCGCCGCCGCAGGCGGCCGAGCTCGTCGTCGTGAGGCGAGGGACCGCCGCCGAGCACGTCGTCGTAGAGCGCCTGCGCGGCGGCGAGCAGACTGCCGGCGCGGCTCGCCAGCGTGGCCTCGCGCAGCGTCAGCTTGCGCTCGCGCTCGAGCAGCTCGGCCTCGAGCGCTGCGAGGGCCTCGAACTGCTCCGTCACCGCCGCGTCCGGGCCGGGGGCGTCCACCGTCGCGGCGACTGGCTCCACGGGCGCCTCGGGCTCCGGGACGAGGTCGAGCTCGGCGCGCTCGAGGCCGAGATGGGCACGAAGCCCGCTACCGAAGTCGACTGCGGATTGCTCGCTCATCATTTCCTTACATCCGAGATGCCTCATCGGCCGTAAACCTGCGCGAAGTAGGATCGGCTCGTGGAGGCGCCTGCGCTCACGACGGCGCGCGTGACCGTGATCCGCGTGCCGGGCGGCGAGGCAGGCGACCTCGTCGCCGTCGAGGAGCCGCTCGAGCTGCGAATCGGCGGGTTGCCCGTCGCGGTGACCATGCGCACCCCGGGGCATGACGAGGAGCTCGCGCTGGGTTTTGCGCTGACCGAGGGGCTGCAACCCGTTTCCGCCCGCGTGCCCGACGACCTGGCGGCGAATACGATCGAGCTGGACGCGCCCGGAGTCGACCTTGGCCGGGTGCAGCGGAGCTTCTACACATCGTCGTCATGCGGGGTCTGCGGCAAGGGCGCGCTCGAGGCGGTGTCGTTCGAGACGCCGCGCATCGAGAGCGACCTCAGTGTTCCGGCCGCGCTCGTCGTGACGCTGCCCGACCGCCTGCGCGCGGCGCAGGCTGCGTTCGAAGCGACAGGAGGCCTGCACGCGAGCGGCCTCTTCTCGTCGCAGGGTGAGTTGCTCTGCGTGCGGGAAGACGTGGGCCGGCACAACGCGCTGGACAAGGTCGTCGGCCGGGCGTTCCTCGACGGGCTGCTGCCGCTATCGCGTTGGATCATCTGCGTCAGCGGCCGCCTGTCCTTCGAGCTCGTCCAGAAGGCGGCTGTGTCCGGCTGCCCGCTCCTTGTGGCAGTCGGAGCGCCCTCGTCGCTGGCGATCGAGCTCGCCACCGACCGTGGGATCACGCTCTGCGGCTTCGTCCGGGGCGGCTCGCTCAACGTCTATACGGAGTCGTGGCGGATTACGTAACCGGCGTGTTGCTCGTGGGCGGCGCCTCCGCGCGCTTCGGCGCGCCCAAGCCGCTTGCGCTCTTCGACGGCGAGCTGCTGGCCCTGCGTGGCTGGCGCACGCTGGGGGATGCGTTCCCGCACCGCCTGGCGGTCGGGAAAGGCGATCTCGACCTCCCGTTCGAGGTCGTCGTGGAGCCGCGGGAGCCGCGGGCGCCGATCGTCGGGGTGATCGCCGGGTTGCACGCGTCAGCGACCGAGGTCGCCGTCTTCCTCCCCGTGGATTGCCCGCTCGTGACGCCGGCGCTGCTGCGCGAGCTGGGCGAGGCCAGGGCGGTCACGCAGACGGGGCCGCTCCCAGGCGCTTATGCGAAGGCCGACCTCCCCGAGCTCGAGAGCCGCCTCGCGGCTGGGGAATTCTCTCTGCGCGGCGTCAATCGCCGAGTCGTCGAGGCGGACGCGCGCCTGTTGGTGAACGCGAATACGCCGGACGAGCTGTCAGCGCTCGAACAGAACCTCGCCGCTCTCGACGACCGCCAGGCCTGACTCCGTGGAGACCTCGAGCCGGCCGTCGCGCAAGATCATCTGCGCGACGCCGGAGACGCCGTCGACGCTGACCCTGCGTCCACGGAGGAAGTCCCGCGCGCCGAGGTCGTCGTAGATCGCGTCGAGCCCGTGCTCCCGCCAGGCGTCGTAGCGCTGCTCGAGCTCGAGCAGAAGGGTTGCGACGATCGCGGCTCGCTCGTACACGCGCCCGGTCAGCGAGCGAAGCGACCCGGCAGAGGCCTTGGTCTCCACGGGAAGCTCCACCCGAGTCTGGTTCACGTTCACGCCGATTCCGAGCACGACCGCGCCTTCTTTCAGCTCGGCCAGGCAGCCCGCCACCTTGCGCCGGTCCAGCATCACGTCGTTCGGCCACTTGATCTGCACGGCGAGCCCAGTCGCCTGCTCGACGGCGATCGCCGTCGCCACCCCGGCCACGAGCGTCAGCTCCGCTGCGGGCCGATCGGCGGGCGGTCTCAGCAGCACCGAGAGGAGGATCGAGCTGCCGGCGGGAGCCTCCCACCGACGCCCCATGCGCCCGCGGCCGAGCGTTTGCTCCTCCGTGACCGCGACGGCCCCTTCAGGCTGCGCCGCGTCGAGCAGCCGCTGGGTCGTCTCGCACTGCACCCGGTAGACGTAGGGCCGCCCGATGCGGCCCCGGAGCAGCGGCTCGACGTGCGCGGCGGCGAGGGAGGTCAGACGCGCTCCAGCCGAACCGCGGAGACCTTGTACTCGGGCGTCCCGATCAGCGGGTCGCCGACGTCGTGCGTGAGCGTGTTCACCCTTGCCTCGGCGAAGTGGAGGGCCATCCAGACGAGGCCCGGATAGACGCGTTGCGACACCTTCGCCCGGGCCCGGATGTCCCCGCGGCGCGAGACCAGGCGGACCCACTCGCCTTCGGCGACGCCGAGCGCGGACGCATCCTCGGCGGCGATCTCGAAGAACGGATCGAGCTGCTTGTCGGTGATCCCGTCCTCGCGCATGGTCATCCCGCCGGAGTTGTAGTGATACAGCGTTCTCCCGGTCGACAACACGAACGGATACTCGGAGTCCGGCTCCTCGATCGGCGGCTGATACTCGACTGGATGGAACTTGCCCTTCCCCGAGGGCAGCGAGGGGTGGCCCTCGTGGAGGAACATCGTTCCCGGATGGTCCTGCGACGGGCACGGCCACTGGATCCCGTGCTCCTCCAGCCGGGGGTAACGGACGCCGAACCAGTTCGGCGAAAGGTCGGCGAGCTCGTTCCAGACCGACTCGGCGTCCGGGTAGTCGGGCCAGTCGCACCCCAGAGCCCTCGCGAGCGCAATCACGATCTCCCGGTCGCCGCGGGCGCTCCCCGGGCACGGGACGGCCGCGCGCACGCGGTTGATGCGGCGTTCGGTGTTCGTGAAGGTGCCATCCTTCTCCGCGAAGCTCGACGCGGGGAGCACGACGTCGGCGAACCGCGTCGAGGTCTCGTTCAGAAACAGGTCCTGGGCGACCAGGAACTCGAGCTTCGCGAGCCCCTCCTCGACGTGCTTGGCGTTCGGCTCGGTCTGCGCGGGGTTCTCGCCGATCAGGTAGAGCGCCTTCACGCGGCCGTCGTGGAGCCCGGACATGATCTGGTCGAGCCGGTACCCGGCACGCTTCGGCAGGTCGACGCCCCAGGCATCGGCGAACTTCGCCTGCACGTCGGGGTCGTCCCAGGGCTGGTAGCCCGGGAAGTAGTGCGGGTTGGCGCCCGAGTCGTTCAGTCCCTGGACGTTGTTCTGGCCGCGCAGCGCGTTGAGGCCGGTCGACTCGTAGCCGAGATGGCCGGTCATCAGGACCAGGTTCGCGAGCGACCAGATGTTGTCGACGCCGCAGGCGTGCTCCGTGATCCCGAGCGTGTAGAAGATCGCGGCATGGCGCTCGCCGGCGTACTCGCGCGCGGTGGCCCTGATCGCGTCCGCCGAGACGCCCGTGACACGCTCGGCCTCCTCCGGCGTGTACCGGGCGACGACCTCGCGCACCGACTCGAAGTCCTCGCAGTGGGAGGCGATGTACGTGTCGTCCTGCAATCCCTCGTCGAGGATCACGTGCATGATCGCGTTCAGCAGCCAGACGTCGGAGCCGGGCCGGAGCTGCAGGTGGCGCTTGGCCAGCTTGGTCAGCCAGATCGCCCGCGGATCGGCGACGACGAGGGTGGCGCCCTTCCGCACCGCCTTCTTGATCCGGAGCGCCAGCACCGGGTGCGCCTCGGTCGTGTTCGAACCGATCACGAGCAGGAACCGGGCGTTCTCGATCTCCGGGATCGAGTTGGTGGAAGCGCCTCTGCCGAACGACCTGACCAGGCCGTAGAGGGTCGGAGCGTGTCAGGTGGCTTCGCAGGAATGGACGGAATGGGTCTTGAGCCCCGTCCGGGCGAGCTTCTGGATCAGGTAGTTCTCCTCGTTCGTCAGCCGCGCCGAGGCGAGGACCCCGACCGCCTGCGGCGAGTGGCGCTCCATCACCCCCTTCAGCCCGGTCGCGGCGACCTCGAGGGCATGCTCCCAGCTGGTCGGGTGCAGCTCTCCGTCCTCTCCTCTGACGAGTGGTTCGGTCAGGCGGTCGGGATGGTGGACGAAGTTGAAGGCGAAGCGGCCCTTGACGCAGAGGTTGCCCTCGTTCGAGGCGTACTCGGACTTCGAGGTGACCTTGACGATCCTCTTCGTCTCCGGGTCGACGTTGAGATCGAGCTGGCACCCGACTCCACAGAAGGTGCACGTCGTCTTCGTCTGCTCGAGCGCTCGCTCCTCGATCCCCGATCCTTCGAGGAACTTCTCGTAGATGGCGCCGGTCGGACAGGTCGAGAGGCAGCCGCCGCACAGCTCGCACTCGGTGTCGAGCCACGAGCGCTCCCACGTTGGAACGATCCGCGCGTCCGGCCCCCGGCCCTCCAGCGAGAGGGCCGAGCACTGCATGACCTCTTGTGTGTAGCGCACGCAGCGATTGCAGAGGATGCAGGTGTCCGGCTCGTAGCCCATCAGCCTGTTGCGGTCGTCGTACGGCTCCCGCTTCGCGTCGGGGAGAAGAAACGGCGCCTCGGCGCCGAGCTCGTGGGCGAGATCGGTGAGCTCGTTCGGCCGCCCGCCCGGGTCGTCATTCAGGTGCTCGGAGAGGAGCATCTCCGTCAGCGTCTTGCGCAGCTGCGGCACGGCGGAATTGGTGGACACCGCCATCCCCTCGGTTACGCGCGTGGCACAGGCCGGGAGGGGGCGAGGGGACCCCTCGACGCCCACGACGCACATGCGGCAGCCGCCATAGGGCGCGAGCTTGTCGTCGTGGCACAGCGTTGGGATGAAGACGCCGTTCCGGGCGGCAGCGTGCACGAGGAGCTCGCCTTGCGCCGCGGAGGCCGTCCGTCCGTCGAGGGTGAACTCGATCATGCGGGCATTGTCTCGAACAGCTCCGGCCAGTGCCTGAACGCGTTCCGTACGGGGATGGGGGCCGCCTGCCCTAGCCCGCAGATCGAGGTCAGCACCATTGCTTCCAGCCACTCGTCCATCTGGTGGCGGGCCATCGGGGCGCGCCGGTGCCCCAGCTCCGCGGCGACGTGGTGGAGTGCGCGGTTGCCGATGCGGCAAGGGGTGCACTTCTGGCACGACTCCTCTGCGAAGAAGCGCATCGTCTCGGCCAGGAGGCGAACGGGTGCGTACGAGGCCGGGAAGATCTGTACGGCGGCGGAGCCCACCCCGCAGCCCCATTCCGCGAGGCCCTCGCGGGTCAGCGGTACGTCGAGTGCAGCCGGCGGGAGGATCCCGCTGGCGGCGCCCCCGGGGACGATCGCGCTCGGCTCGCCTGCGAGTCCGCCCGCGTAACCGTCGATCAGCTCCCGCAGAGTGATGTCGAGCGGCGCCTGGTAGCAGCCTGGCTTGCCCACGGCGCCCGAGACCGACCAGAGGCGGGTCGGCTGCCAGTCGCCTCTCAGGATGAGCGCGACATGCGCGAGCGTCTCGACGTTGTTGATCAGCGTCGGTCGGCCGAGGTAGCCCGACTGCGCCGGAAAGGGCGGCCGCAGCCGCGGCATCCCCCGCCGCCCTTCCATCGACTCGAGCATGGCCGTCTCCTCGCCGCAGATGTACGCTCCGGCGCCGATCACGAGCTCGACCGGCAGCCCGCGCGCCGCGATCGCCTCCTGCAGCACTGCGCGCGAGGTCGCGTACTCCTCGCGCAGGTAGATGTACGCCTCGTCTGTCTCGCAGAAGCGCATCGCCGCCGCGAGCCCCTCGAGGAGGAGCTGAGGGCGCAGCTCCATCACGTAGCGGTCCTTGATCGTCCCCGGCTCGCCCTCGTCGGCGTTGACGATGACCACGCGCGGGCCGGGCTCCCGTCGTACGGCGTCCCACTTGCGCCAGGTGGGGAAGCCCGCGCCTCCCATCCCGGTGAGGCCGGAGGCCTCGAGGAGCGCGATGACTTCCTCCTGAGTCACTAGCGCCGGTTCTCGCAGGTCGTCCGCTGCGAGCAGGAACCCGTTCGTCGAGTGCGTGACGCCGCCGAGGACGTCATCGCCGTGCAGGACGACGGGTGCGAGATCGCAGTGCCCGAGACAGGGCACCTCGACCGCGCTCTCGGAGAGCAGAGCGCGGGAGCCCGCGCAGTCGCAGATCGGCCCGGTGCAGACGCGGATCGCGTTGACCGGCACCTGCAGGAAGGAGTAGAACGACACGACCTCGTGCACCTCGCCGCGGCGCACGTTCATCCGGTCTGCGAGCGCATCGGAGAGCTCCGGAGTTATCGGCCCCACCTCTCGCCGCAGCCGGCCCAGGTTGTCGAGCAACCGCGTGCGCTCGGGCGGCAGCTCCTCGAGCAGGGTCGCAAGCCGTAGCACGTCCACGGTTCGAGTCTAGTCCGGCGGGCGACGGAGCTTCTTCGTCTCTCCGCGCCGCTTCTTCGAATCGAGCCGGCGTTCGCGCGAGGCCTTGGTCGGCTTCGTCGCGACGCGTCGGCGCTCGACCTTGAGCGCCTGGCGGAGCTGCTCCACGATCCGCTCGACGGCGAGCTCCCGGTTCCGCCACTGGCTGCGCTCGTCCTGGGCGATTGCCCGCAAGGTAGGCCCGGCCTTCTCCACCACGCGGCGCTTTTGCGCCTCCGTCAGAGCAGTTGAGGACTCCACGTGGAGGATCGCCTCGACGCGTGTCTCGGCCGTGTTCGCGTGCTGGCCGCCGGGGCCGCTCGAGCGTGAGAACCGCAGCTCCACCTCGCCAACCGGCAGCACGACCGACCGCGTGACACGGATAGAGTCAGGCTCCATGGCCGCCATTCTGATGGACATCGACGGCGTCCTCCACGTGTCCGGCGAGCCGATCCCCGGTGCGGTGGAGGCCCTGGCGAGGCTGCGGGCGGAGGGTCACCGGCTGCGGTTCGTCACCAACGATTCGACGCGCTCGCGAGCGACGCTCGTGCAGGAGCTGCGCGAAATGGGCCACGAGCTGGAGGATGCGGATGTCCAGACGGCCCCGATCGCCGCGGCCGAGCAGCTTGGCGGCCGCCGCGTGTACGCGCTCGTCATGTCCGCGATCGTGCCCGATCTCGCCGGCATCGAGCTCGTCGGCGACAGCGCGGAGGCGGTGCTGCTGGGCGGGTGCGACGAGACGGTGGAGCCGAACCAGGTGTTCAGCTACATGAACCTCGCGCGGGCATTCTCGGAGATCCAGGGCGGCGCCGACCTCTTCTGCCTGCACCGCAACCCCTGGTGGCAGACGACCCGGGGCCCGATGCTCGACGGGGGCGCCTTCGTGTCTGCCCTCGAGTATGCGACCGGGGTCGAGGCGACCGTGATCGGCAAGCCGAGCGCCGGAGCGTTCGCGGCCGCGCTGGCAGCCTTGGACGCCGAGCCGGAGCTCACCTGGCTCGTCACCGACGACCTGGAGCAGGACGTTCGCGGCGCGCAGCTCTTCGGGATGAAGACACTGCTCCTGCGCACCGGCAAGTTCAGGCCGGAAACGCTCGAGCACTCGAGCACGGTCCCCGATGCGGTGCTGAGCTCGATCGCCCAGGTGCCGGACTGGATCAACCGCACGCCGTGACCCGTGTCGGCGTCGATCTGATCGAGATCGGGCGGGTGCGCCGTTCGCTCGAGCGGTACGCGAGCTTCAAGGACCGCTGCTTCACCCCGGCCGAGCAGGCGTACTGCGACTCGCGGAAGAATCCGGCCGAGAGCTACGCGGGGCGCTTCGCAGGCAAGGAGGCGGTGGGGAAGGCACTCGGGTTCGGTGTCGCTCGCGCGTTCGCCTGGAAGGACATCGAGATCGCCGGACGGCCGAAGCCATCGGTACGCCTGTCCGGTCGTGTCGCGGCCTGGGCCGAGCGCGTGGGAGCGGGCGGGATCGACCTGTCGATGACCCACTCCCGCGAACTGGCCTCAGCGGTCGCCGTAGTCGACGACCCCTGATGCTCGAGCCGCTCTACACCGCCGCGGAGATGCGGGCGGTCGAAGAGGGCCGCGACGTCGCCGAGCTGATGGAGCGCGCCGGCGCGGCAGTCGCGCGGGAGGTCCTCCAGCGGTTCCCCGAGGCGCACCGGATCGCCGTCGTCTGCGGTGGCGGCGCCAACGGCGGCGACGGCCGCATCGCCGTTCGCATCCTGCGCGAGGAGGGCTGCGACGCCGTCGAGACGACCGCGGTCGAGCAGGCGGACGTGATCGTCGACGCGCTCTTCGGCACCGGGTTTCACGGCACTCCGCGCGCCGAAGCGGCTGCCACGATCGCGCGCATCAATGCCGCAGGCGCGCCGGTGGTCTCGGTCGACGTTCCGTCGGGCGTCGATGCATCGAGCGGCGAGATCGCGGGTGAGGCCGTGCGCGCGACGGTGACCATCACCTTCCACGGCGTCAAGGCGGGTCTCGCGATCGCACCCGGCCTCTTCCACACCGGCGAGGTGACGATCGCGGAGATCGGCCTCGACCCCGCAGAGACCGAGCTGCGACTGGTGACGCCCGCGATTCTCTCGGTCGTGCCCCGCCGGACGGCTGCGGACAACAAGTACACGGCCGGCGCGGTCTTGGTCGCCGGTGGCTCGCCGGGGATGACCGGAGCCGTGTGCCTTGCGGCCGAGGCCGCGCTTCGTGCCGATGCCGGCTACGTCGCGGTTGCGGTGCCCGAGCGGTCGTTGGGAATCGTCGAGACCCGCCTGCTCGAGCCCGTGAAGGTGACCTGGGCCAGCGCGCTCGACGCCGCGGCGAAGGCGCGCGCGATCGCGATCGGTCCGGGGCTCGGCCGCGAGCCGGAGGCGCTGCGTCTGCGCGACGAGCTCCTGGTTGCGGGAGAGCAGCCTCTCGTGCTGGACGCGGACGCGCTCCACCGGCTCGAGCCCGGGGAGTGGGGCCCCCGCGCGGTTCTCACACCGCATGCCGGCGAGCTCGCGCGCCTGCTGGGCGAGGACTCGGCGTGGGTGAACGCTCACCGCCTCGAAGCCGCACGGCGAGGCGCCGATCGCTTCGGTTCCGTCTGCCTGCTCAAGGGCGCAGACACGATCATCGCCGTGCCCGGCGAAGGCACGCTCGTGTGCGTGACGGACGCGCCGGGGCTCGCGACCGCCGGCACAGGTGACGTGTTGACGGGAATCGTCGCGGCGTTCCTCGCCAAGGGCGTCGAGCCGCGGCTCGCGGCTGCGGCTGCAGCGACAGCCCACGGTCTGGCGGCACGGAGCCTGCCACAGCCGGGCCTCGTGGCGAGCGATGTGATCGCCGCACTACCCGAAGTGCTTCGCTGATGGCTCGCTCGGAGCTCACCGTCGATCTCGGCGCGATCCGTCGGAACGCACGGCGGCTGCTCGAAGCGCTCGACGGAGCGGAGCTCTGGGCGGTGGTCAAGGCCGACGGGTACGGGCACGGCGCCGTCGACGTCGGTGCCGCGGCGCTCGGGAGCGGGGCGACTGCGCTGTGCGTGGCGACCGTGCCGGAAGGGCTCGCTCTGCGGCGAGCGCTCGGCCCCGTGCGCATCCTCGTGCTCGGGCCTGCCTCGAGTCGGGAGATCGCAGAGGCGCGCGACGCGGGTCTCGAGCTCGTGATCGTCGACGGCGAGATCCCGGAGGGCGTCCGGGTGCACCTCAAGCTCGACACGGGCATGGGGCGGTGGGGTCTTGCCGAGCTTCCGGCCCCGACGCGAGAGGTCGTGGGGGTGATGAGCCACTTCGCTTCCGCGGACTGCGACGCAGCCTTCACGGAGGAGCAGGTGGAGCGGTTCCGCTTGGCGACCGAAGAGCACTCCTACCTGACGCGCCACCTCGCCAACAGCGCCGGGGCGCTTCGCTATCCCTCGGCTCGCTTCGACGCGGCACGCTGTGGGATCGCCCTTTACGGGATCTCGCCGTTCGGTACCGACCCCCGCCAGGATGGGCTCGAGCCGGCCCTCCGCTGGGACTCGCACCTCGCTCAGGTCCGCCGGCTCGACCCCGGGCAGTCGACGGGCTACGGGCGCCAGTTCACGGCAAACCGGCCTACCTGGATCGGAGTCGTTCCCGTCGGGTACGCGGACGGTTTCCGCCGCGGTTTGACGGGGACGGAGGTTCGTGTCGCGGGTGAGCTACGGCCCGTGGTCGGCACGATCTCGATGGACGCTTTCGCGGTCGAGCTCGAACGCGAGCTGCCCGTGGGGACGCCGGTGACGCTGCTCGGCCACGGCGTCCAGGCCGAGGCACACGCCCGCGTGGCCGGGACGATCGCCTACGAGCTCGTGGCGGGGATCAACAGGGCGGCCGAGCGAACGCGCACGGCGATCGTCGACAGCTGATACCCCCACAGGGTATGATGCGGCCATGGAGCTCACCTACACCGTGTCCGGCATGACCTGCGGCCACTGCAAGTCCGCCGTCGAAGAGGAGATCGCCCGGGTTCCGGGCGTCGAGTTCGTCGACGCCGATCTCGACACGAAGCTCGTGGTCGTCCGGGGCGATGGACTCGCAGACGACGCCCTGCGCGCGGCGATCGACGAAGCCGGCTACGAAGCCGCATAAGCGCCGGTGGCCACTCAGCGCCTCCAGCTGCCGATCGAGGGGATGACCTGCGCTGCCTGCGCGGTCCGCGTCGAGAAGAAGCTGAACCGGCTCGAGGGCGTCGAGGCGACCGTGAACTACGCGACCGAGGTCGCGACGGTCGCCTTTCCGGATGGCGTGACTCCGCTCGAGCTCGTCTCGGCTGTCGAGTCGGCCGGCTACAGGGCGTTGCTTCCGGGCTCTAAGGCTGCGCCCGCCACCTCGAGGACGCTGCGCCGCCTCGTCGTCTCTGCCGCCCTGACGGCGCCGCTCCTGCTGCTCTCGATGATCCCGCCGCTGCAGTTCGAGGGATGGGAGTGGGTTGCGCTCGCCCTGGCGACGCCGGTCGTCGCGTGGGGCGGCTGGCCGTTCCATCGCTCGGCGCTCGTGAATGCCCGCCACGGCGCCGCCACGATGGACACCCTCGTCTCGATCGGGACCGTGGCCGCGTTTACGTGGTCCGCGATCGTCTTCCTCGGGGGGCTGGACGCAGACCTGTACTTCGAGGTCGCCGGCGTGATCACGACGCTGATCCTGCTCGGGCGGTTCCTGGAGAGCCGGGCACGCAGCCGGTCTGGCGACGCGATTCGCGCGCTGCTCGAGCACGGGGCGAAGGAGGCCCGGGTTCTCCGCGACGGTGTCGAGGTCGTGATCCCGGTGGAACAGCTGATCGCAGGCGATCGGTTCGTCGTCCGGCCGGGCGAGCGCATCGCCACCGATGGCGTCGTCGAAGAAGGCTCCTCCGCGATCGACGAGTCGCTCCTCACCGGCGAGTCGCTTCCGGTCGAGGTGTCACCCGAGGCTGCCGTCGCCGGCGGCACGATCAACTCCTATGGCCGGCTCGTCGTCCGAGCCACCCGCGTCGGCGGCGAGACGGCGCTGGCGCAGATCGCACGGCTCGTCGCCGAGGCGCAGGCCGGCCGCGCGCCCATCCAGCGCCTCGTCGACCGCGTCTCAGCCGTTTTCGTCCCAGTCGTGCTGGGGCTGTCGCTGGCGACGCTGGCGGGGTGGCTCGCACTCGGCGGCGACGTGTCCGCCGCCTTCACGGCTGCCGTCGCCGTCCTGATCATCGCCTGCCCATGCGCTCTCGGCCTGGCAACACCGACCGCGCTGATGGTCGGTACCGGCCGCGGCGCACAGCTCGGCCTGCTGATCAAAGGCCCGGAGATCCTCGAAAGCACGCGCCGCGCCACCACGGTCGTGCTCGACAAGACGGGGACGGTCACCGAAGGAAAGCTGCGACTGACGGACGTCGTGCTCCTGAACGGAACCTCCCGAACGGAGGCGCTGCGGCTTGCGGGAGCAGTGGAGAGCGCCAGTGAGCATCCGGTCGCCCTCGCCGTCACCGAGGCAGCGCAGGCGGAAGTGGGAGCGCTGCCGCAGGTGACCGGATTCAGGAACTCGCCCGGCCGCGGTGTCGCCGGCACTGTCGAGGGGCTCCAGATCGTCGTCGACCGCGAAGGAGTCAGCTGGGGCGGGGAGCTGCGCGCGCGTCTCGTCGTCGAGGACAGCGTCAAGTCCTCGAGCGCAGAGGCCGTGCGTGAGCTGCGCGCGCTCGGCCTGAGGCCGGTGCTACTGACCGGCGACTCGCGCGCAGCGGCGGACCGCATCGCCGCGGAGATCGGGGTCGAGTGCGTCCTGGCGGAGGTCTACCCCGAGGACAAGGTCGCCGAGGTACGGCGCCTGCAGAGCGAGGGCGAGATCGTGGCGATGGTCGGCGACGGGGTGAACGACGCGCCGGCGCTCGCTCAAGCCGATCTCGGCATCGCGATCGGCACGGGCACCGATGTGGCGATCGAAGCCTCCGACCTGACCCTCGTCTCGGGCGACCTGCGCGCCGCCGTCGACGCGATCCGGCTCGCACGCCGGACGTTGCGAACGATCAAGGGGAACCTCTTCTGGGCCTTCGCGTACAACGTCGCGGCGATCCCACTCGCGGTCGCGGGCCTGCTCAACCCGATCGTCGCCGCCGGCGCGATGGCGTTCTCGAGTCTCTTCGTCGTCTCCAACTCGCTCAGGCTGCGGCGTTTTCGGAGTGTGCGCGCATGACCGGACACGGCTACGACGAGGTCGCGATCGGCAAGCGGCTGCGCCGAATCGAGGGACAGGTCCGGGGGATCGAGAAGATGGTCGGCGAGGAGCGCTACTGCATCGACATCCTCACGCAGATCGGCGCAGCGATGACCGCGCTCGAGAGCGTCGGCCTGAAGGTGCTCAACGACCACGTCAGCCATTGCGTCGCGGGGGCGATCGCCTCCGGTGACGAAGCGCAGGCACGCGAGAAGACCGAAGAGCTGCTCGCTGCCGTCCAGCGGTTCGCGAAGACCCGCTAGGTCCGGCGATACCCCGACCGCGCCACGAGGCGCGCGGTCAAGCCCGGTAGGAGCGCCTGGGCGAGCCCGAAGACGCGGTACCACCGCGGGACGTAGAGCTCGCGCTGGCCCGACTCGACGGCCTGCACGATCCGCTGCGCGACGAGCTCCGGTCCGATCACGGCTCGACGGAAGAACGCGCTCGTGAGCACGCTCTTCTGCGGGAAACCCTCCGTCTCGACGAAGCCTGGTAGGACCGTGTGCACCTGCACGCCGCGTCCCGAGAGCAGGCCCGCGAGCGACCGGGAGAATGCGAGTTGCGCGTGCTTCGACGCCGCGTACGGGCCCGCTGGTCCGAAGGCGACCACACCGGCTACCGAGACGACGTTGACGACGTGCGACCCCGCCTGCAACGCCGGCTCGAGCGCCCGGGTGAACCACACGCCGCCGAGGTAGTTGGTGCGCAGCACCGCCTCGATCCGCTCCGGCTCGAGCGTGAAGAAGTCTCCGCGGGCCGGGATGCCCGCGTTGTTGACGAGCAGGTCGACCGTCGGATGGCGTGTGAGGATTGCAGCTGCCGCCCGTTCGACGTCGGTCGGGTCCGAGACGTCGCAGAGCTCGTGCTCGGCGCTCAACTCGGTCGCGAGCGGCTCCAGCCGCGCCTGCCGGCGCGCGACGAGCACGCACTCCCAGCCTCGGCGCGTCAGCTCTCTGGCGGTTGCGGCGCCGATCCCGCTGGACGCACCCGTCACGACGGCCACCTTCATGCGGCCGACCCTACTCGCCGTCTACTTGCAGACGCGTACGACGCGCTGCGCCTCTGCCTTGCGCCCCTTGGCGTCCGTGACGATCGCCCGCAGGGTGTGCTTGCCCTTGGCCGCCGAACCGCGCCTCCAGACACCGGAGAAGAGCCCGGCTCCGCCGCGGCTCTGCGCCGCGATCGGCTTGCGGCCGTCCAGGAACCGTACGGAGCGGACCGCGGCCGTGGAGGACGCCAGCACGAGGAGAGGCGTCTGGGCGGGAGTGCACTCATTGACGTCCGGCGTCACCCACGTGACCGCCGGCCCGTTGACGACGGTGATGTTGCCGGACGCGAAAGCGGTGTTCGGCAGCAGCTCGTCTCCCACCGAGTCGACGTTCTTCGCCTCCTGGAAGTCGGCTGCGGAGGCGGACAGGAGCTGCTTGCCAGGCCTGAGCGCGGGCGCCTGGGCCGGCAGCGGGAAGATCGCGATTCCGCTGACGGGGTCGTACGCGGCGGCTGCCACAAGCGCCTGCCGGTAGCCGATCACGAGCGAATACGGATCGACGCCGGCGCCGAGGTCGAGCACGCGCAGCGCGATCGTCGGCCGCCCGGCCGCAACGCGGCTCGTGATCAGCCCGAGCAGCGGCGGCTGCAGGTCGTCCACCCACGCGCGCAGCACGTAGGACCCGGCCAGCGAGCGGCCCGTGAACTGGTCCCGCCCGGAGTCGACGGAGACGTAGTACGACTTCGTGCGCGGGAAGACCGTCGCCGCGGCGCCGATGTCCAGTGGGAAGTCGAGCGTCAGGTTGTTGACGTTCACGGGCGTGCCGGCATAGCCCTGCACGTCGTTCTCGTCCGGGGAGCCGAGGACCCAGGGGTGGATCAGCGCTCCCGGCGAGGCCGCGATCACCGCCGCGCCGAGGTTGATCGCGGGCTCGTCGATCCGAATCCGGTAGAGCGTTTCGGCGCCGTCCTCGTTCACCGGCGCACCGACGTAGCTCGGGGCCGGACCGAAGGCGGCTGCCGGATAGCGGTAGACGGAGGCCCGCGAGACTCCCTTGCGCGTGTCGCCCGACTGGAACTGGCCCAGCGGGATCACCGGCGCCTGCTCGAGTCCGGGCCGCGTCACGAGCAGCGCGTACGCCACCTTCCTTGTCACGCTGCCGCGGCGCAGGAGCAGGAAGCCGTAGGCCTCGCCGACCGAGGAATCGCCAGCCGCCCTGACGGTGACCGGAACCTGGGCGTCTCCGCCGGGCGTCAGGGTGATCGTGCCCGGCACGATGATCTGGACACCGCTCGGCTGCGACTGCGGCCGCACTTCGATCGTCCAGGAGCCGGCGCCGCCGCCCGCGTCGGAGACCGCGAGCAGCATCGACTTCGACGCGGTGCCGTGGCTGACGTTGACGTCGGAGTACGAGAGGGAGACCGGGTCGGTGAAGAGCTTCGGGTCGTTGGCAGCGACGACGTCCGCCTCGCCCGATCCTGCCGTGAGCACCGGCGCCTCGACCGTGCGCGCGGTGTCCGCCCAGGCGCTTGCCGCCGTCGAGACGAGCGCCGACTTGACCTGACGCGGCGTCCAATTCGGGTGACGCTGCAACAGCAATGCCACTGCGCCCGTGATGTGGGGCGCCGCCATGCTCGTCCCATCGAACGAGGCGAACGGGCCGCCCGCGATCGGGAGCGTGGACGAGAGGATCTGCCCGCCCGGCGCCCCGAGATCGGGCTTGAGCAGGTGGCCGAACGCCGTTAGGCCTCCCGAGGAGAAGCTGGTGACGACCCCGCTGCGGCCCGTGACGAGCTCTTGGTTGTCGCGCCCGATGCGGATCGCCGTGCGGCCGCCGCGGCTCTCCAAATAGGAGCGCAGCGCCGCGCCGTCGGCGTCGGAGATCATGCCGGCGGGAACGGCCAGGGCGACGGGGATGCCGTTCGCTTCCCCGGGTCGGTTGTCGACGACGACGAGGCCGATCGCGCCGGCGGCCTTCACGCGAGCGGCTTTCAAGGCGAAGGTGCAGACACCCCGCGTGACGAGCGCGATCGCCCCTGTCAGCGAGCCGGCCGGGAGGGGTGAAGCGCCACCGTTCAGGTTGCCCACGGGCCCGCAGAGATTCCGCGGCACCGGGGCGCCGTTGACGCCGATCAGCGTGCCGACGTCCACGAGCGGAACGTCGGAAGTCGCCCAGCCGGCCGGGGACGCACCGCCCGCTCCGCGCGCGAACGGAATCCGGGTCAGTGGAGCAGGGGCGCCGGGCGCGGTCACGCTCAGGGCCGGGGCGAAGACATGCGCGTTGGAGAGCGCGGCGACCGAGATCGCGTCCGGGGCCGTCCCGGGCGAGCCGGCGGAGCCGAGCCCGTAGTCGTCGCGGTCGTTGCCAGCCGAGATCACGGGAACGACGCCTGCCGCCGCGACGTTTCGGACTGCCTCGACCAGGGCGTCGCTCTCGGGATCGGTCTGAGGGCCCCCGCCCGAGAAGTTGATCACGTCCATCCCGTCCCGGACGGCGGACTCGAAAGCGGCGACGATCTCGGGCGTGTTGCCCACGTGGCCGGCGGGAGTCGGGACGTTGAACACCCGGTAATTGCCGATCTGCGCCCGCGGAGCGACGCCTGAGAGCCCGGGCGTCGTCGGATGGTCGGTGCCGGCGGGGGCGGTCGTGCCCGCGTCCCCGGCCGCGATACCGGCGACGTGCGTGCCGTGGAACGAGGCCTTCGGATCCAGCGCGAGCCGGCTGCGCTCGTCCGCGCCCGTGCCGACGAACGCACGCGCGACGATCACCTTCGGCGTCGTCCACTTGACTCCACCCTTGGGGAACCCCGGGGGATAGCTGAAGCCCTCCGGGTTGAAGAACCGGTTTGCCGGGTCGACGCCGTCGTCCACGACCGCGATCTTCATGCCCTCGCCGGCGCCGCCGCCGGCCGCAGCGAGAGCGTCGGCGCCGATCAGCCCGGGACTGCGGTTGAGGGCTAGCGTGTAGCGGTAGCTCGGGTAGAGCTTCCGGGTGAACGAGAGCTTCGCCGCTCGCGCCAGCTCGGTCGTAGGGAGGTTCACCGCCATCCCGTTGAGCAGGATCGTGAAGCTCCGCTCGACTTTCGCCTCCGGGATCGCTCGCTTGAGCGTTGCGGCGGCGGCGCGCTGCGCCCGCTGGAGCTTGGCGACGTACGCCCGCGCCGCGCCCGTCGACGTCTGTAGCCGCCGCACGCCACTACTCCCCGCCAGTGTTCGGGAGTACGCCGCGAGCGGCGGGTCCGCGAGCGTGAGGATGACCGTGATGCGTCCTTCGCGATGCGCTTTCGGGACGGTGATCGTGCCGGCGCGCACGCGCGGGATCTCGATCTCGCCCTGATGCCGCTCGATCGGCTGGAGGCTTGCAGACGCGGTCGCCGCGGCCAAGAGCGCCGCGCCGAGTGCGATCGATCCGACGAGGCGGCGCACGAACGGCAGAGTAGCCGCACTTCTCCATGGCTGCCTTAGACTCGCGCCGTGGGCAGGTTCGACGGCAAGCGCGCGCTCGTCCTGGGCGTGGCCAACAAGCGCTCGATCGCCTGGGCGATCGCGAAGCGGCTGGCGGAGGAGGGCGCCGAGCTCGCCTTCACGTTCCAGGGCGAACGGATCGAGAGCAACGTACGCGAGCTGGCGTCGTCCGTCGGCTCGGAGCTCGTGACGCCGTGCGATGTGCGTTCGGACGCCGACATCGACCGCGTCTTCGGCGAGGCGGCCACTGCCTGGGACGGGAAGCTCGACCTCCTCGTCCACTCGGTGGCCTTCGCCGCCGCCGAGGACCTGGAAGGGCGCTTCACCGACACTCCGCGCGACAGATTCTGGATGGCTCTCGATATCAGCGCGTACTCGCTCGTCGCGGCTGCGCGCGCTGCCGAGCCGCTGATGGAGGCGGCCGGAGGCGGCTCGATCGTGACCATGACGTACCTGGGCGGTGAGCGCGCGGTGCCGCACTACAACGTCATGGGGGTGGCGAAGGCGACGCTCGACGCATCCGTCAAGTACCTCGCCTGGGACCTCGGCGAGAAGGAGATCCGGGTCAACGCGGTCTCGGCCGGCCCGGTGCGGACGCTGGCCGCCCGCTCCATCGCCGGTTTCACCGAGATGGAGACGATGTTCGTCGAGCGTGCGCCCCTGCGCCGCCACATCGACGCCGACGATGTCGGCTCCGCTGCTGCCTATCTACTCTCGGACGATGCGAGGAACGTCACCGGGACGACGCTCTACGTCGACGCCGGGTATCACGCGATGGGCATGTAGCCGAGGCTGGCCTACCACCAGGGGCGCTCGAGCGCGCGCTCGGTCCCGCGCGTGTCGTCGAGTGCGTCGAGCGCGGCCATCTCCTCGTCGGACAACGTGAAATCGAAGACCTGGCCGTTCTCTTCGATGCGGTCGCGGTGCGTGGATTTGGGAATGACAACGACATCCCGCTGCAGGCACCACCGCAGAAGCACCTGCGCCGGCGTTCGTCCGACGCGCTCCGCGATGGCGCCGACGCGCTCGTCGGAGAGATGCCGGCCGGTGCCGAGCGGGCTGTAAGCCTCGAGCGCGACGCTGCGCTCCTCGCAGGCTTCGAGCAGCTGGCGCCGGAACTTGAGCGCGCTGAACTGAACCTGATTCAAGACCGGTGGCTGCTCCGCCACTGCCAGCACCTCGTCGAGCTCGCCCACGCTGAAGTTCGAGACGCCGATCGAGCGCGCGTGGCCTCGCTCCCGAGCGCGCTCCATACCCGGCCAGGCCCACGTCGGCCCGCCTTGCGGCCAGTGGACGAGGTAGAGGTCGAGCTGGTCGACGCCGAGCCGCTCGAGGCTTCGTTGCGCCTCGTCGCCCGCGTCCTTTCGGCCCGGATGGAACTTCGTCGTGATGAAGACCTCGTCGCGCGGCACGCCGCTGTCCCGGAGCGCACGGCCAACGCTCTCCTCGTTGCCGTAGGCCTGCGCGGTGTCGATGTGGCGGTAGCCCAGCTCGAGCGCCCACCGGACCGCGTTCTCGGTCTCAAGCCCGTCCGGCACCTGCCAGACGCCGAGGCCGAGCAGCGGGATCTCGTTGCCGTCGGCAAGAACGCGGGAGCGTCCGTCTGCAGTCACCGCCATCCCCGATCACGGTAGCGGTGTCCGCAGGTCGCGCGTCGCCCGAACCGGCGCGCCGTTCGAGTACTCGACCACCACCGAGACGCCCAGATCGCGCGCGCTGCCCGGCAGCTCGCCGGCCGTGCGAAAGGCCTCGGACGGAGCTGCGGTCGAGTACCCGAGCGGCCGCTCCCGGGGTGCCTGCATCGCGTAGTAGAGGTAGACGCTGCCGGCGTAGGAGTCCGGCGCCAGCACGGGAACCTCGAGCAGCCGCCCGGAAGGAGCGGCGGCCACGCGGGCGTAGACCGCGTTGCCCTCATCCGCGTTGAGGGGGTCGTAGAGCGGCACCCAGAGGTCGGCCGCCACCACGAGGGCCGCGACCGCCGCGACGAGCCGCGAGCGAGCTCGTGTTTCTGAAACACAAGCGACTGCTGCGGCTGCGAGTCCCGCGAGGCAGAGGCACGCGATCGGCAACAGCCGCTCGGGGACTCGGGTCGAGTGCAGCGGCGTGTGCCGCCAGAGCACGCCGTAACCGGGAAGGCTCGCCCCGAGCGCGAGGAGGCAGGGAGCCAGTACGCCCAGGCCGAGCACCAGGGCGAGCCTTCGGCCGGAGGAGATCGTGCTTCTGAAACACAAGCACCCCACGCCTGCGAGCGCGACGACGGGCAGCACCCAGCCGACGTATGTGAAGCGCTCGAACTCGGCCGGGTTGCGGCTGAAGAAGTCGCTCACCGACGCCGAGTAGCGCTCGACCTCGGAGTAGGGGCGCTCGACGGCGTCATGCAGTGAGAGAGCCCAGACGACGACGCCTGCTGCAACGCCCGCGGCAGTGGCGATCGCACCGAGCCACGCTCGCCTGCGGGCGAGCGCATAGGCGAGCACGAACGGGACGGCGCCGAGAGCGAGGTGCACCTGGCCGGAGAGCGGGATCGACGCCAGCGCGAGCGCGGCGAGCCAGGCCTGCCGGCGCTCGAGCCCGTAGAGCGCGAGCGGAAGCAGCATCGAGATCGGGCCGAGGAGGTGACCGGTCGACTGGGCGACGCGGTAGGGCGCCAGGGTGAAGGCGAGCCCCCCCACGATCGCCGCGCCGAGCGGCAGGCCGAGCGCGCGCAGCCAGAGCGCCGCCAAGCCGCCGGCACCCGCGTAGCTGAGCAGGACGAACAGGTTCCAGCCCGCCACGGTGCCGAGCAGCGCCCGCAGCGGCCCGTAGACGACCGCGAACGGCCAACCGGCGAAGTTCACGCGCGGCTCGATCTCCGGCTGAAAGCTGTAGGGGTCGACCCAAGGCCTCGCGCCGCGGGCGAGCTGGTGCCCCGGCAGCCAGAGGTTGTAGGCCGTCTGCAGGTGGTCACCCGGTGTCACCCGTCCCTCGCGCGGCGCGCCGTAGCCGAGGAAGTGGTCGGTCTCGAAGACGGCAGGTGAGGTGGCGAGCACCCCCGCACCGAGATAGAGCGCGAGCGCTAGCCCGCCAACGCCCGCGCGGCCGCGAGCAGCTCGTCGAAGTCGGGCACGTCCGAGTCCTCGTACCGCCACGATCCGAGCACCGTACCGTCCTCGCCGACGAGGAAGGCACTGCGCCGCGGCACCCCTTCCATCCAGCGCCAGACCCGCGCTGCGCCGAAGCGCTTCGCGAGCGCGCCGTTCCAGTCTGAGAGGAGCGGCACCTCGATTCCGAGCGACTCCTTCCACGCGCGGTGCGACCAGTGCGAATCGCGGGAGACGCCGAAGACCCGCACGCCTGCCTGCTCGAAATCGGCGCTCCTGTCACGCAGGAGACGCAGCTCCTGCGTTCAGGTCGGCGACCAGTCGAAGAGGTAGAAGAGGAGCAGCACCGGACCGCGGTCGAGGAGCTCATCGAGCTCGGCTTGCGTGCCGTTGTCGAGCCAGAACACCGCGCGAATCTACTCGGCGAGGCGGAGCACGGCCGCCGCGTGCCTGCGCGCCACGGCGTCCTTCAGCTCACCCGGGCCGAGCTCGACGACGAAGGAGATCTCGCCCAGGCCGTTCTGCCAGCGCGAAGCGCTGCCCGGCGGCCAGATCCACGATCGATACGGCGCCCCGGCGAGCCGTGCATAGCGACGGGCGGTCGCCCGGCTCGGGCCCCAGGCGCGGATCACGGCCTGTGGCTGGTGGAACCAGATGGTGACGTCTGGCCGAATCCGCAGGATCAGCCTGCGCGCGATGCGAGTCTCGCGCTGTGTTGCGGCGACGAAGTCGCGATTGAGATCGACGCCGTGCGCGTTCGGCCGCGTCCCGCGCGCGTAACCGTCCGGGTTCAGCTGGGGAACGAGCCAGAGGTCGGCCTTCGAGCGCGCCTGCTGGAGCAGCGTCGTCACTTCGATCCCTTCGCACTCGTCACCGTGAATGCAGCCGAAGACGAGGATCCGCTTGCCCGGGCCGCCTACGTGCACGACCTCGATGGCCCTTCCTTCGTACGAGCGGCCGAGCTGTTCCGCCGGAGCCACCAGGACCGCCGCGACGATCAGGGCGCGCAGCACCATCCGCTGATCGTAGGGAACGATCGTGAGCGGAACTGGGCCGACACGTTCGACACGGCGCGGATCTGCCTGGGCCGGCCAAGGCGGGTGAAGACCAATTGATCCGCGTCCGCCCACCCGACCACGCGCCAGCGGCCGTCGGGAGAAACGGTCGGCGTCGGCTCATCGAGCGAGCTCGCCGCGTCGCGGCCGACGAGAGCGCCGGTGTCGGCGTCCACCACCCGGACGGTGCCGTCGCGCCGAGCATACGCGAGCCGGTGCCCGCGCCCCGGCTGCCAGGCCGGGGCCCGGTCGGCTGCGAGGCGGTCGAGCAGCCGGTCCCCGCGCCCGTCACCGCCGACGACGCGGAGCGCGCCTTCAGAGAGGTACGCGATCCGCGTGTCCGCGTTCGTCCCGCCCCAGCGTGGGAAGCGCACGTCGGGCCGTGCCAGAGTCCAGCGCACCTCGCCTCCGGGCGTCAGCGCGACCAGCTCGTTGCGTCGCGACGCGACGACGAAGCGACCGAAGGGGGACCAGGACGCTTCGCGATAGCTGCCGAGCCGGCGTTTCGAGCCGTCCTCGTCGACGACCCACGCGCCCGAGTCCGCGGTCACGAGCAGCCGTCCCGGCGCCGGCAGCGAGAAGAGCGCGGGCTCGGACTTCTCGACGCCGACCGCGTCGCGCACCCCGTCGAGCACGGCGCGTCCCGGTGGACTGAGGAGGCCCGCCGCGACCACGAGTAGGAGTGCGATCGCCGCGACGGGCCGCCACGATCGGCGGCGCGGCTGCCGCTCGCGCTGTGCGAAAGCGGCCTGGACAATGGCCCACGAGCGCTCACGCGCCTCGTGCTGTCCGGAGATCTCGATGCCCTCGAGCTGCTTCCTCACACGCGCTCCTGCAACGCGTCGAGGCCGCGGCGCAGGCGGGAGTTGACGGTCCCGCGTGGCAGGCCCAGGAGCTCGGCGATCTCTCCCGGCGTGTACTCGAGCAGGTGGCGGAGGACGATCACGGCTCTGTGCTCGGGCGGGAGGGCAGCCAGTGCGCCGAGGAGCGCGTCGTCCAGCCCCGGGCCCGCCAGAGGGGCCTCGGTCTCGATGAGCTCGGCTTCGTTTCGCAGCTGGCGCGCGCGAGTCCAGTCGATCGCGCGGTTGACGACGATGCGGTGCAGCCACGGCCCGAACGGGCGGCCGCGGTCGAAGCGGTCGAGGTTGCGGATGGCTGCGAGGAAGGCTTCCTGCGCGATGTCCTCCGCCGCCGCTGCGTCGTGGACGACGAGGAACGCCGCTCGGTGCGCCCTCGGCCAGTGCAGCCGAAAGAGCGCCTCGATGCCCGAAGCGGACCCTCGCTGCGCCGCGCGCACGGAGGCGCGCTCGTCGCGGCCGGCGGCCATGCGCTGACTGTACGGCGGGCGCCGCCTGGGAGGTCCACGCTCACGCGACCATCACGAAGCACGCATCGTGCGAGGAGCGCGCGACTCGCACACGCTCCAGCGGCGCTCCACGAGCGCTGAAGGTGCAGAGCGTGCCCTGGGAGAGCGACGGCGTGAAGATCGTTCCGAATCCCTGCTGCACGTTGTACGAGCCGACCGGGATGGGCGCCGAGTGGACAAGCCGGCCGTCGAGCGCGTGCGTACGGAGTACGGCATCGTCGCCGCTCGTCACGAAGGCCCGGCCGCCGAGGAACGTCACATGCTGAGGCGGTGCGTCGCCACGCAAAGTGCGCACGAGCCGAAGCGTGTGATCGTCGTAGATCGCGAGCCGATTCCGGTCGCCCGACGTCACCCAGACGTGAGCGCCGTGTGGCTCGTAGCCGACGTCGTGCGCAAGGAAGGGCGGCGTCACGCGATCGACCACCCTGGGGCCGCCGGGATGGTCGAGGCCGACAATCGCGACCTCCGCGCTCTTCGAGCCCAGTACGACCCAGAGTCGCCTGCCGAGCACGTCGAGCGTCACATGTCGCGCGGGCCCGCCCACCGGAACACGCCGGACGACCCGCCGGGCGCGCAGATCGACGATTGCCACCTCCCGCCGCTCCGAGTCGGTGACGTACGCGTGACGCAGATCGTCCGAGACCGCGGTGTAGCGCGGTGCGCCGAAAGGCCCCCGGATCGGTCGCACCCGGAGGCTGGAGTCGATGAGCGACACCCGTCCAGAGCTCGTGTGCGCCACGATCGCGCCAATGCCACCGACCGATTCGATGCTGCGCGGATCGGCCGGGGTCCGCAAGCGACGGTAGACGCGACCGCCGGGAAGCTCCACCGCGATGACGCTGGACTCGAGATCGGCCGTCACGAGCGCGAGCGGGAGGCCGCCCGCGGGCCGCGCGAGCGCGGGCGCGACGCCGAGGAGGAGGGGCGTCGCAGCCGCGGCGAGGAACTCGCGTCTGTCCATGTCCTCTCTACGGCGCGGCGCAAGCCGGAGGTCCAGGGACCTCTCGGGGCCTCGGGGGTGTACAGGTGGTGTCATCGTCGAAGGAGGCCGCTCATGCTCAGGCTGCTCGCACTCGCACTCGTCCCGCTCGCGCTCGTGTCTGGCGCGGCTGCCGGCGGAGGAGGACCGTCGCCCGGGCTGATGACGGGCTGGGATGGGACGCTCGATGCGACGCGCGGTGTCCGCTACGTCGTGATGCCGGTGGCACGATCGACGATCGTCGCTGCTGTGCGCACGAGCGACGGCCGCATGCTCCGCTACTCGACGATCAAGGGCGGCTTCGGCGTCCCGATCGTCGCCTACGACGGCACGACGGAGGGCGTCTCGCGCGACGGCCGCACGCTCGTCCTCGCGGGCTTCGGCGCCGGCGACCGGACGCGCTTCGTAGTTCTGAGCACGGCGCGGCTGCAGCTGCGGAAGACCGTGACCCTGCCGGGTCTCTGGTCGTTCGACGCGCTCTCGCGCGATGCACGCACGCTCTTTGCGGTCCAGTACCACGGCTCCGGACCAAACGCTCCCTACAGCGTCCGGGCCGTAAGCCTGGTCACCGGGAAGCCGGTCGGCGGCGCGATCGTCGCCAAAGGCGAGGAGGACGAGGCGGCGATGAACGGCTCGCCATGGTCGCGCGCGCGCAGCGCGAACGGGGCCTGGGCGTACACGTTCTACGCCAAGCCGAACGGCACCGCCTTCGTCCACGCGCTGAACACGTCCAACAGGCGGGCGGTGTGCATCGACCTGCCTTGGCAGTCGAGCACGGAGACGCTCTCCCTGGTGCGCCTGTCGCTCGCCGACGCCGGCCGCTCGCTCGTGCTGGCGCGGCCCGGCGGCAACCGGCTCGCGGTCGTCGACACGACGTCGTTCAACGTGAGGTCGCTCGCGACGCCCTAGGCGCGCGCGGGCACGGCGGCTTCGGTCGCCTTCGCGATCTCCTCGACGACCTCGACGATGTCGCGGTTGGCGTTGAAGACCCTCAGCTGCCGATCGGAGCCGTTGCCGCGCCCGAGGATCTCGCCGATGCCCTCGAGCTCCCGCTCCGAGCCCAGCTCGCGGGCGTGCGGCTCGATCTCCTTCAGGGTCCGCCGGATCAGCTGCGCGACGGGCATGCGATTCCGAGCCCCGGTCGCGAGATCCATCACGGGCGCCTCGAGTCCGTAGCGCGCGGCGAGCCACTTGTTCTCGGTCGTGAGGATGCGATGGAAGGAGGGGATCTGCTCGCCGCGGTCGTGCTGCTCCGAGAGGAGCTTGACGAGGGCCTGGCAGTAGGCCGCAAGGGCGACGGCGTCCTCGACGCGGGTGACCGCGTCGCAGATCCGGATCTCGATCGTGCCCAGCCGAGGGTGCAGGCGGATGTCCCACCAGATGTGGGTGTAGTCCGCGATGCACCCGGTGCGCTCCAGCTGGCCGACCACCTCCGCGTAGTCCGCGTAGTCGCGGAAGCGTGGCGGCGGGCCGGAACGGGGAAACGCGGCGAAGACCATCTGCCTGGACGACGAGAGGCCCGTCGGCTCGCCGCGCCAGAACGGCGACGATGCCGACAGGGCGAGGAGCGGCCCGAGCTGAGTCAATAGCCCGTTCACGACCTGGATCGCCTTCTCCGGATCGTCGACGGCGACGTGGACGTGCATGCCGAAGATGAGCTCGCGGCGCGCGATGTATTGCAGCTGGTCGACGAGGTTCCGGTAGCGGTCGCGGGCCGTGATCCGCTGGCGCTCGAAGAGGCTGAACGGGTGTGTGCCGGCCGACCCGACGCGGAGGCCCTTCTGCCGGGCGATTCCGGTCACGTAGCCGCGGAGCTCCAGCAGCTCGCGCTGGACGTCGCCCGCGTTGCGGCACACGGGAGTCGCGATCTCGAGCACGGACTGCATCAGCTCCGCGTTGATCCTGGGCTCGAGCTCGTGCCCCGTGATCGCCCTGAGCACGGTGTCGATGTGCTGGACGAGGTCGAACGTCTCGCCGTCGAGCAACATGTACTCCTCCTCGACGCCGAGCGTGTACGGATCGGACTGCCCGAACTTGTGATCGAGGACGCTGCCGCCCGCGGGAGCGCCCTTGCCGGTGATGGAATTGGGGTAAATCTGCTTCACGCGAGGCGGCTAGTATCGCGCGCCGTGGACGCGCTCCGCCGGATCGATCCCTGGGAAGCCGAGCATGCCGCGGCCGCCGTCGTGGGGCCGGAGGGGCTGGTCGCACGGCACGGGCCGGCCGATCACGTCTTCCGCTGGGCGTCGGTAACGAAGCTCGCGACCGCGCTTGCGACGCTCGTGGCCGTGGAGGAGGGGGCGGTCGACCTGGACGAGCCCGCGGGGCCGCCCGCGTCGAGCGTGCGGCACCTGCTCGCCCACACGAGTGGGCTTCCCTTCGACGAGGGCGGTCCGATCGCGCGTCCGGGAGAGCGCCGGATCTATTCCAACCAGGGCTTCGAGGTACTCGCCGCGCACGTCGCGGCGCGAACGGAGATCCCATTCCCGGAGTACCTCGCCGCCGCCGTCTTCCGGCCGCTCGGAATGCAGGCGGAGCTGCGCGGGTCCGCCGGCGCAGACGTCCACGGCACGCTCGCCGACCTCGAGCTCCTCGCGCTCGAGCTGCTGCAGCCGAGGCTTCTCGCCCCCGAGACGCTCGCCGAAGCCACGGCGGTTCAGTTCCCGGGCCTGAAGGGGGTCCTCCCCGGGGTTGGCCGCTTCGACCCGCTCGATTGGGGCCTCGGGTTCGAGCTGAAGGATGCGAAGCCGAACCACTGGACCGGGACCCTCCCCTCGCCGTCGACGTTCGGCCATTTCGGGGGGGCCGGGACGTTTCTCTGGGTCGATCCCGAGCGGGCGCTCGCGCTCGCGTGCCTGACCGACCGCGAGTTCGGCGAGTGGGCGAAGACCGCGTGGCCGGCGCTGTCGGACGCCGTCGTCAGCGAAGGAACTCGAGCAGCAGCCGGTTGACCTCGTCCGGCCGCTCGAGGCTCGGGAGATGCCCGGCACCCTCGATCGTCGCCAGGCGCGCGCCGGGGATCTCGGCCACGAGCTTCGCGGCCATGGCCGTGATGTCCTCGAGGTCCTCGGTGCCGACGACGATCAGCGTCGGAACGTCAATCTCGCCCAGCCGGGACTCGGCCGATACGTCCGGCCAGGACGCCTGCACCTGCCCCTCCACGGGTAGCTGCTGCTCGTAGGAGCGCAGCACCATCGCCTCGGTCAGCTCGCGCACGTCCGGGTCCGTGTGGGGGGTCAGCCACATCCGAGCTTGCTGCGACGCGGCGGCCGCAAGCTCGCCTCGCTCGAGGGCCTCCTCTTCCTCGGCAAAACCGGCCTGCGCTGTGTCGGACCAGTCCCAGGAACCGAGGCCGGCGCCGATCAGGACCAGGCGCTCCACGACGTCGGGTTCCGCCACGGCGAGCTCGAGCGCGATCCGGCCTCCGAACGAGCAGCCTACGACGGCGGCCGCGCCCGAGAGCTGCGCCCTCGCAAAGGCGAGATAGTCGACGACTCCTGCCTCCAGCGTCGCCTCGCCGAACCCGGGCAGGTCAGGCGCGACCGTGCGGTGACCGGCAGCCTCGAGCGCCTCCACCTGCGGCTTCCACATGCGTCTGTCCGCGATGCCCGCGTGCAGCAGCAGAACGTCACTCATCGGCGAATAGCGGCCGCAGGAGCTCGTCGAACGTCTGTTGATCGCAGCTCGCGACCACCGCCGGCGTGACCGCGCGCACGGAAGCGGTTCGCGGGATCCCCATCGCGAGCGCCACCTCGCCGAAGGTGTCGCCGGGCCGCAGCATGCGGCGCTCGCCGATCCCCTCCTGGGTCACGTTCAGCATCCCGGAGAGGACGACGTAGAAGCGGTCCCCCTCCTCGCCCTGACGCACGACCGTTGCGCCTGGCGCGACGTCCTCGCGCTCGAGCCGCGCCGCGAGCCTCGTGAGCTGTTCTCCCGGCAGGCCGGAGAGCAGCCCGACGCGGGTCAGCTCGTGGGCCGTGGCAGGGACGTGACGGGGGCTCACCGTGGGTTACGTTAGCCGGATGGGGCTCCTCGATGGCTGGCGTTTCTGTCCCCGGTGTGGCGCGGAGGGTGAGCATCGCCAGTCCAGCTTCACGTGCTCGTCCTGCAGCTACGTCGCCTGGGCGAACTCCGTCCCGGGCGTGCACGCCCTGATCGAGCACGACGGGCGCATTCTCCTCGGCAGGAGAGCGTTCGATCCGGGAGCCGGTTGCTGGGGACTCCCCGGCGGCTTCCTCGAAGAGGGCGAGGAGCCGCTCGACGGCCTCCGCCGCGAGGTGCGCGAGGAGACGGGGCTCGAGATCGAGCCCGGCGAGCTCTTCGGGATGTGGTCGCAGCCGCACGGCGAGCGGACGGTGCTGTGCCTGCTCTGGCGCGCCGCGGTCCTCGGAGGCGTCGAGCAAGCCGCGGACGACGTGGTCGAGCTCGGCTGGTTCGCGCGCGATGAGCTGCCGGCGGACATCGGGCCGAGCGCGTTCTCCGAGGCCGCCTCACTCTGGCGCGCGCGGCACGAGCACGCGTAGAGCGCCCGGCTCGATCCGGAACGCGAGCGGTGTGTCGAGCTCGAC
>DATLDK010000079.1:0-7740 GCA_035525905.1 Gaiellaceae bacterium | reverse complement strand
GACGCGTTGAACGAGGCCCTCGCGCCCTTCCGGATCTTGAAGGGGATCGAGGTGAACATCCGCGCGAACGGCGAGCTCGACGTCGACGATGCGATCCTGGAGCAGTTCGACTGGGTGATGGCATCCGTGCACACGAGCTTCGACAAGGATCCGACGGAGCGAGTCCTGCACGCGATGGCGAGCCCGCACGTCGATTGCATCGGCCATCTGACGAGCCGGCGCATCAACGTTCGCAACCCGTCCACGATCGAGGTGGAGAAGGTGGTGGAGGGCGCGCTCGCGACCGGAACTTTCCTCGAGATCAACTCGCAGCCGGACCGGCTCGACCTGCGCGACGCCAACGCGCGCCTGGCGGGGGAGGCCGGTGTGACGCTCGTGATCTCGAGCGACGGCCACTCGGCGAACGCGCTGCGCTACGTCGAGCTCGGCATCGCGCAGGCGCGGCGCGCCTGGCTCACGAAGGACCAGATCCTGAATACCCGGTCCTGGTCGTCGATTCAGAAGCTGCAGAAGTGAGCTTCCGCGAGGACGGCGTGGCCGCCGTCGACTGGGTCGCGTCCTACTTCGAGCGGCTGCGCCAGCTCCCGGTGCTGGCCCAGGTCGAGCCCGGCGAGCTGCGGTCGCGCCTGCCGGCGAGCCCACCGCAGGCGCCCGAGCCGTTCGCGAGTGTGCTGCGCGACCTCGACGAGATCCTCCTGCCTGCGATCACCCACTGGCAGAGCCCCCGCTTCTTCGCGTACTTCGCGAACACCGGATCGGAGCCGGGCGTTCTCGCCGAGCTGCTCAGCGCCGGGCTGAACCAGGTCGGGATCCTGTGGCGCACCTCACCGGCGCTGCAGGAGCTCGAAGAGGTGACGCTCGACTGGCTCGCGCAGCTGCTCGGCTTGCCCGACGGCCTCCACGGTCACATCGAGGACACGGCCTCGACGTGCACGATGGCCGCGCTCGCCGCGGCACGCCAGGCGAGACCCCGCGCGCGCGTCGTCGTCACCTCCGAGCACGCCCACTCGTCGGTTGCGAAAGCGTGCCGCCTGCTCGAGCTAGAGCTGCGAGCGGCGCCGGTCGACGACCAGTTCCGCATTCGTCCCGAGGCTCTCGACCTCGCCGACGCGTGCGCCGTGGTCGCGACGATCGGGACGACCTCGACGAGCTCCGTGGATCCGGTCGACGCGATCGCGGATCGCGCGGAGGCGGCCGGCAGCTGGCTGCACGTCGACGCGGCTTACGCCGGCTCTGCCGCGGTCTGCCCCGAGCTGCGCCCGCACTTCGCCGGCTGGGAGCGGGCTGACTCCGTCGTCGTCAACCCGCACAAGTGGCTGCTCACGCCGATGGACTGCTCGACCATGTGGACGCGGCGGCCCGAGGACCTGCGCGCGGCCTTCAGCCTCGTTCCGGAGTACCTTCGCGTCAGCGAGGACGTCGTCAGCCTGTCGGAGTACAGCCCGGTGCTCGGTCGCCGCTTCCGCGCGCTCAAGCTCTGGGCGGTGCTGCGCTGCTACGGCCGCGAAGGCTTGCAGGAGCGCATCCGCGAGGCGATTCGACTCGCGGCGCTCTTCGAGGGCTGGGTGCACGAAGAACCCGGGTGGGAGGTGACCGCGCTGCGGCCGTTCTCGCTCGTCTGCTTTCGGCGCGACGGCTCCGACGACGAGAACGAAGCGTTGCTCGAGCGCGTCAATGGGACGGGCGAGATCTTCGTCTCGCACACGAAGCTGAACGGCCGCTATTCGCTGCGGCTCGCGGTCGGCAACGCCCGTACGGGCGAGGACGACGTCCGGTTCGCCTGGGACCTGCTCAGGCGGGAAGCGGGCTAGCCGAGAATCCGTCGAGCAGCTGCTCGAGCGCGCCCACGTCGCCCTCGATCCGGACCCCGTCGAGCTTGCGGTCGACTACGAGGTAGTAGAAGCCGGTCGGATCCGTCTCGACCAGCACGTCGTAGTCGTCCGGGATTCCTGGTGTCGCCGTGCAATCCACGAGCGACGCCTCTTCGTCTCCGACCCGGAACGCAATCCGGCTGCCCCGGCAGAGCGGTGAGAGGGCGAGGTCGAGCGCGTGCACCAGCCATCCCGGCTCGAGTGCCTCGGGGGACGGCGGACCCATCAGGCGGGCACCGAAGCGCGCGAGCTCGTGCAGCACCGGTCGCAGATCGCGGCCCGCCGCAGTCAGCTCGTAGACCGTGGAGGCGAAGGGCGGCGGCAGCTTCTTCTTCTCGACGATCCCAGCCGACTCCAGCTCCTTCAGCCGCGCGGCCAGGATGTTCGTGCCGATTCCCGGCAGCTCGGCGACCAGATCGGTGTAGCGCTTGGGGCCGTAGAGCAACTCCCGCACGACAAGCAGCGTCCAGCGCTCGCCGATCAGGCCGAGCGAATGCGCGATCGGGCAGTACTGGTCGTAGCGCTTCACCTCTTCACATTCTGCACGAAAGACTTGCAAAAAGCAAGTGACTCCTGTATGTTCGCAAGCTCCGACCCCGAAACAGAGAAGGATCACGCATGGTTACCTCACCCCGAATGAAATGGCTCGCACTGGGGCTCCTCGCCGCCGTGCAGTTCATGGTCGTGCTCGACATCGCGATCGTGAACGTCGCCCTCCCTTCGATCCAGACGGATCTCGACTTCTCCCAGGCCAACCTCCAGTGGGTGATCTCGGCCTACGCGCTCGTCTTCGGCGGCTTCCTGCTGCTGGGCGGCCGGACTGCCGACATCGTCGGGCGCCGGCGCGTCTTCATGATCGGCCTCGTCGCCTTCACCCTGGGCTCGCTGCTCTGCGGGCTCGCTTGGTCGGAGGCCTCCCTGATCGGAGCCCGCGCGATCCAGGGCCTCGGCGCCGCCACCATCTCTCCGGCGGCGCTGGCGATCCTGATGACGACCTTCGCAGAAGGCCGCGAGCGGAATGTCGCGCTCGGCGTCTGGGGCGCAGTCGGGGGCTTCGGCGCCGCCGCGGGCGTCCTGCTCGGCGGGGTCCTGACCGACTCGCTCTCCTGGGAGTGGATCTTCTTCGTCAACATCCCGGTCGGCCTCGTGGCGCTCGCCCTTGCGCCCGTACTGCTGAGCGAGAGCCGAGACAGCCGCGTGCGGAGCTTCGACGCGCTCGGCGCCGTGCTCGTCACCTCGGGTCTGTCGACGTTCGCGCTCGGCATCACCCAGGGCCACAACTGGGGCTGGATCTCCGGCCGGACCATCGGCGTGTTCGTCGCTGCCGTAGCGCTGCTCACCGGTTTCGTTCGCTGGGAAAACCATGCCGCAGAGCCCCTGATGCGCTTCGGAATCCTCCGCACACGAACCGTTCTCGGCGCCAACGTGGCGGGGTTCATCCTCGGCACGGCCCTCTTCTCGATGTTCCTCATGCTGACGCTGTACATGCAGCAGGTGCTCGGGTACTCCGCAATGAAGACCGGAGTGGCCTACCTCGCGGTCGCCGGCACCTCGATCATCTGGGCGAACGTCGCCGCCGCGCTCGTGAACAAGGTGGGAGTCCGGCCGCTGATCGCGAGCGGGATGGCGATCCTGACGCTAGGACTGCTGTTCTTCACTCAGGTCTCGGTGGGCGGCTCGTATGCGGCCGATCTCCTGCCCGGCTTCCTGATCATCGCCTTCGGGATGGCGCTCTGCTTCGTGCCGATCTCGATCGCTGCGCTCGCCGGCGTCAGTGAGGCCGAGGCTGGGATCGCCTCCGGACTGATCAACACGTCGCAGCAGGTCGGCGGCGCGGTCGGCATCGCGCTCCTGTCGACGATCGCCATCTCACGCACCGACGACGAGGTCGCGGCCGGAACGGCTCTGCCGCAGGCGATGACCTCTGGCTTCCAGCTCGCGTTCTGGGTGGGAGCAGGGATCGCGCTCGCCGGCGTCGTCGCGGCGCTCGTGCTGATCCGGCAGGAGGAGCTGGCTCCGGTCGGCGCTGTCGAGGCGCAGCCCGCGCTCGAAGCAGCCTAGGTCAGAAGAGCCTAAAGCAGGCGGAGCACCTGCACGAACTCCGCGGGACCGCCGACCACGATGTCGGCGGTCTCGCGCAGCTCGGCCGGCCCTTCCGGCGAGGCGACCGCCACCCGAACGCCGAGCTCCAGTCCCTGGAGGGCGCTGAAGGCATCGAGATCGGTCGTATCGTCACCGGCGTACAGCGCCCGGACGAGCCCCCGCTTCCCGAGTAGGTGTGTCACTGCGGTTCCCTTGTGCGCACCCACCGGCGGTCGCAGCTCCAGCACCTTGCGGCCGAACTTTGGGATCAACCCCTCGTGGCGAGCGCGGGTGGCGACAGCCTCGAGCATCTTCAGGGCCTCGCCTTCGTCCTCTGCCCGGCGGTAATGGAACGTGACGGTGAGCGGCTTGCGCTCGAGGTCTTCCCAATCGACGGTCGCCGCGAATGCATGGAGCCGCTCGCTCCAGTCCGCTGCCTCCGGCACGAGCTCGAGGCCGTGCTCGCCGACGTAGACCAGCTGGTCGAGCCCCACGATGCGCCGCGCGTCTGCCCCGGAGCGGCCGCTGATGCAGCCGACGAGCGCGTAATGCTCGTGCAGCCGCGCGAGCTCGGTCCGTGTCTCCGCTGGAACCCTCGCTTCGTGCGGGACCGGGACGATCGGGGCGAGCACTCCGTCCACGTCGAGCAGGATCGCCGTGCGGTCCGGCGCCTCCGCGATCCGATCGAGCAGGGCGTCGCGCTCCACGGCCCTAGGATACGAGCCGCGTGCCCAAGCTGATCGCCATCGGGCTCGTCGCGGGCCTCTTCAGCTCTCTCTTCGGCGTCGGCGGCGGCATTGTCATCGTCCCGCTGCTGATCCTCGTCGCTGGCTTCGACGGCAAGGTTGCCACCGGGACCTCACTGGCCGCGATCGGGATCACCGCGCTCGCCGGCACCATCCTGTACGCGATCGAGGGGAATGTCGACGTCGCGCATGCGACGCTCGTTGGCGTGCCGGCCGCCGTGGGCGCGATCGCAGGCGCGACGGTCCAGCAGCGGATCTCTCCACGCGCCCTGACCCTGGCGTTCGCCGCGCTGCTCTCGGTCCTGGCCGCCTGGCTTCTAGTCGGATGAGCATCTCCACCGCCCTGCTCGCGATTCTCCTCGGCCTCGCCGCCGGTGTGCTCGCCGGGTTCTTCGGGGTCGGGGGCGGCATCCTCTTCGTGCCCACGCTCGTCGGGCTTGGACTCTCGCAGCTCGATGCCGAGGCGACGTCGCTGCTCGCGATTCTTCCGACCGTCGCCGCCGGCACCTGGCGCCAGCAGCGGTACGGCAACGTGCGTCCGCGAAGCGCGCTCGTGCTGGGCCTCGCATCGATCGCGGGCGTCGCGGCCGGCGTCCAGATCGCGACGTCGCTGCCGGAGGACACCCTGCGGCGGCTGTTCGCCCTGCTCCTGCTGGGGGTCGCGGCACAACTCGCATGGCGGTCGCGGCGTCCCGCCCCGTATCCTTCGGACCCATGACCGAGCACGAGGAGATCTGGCTCCCGCTCGTCGACGAGCCGATCGGCAGCATCGTGGCGCAGATCCAGGCGGACGATCCCGAGATCGAGCGCCTCGTCGGCACGCCGCGCCGCATCCTCGCCTTCCGCACGTTCGCCTACATCCGCGTCGGCGTGAAGCTCGGCGAGCTGCTCGTCGACCACGACGTGCCGCCCTACGACGGCAGCGACACGTGGGTGGAGTTGCTGCTGCGCGACCCCGCGCACAGGGCCATCGTCGCGGCGGAGGTGCGCGCCGTTGCGGAGGAGGTTGCAGCAGATCCGCGCTACGGTGACACCGAGCGGCTCGGCCCGGACGATGAGGCCCGCGCGCGCTTTCGTGAGTTTGCGCGCAAGCTCGACGACTGATCTCTCCGCGGGGCGCCTGCCGCACCGTCTCGTCAGATTCGGATAATGGTGACGCTGTGTATCTGAGGCTTCTTGCCCTGCTCCTTCTCTCCGGCGCGCTGGCCGCAGCGGGGTCGAGCGCGAGCACGCCTACAAAGCCCCCCGTCGTGTCTGCGAGCGCGTACGGGATCTCGGTATCGGTGCCGGGTCAGCCTGGTGCGGGCGCGGCCTCTGCATCGGCGCCCGGAGCGACGCCGACCGGCGTGGCCGACGCCTTCGCCTATCCTGCAGACGGCCTCTCGGCGCGCACCGGGGCCCAGTCCTCGAGCGTCTCGGCGCGCGGCTCCGCGGGGCACGCCGTCACGGACGTGCTCGCGATTTCCCTGCTCAACGGGGAGATCACTGCAGACGGTGCTGCCGGACGAGCGAACGCGTCCGGGGCCGGTTCCGACACCATCGGGTCGCAGGTGACGAATCTCGTCCTGCTCGGCCAACCGGTCACCGCGACGGCCAACGGACGGTTCCCGCTCGCCGACTGGGGCTACGCGGTCACGCTGGAGCAAGTAGCGGATACTTCGGTCGCGGAAGCGACGCGCAACGCGCGCGCATCGGTGACGGCGCTGCGTGTGGTGCTGACGGCCGACCACGCCGGGCTCCCGGCAGGGTCGGAGATCGTGGTCGCGCATGCGGAGGCTTCGGCTTCGACGGTCGTCGCCACGACCGGGAGTACCTCCACGCAGCGGGCCAAGCCGGCGCCGAAGCCGGCACGACCCACCGGCGTGCCGCCGAAGGTGAAGAAGCCGCTCCCCAAGCCGCCCGAGGTCCCGACGGAACGACCCGGCTCGGTCTACAAGCCTCCGCCCACCGACATCACGGCTCCGCTCTCTCCGGGCGGTTACGTCTTCCCGGTCTACGGTGCCTCGTCTTTCGTCGACACGTTCGGAGCCGACCGCGCCGACGTCGGCTGGCATCACGGCCAGGACATCTTCGCCCCGCTCGGAGCCCCGCTCCTCGCGGTCGCCGACGGCACGGTCTTCTCGGTCGGCTGGAACGACCTGGGCGGTTACCGGCTCTGGCTCCGCGACCGCCAGGGAAACCAGTTCTACTACGCGCATCTGTCGGCCTTCTCGCCGCTCGCAATCGACGGGAACGAGGTGAAGGCCGGAGCGGTCGTCGGCTTCGTCGGCAACACCGGCGACGCGCAAGGCACCCCGTACCACCTTCATTTCGAGATCCATCCGGTCGGCCTGTTGCCGCTGGGCTACGACGGCGTCGTCAATCCCTACGCGTACCTGGCCGCGTGGCGTCGTCTTCAGGACGTGACGTTCGCGGCAGGGCGTGGCTGGGCGCCGCCCGTCCCCGCCGCCGCGAGAGCGCCGCGCCCCGCCGCCGTCCTACTCGGATCAACGGACATCTCGAGCGCGAGCGGGCTCGACCCAGGGTCGCTCGACCGGGCGCTCCTCGCGCCCGTCTCGGCGCAGGGCTGAGGATCCGCCCACGACGCGGATCCTCAGTCACGCCGCAGCGTGAAGCGCTAGGAGCTGGTCTCGCCGGAGTTCGAACCGGCCGGCGGCGTGTACGAGTAGTCGTCCGACGAGTCGCCGGTGATCTTGTCCATCAGCCACTGACGGGTCTGGGGGCCGGTCATCGGATTGAAGAGGATCCCCGCGGTGATGCCCGCGAGCAGCAGCATCGTGTTACGGCCGCTGTGGTCCTCCTTGCCCTGGATCCGGTTCGCCGCAGTGCGGAGCTCGTCGACGGCCTTCTTCAGGCTTTCCTGGATCTCCTTGTCCGTCGCCGCCCGCACCGCGGTCGCGGTCAGGTTGCGTCCGCCGAGCAGCTCGGCGTACACGTCGCGCGCGGCGTTGAACGCTTCCTTGAGGTTGTCGTGCAGGTCGTCGTCGTGCAATGCGCGGTCCACGTACGGCCGCGCAGTCTCGGCGGCGTCGTAGATCCTT
>DATLDK010000074.1:0-4197 GCA_035525905.1 Gaiellaceae bacterium | reverse complement strand
ACGATGGCTGAACGGATCACCGCTTGCGTCGGGGGTCGTGTAGAAGACGAGCAGGCCGACGAAGTCGTTCGTGAAGTCCTTGCTGTAGTTGCCCGTGATCGCTCCGGCTGAGCCGACGAACGTCACGAGTGCCCCGGCCATGGCCGCGAGCAGTGCGAAGCGCTTCAGCATTACTCTCCCCTGTCGATTGCAAACTGGCTTTGCAAGGGTAGTTGAGGTTTTGCTGGATGTCTACAGGTGGGGCTTCGCCATGCGGCGGTAGTCGAGCGCCTCATCCAGCGTCGCCGCGTCCACACCCTCTTCGAGGGCGATCTCCCGCAGCGAGCGGCCGGAGGCCGCCGCCTTCTTCACGATCTCGGAGGCCTTGTCGTAGCCGATGTAGGGGTTGAGCGCAGTCGCCGCGGAGAGCGTCAACTCCGCATACCGCTCGTTCTGCTCCCGGTTCGCCTCGATTCCCCCGACGCACTTCTCGGCCAGCAGCCGCGAGGCGGCGGCGAGCAGCTTGATCGAGTCGAGGAGGTTGCGGGCCATCATCGGCACGAAGACGTTCAGCTCGAAGTGGCCCTGCAGGCCGCCGACCGTGATCGCCTGATCGTTGCCGATCACCTGCGCCGCGACCTGAGTCACGACCTCGGGGATGACGGGGTTGACCTTGCCCGGCATGATCGAGCTGCCCTTCTGGAGCTCGGGGAGGAAGATCTCGGCCAGCCCGGCGCGAGGGCCGGAGCCCATCAGCCTCAGGTCGTTGGCGACTTTCGTCAGGCTGACGGCGACGACCTTCAGTGCCCCCGATGCCTCGACGAGCCCGTCGCGCGCGGCCTGCGCCTCGAACGGGTCTGCAGGCGCCGAGATCGGCAGGCCGGTGTCGGCGGACAGCAGCTCGCGGACCTTGGCCGCGAAGTCAGGGTGGGTGTTGAGCCCGGTCCCCACGGCGGTGCCCCCGAGCGGGATCTGACCGAGGCGCTCGCGGCTGCCCCGGATGCGGGCAATGCCTTGGCGCACCTGCGCGGCGTAGCCGGCGAACTCCTGTCCCAGCATCACCGGCACGGCGTCCATCAGATGCGTGCGGCCCGACTTGACGACGTCGTCGAACTCGCCCGCCTTCGCTTCGAGCGCAGCCGCGAGGGTCTCGAGCGCCGGCAGCAGATCGTGCTCGATCTCGCCGAGCGCGGCCAGGTGAACCGCAGACGGGAAGACGTCGTTCGAGCTCTGGCCCATGTTGACGTCGTCGTTCGCGTGGACGTCCTCCCCTGCGAGCGCGGCGATCACCTCGTTCGCGTTCATGTTCGAGCTCGTACCCGAGCCGGTCTGGAAGACGTCGATCGGAAACTGGTCGTCGTGCTCCCCCTGTGCGATCGCGTCGCCGGCAGCGGCGATCCGATCCGCCTTCTCCGCGTCCAGCAGCCCGAGCGCCGTATTGGCCCTCGCCGCGGCGGCCTTGATCCGCCCGAGCCAGCGCGCGACGGGCACCGGAATCGGCTCGCCCGACACGGGAAAATTCGCGACGGCCTTGCTCGTCTCCCCTCCCCAAAGCTCCCGTGAAATCTCTGTGCTCATGCGATCGAACTCTACCCCGAAGACGGAAGCCGAGCCCCATCGCGGCCCACGCAGCTTCAGGACTGTCGAGCGGAAGAATGGCGAGAGCCGGACTTGAACCGGCGACACCACGGTTTTCAGCCGTGTGCTCTACCAACTGAGCTACCTCGCCTCAGGCCGAGGGATTGTACCCAGTAGGTTTTGCCCGTGGCTGCAGGCAAGCAGGTCGCGATCATCGGCGCCGCCCTCGATCTCGGCGCAGGGAGACGCGGGGTCGACATGGGCCCGTCCGCGATCCGCTACGCCGGCCTGCACGACCGGCTCACCGGCATCGGCTACCGCTGCGTGGACTGGGGTGACGTCGAGACGGCCGTGCAGGAGGCGACCGACGAGTCGGACGCGAGCGCGCGCTACCTCCCGGAGATCAAGGCGGCATGCGGCCGCGTGGCCCGCCTGGTCCAGCTGGCGCTCGAGCAAGGCTCGCTTCCGCTCGTGCTCGGGGGCGACCACTCGATTGCGCTGGGAACGCTCGGAGGCCTTGCACGGTCCAGGGGCATCGGGGGTGTCCTCTGGATCGACGCGCACAGCGACATGAACACGCCCGAGTCGTCGCCCACCGGCAACGTCCATGGAATGCCGCTGGCCGCAGCGATCGGGCTGACGGACGAGCGGTTCGAAAGCGATGGTTGGACGCTGCCGGCCGTCGAGCCGGAGCGCGTCGCGCTCGTCGGCCTGCGTTCGGTCGACTCGCGGGAGCGCGAACGGATCCGGGAGCTCGGCATCAAGGCCTACACGATGAGCGACATCGATCGGATCGGGATCGAACGCGCAATTCGCGAATCGCTGGCACAGATCGCAGGGAGTGGGTTCGTGCACGTCTCGCTCGACATGGACGCGCTCGACCCCGAGGTGGCGCCGGGAGTGGGCACGCCGATTCGCGGCGGGCTCTCCTATCGGGAGGCGCACCTGGCGCTCGAGCTCGTGGCGGAGTCGGGCCTCGCCGGCTCGTTGGAGGTCGTCGAGGTGAATCCGATCCTCGACCGCGAGAACGCGACGGCGCAGCTGGCCGTCGAGCTCGTCGCGAGCGCGCTCGGCAAGACGATCCTCTAGCGGGCCGTCGTGACGAGGGCGAGGCCGGGCAGGGCGTAGCCGTTGTCCGAGCGGAACGGCTGGAGCCGCGCCTTCGCCCTCTCGTCGACCTCCGCCCGCTCCTTCGCGTCGAGCCGCTCGAGTACCTCGCGCATCACCGCGGCGAGCGCCGAGACGACGCGCCGATACTCGGCCCAGCCGGCGGCTCGGAACACGACAGGCACCTCGATGATCGAAAGCTCGTCGAAGCCCGCCGCGCGGACGAGCGCTTCGATCCGGTCCGGATCGCTCAGCGAGAACTGCCCCGGCTCGTCTGGATTGGGTGGCTCCATCAGACCGCGTTCGATCAGCACCGGGCCGTACGCCGTGGCCCACGGATTCTGCTTCGCAGGCGCCCAAGTAGCAAAGGCAAGCCGGCCGCCCGGCCGAAGGACGCGACGCGTCTCGCTGAACGCCCGCTCGGGCTCCGCGACGAGCATGTAGCCGAAGCGCGAGACGACCGCGTCGACGCTCGCGTCGGGCAGATCGATCGCCTGCATGTCCATCACGCGATGCTCGACGCCCGCGACACCGCGCCGGCGTGCCGCGTCGACCATCACGGGGGACAGGTCGGTCGAGATCACGCGTGCCACCCGACCGGCCAGCGCTTCCGTGACGTCGCCGGTGCCGGCGGCCAGATCGAGGACTGTGTCGGCGGGCTGCGGCTCGAGGGCGACGATGAGCGCGTCGGCGACCGGAGCGGTGAACGCAGTCACCGTCTCCTGTTCCGCCTCCCAACCGACCGCAGCCGCATCCCAGCGACGGCGCAACTCCTCTTCGGACTCTATGCCGTCACCTTGGCGAAGCCCGGCAGGATGTCGCGGCCGTAGGCCTCGAGCGTCGCCTCTTGACCTTCGGTCATCAGATAGATGTTGAACTGGTCGACGCCGATCGACTCGAGCTCGCGCAGCTTCGCGATCGCCTGCTCGGCGGTGCCGAGAACGCAGAAGCGGTCGCAGATCTCGTCCGTCACGAACTCGCCGTGCTTGGCGCCCACGCGCGAGTGCTCGTTGTAGTCGTAGAACTTCCTCGCTTCCACGTAATCGGTGAGGACCTTCGGCACGACCGACCCGTCGGTGCCGTAGCGGTCGATCAGATCCTGGACGTGGTTCGAGACCATGGCCGGGAACCAGCGCACCTGGTCGCGCGCGTCGGCGAGGTCGTCGGAGATGTGGCTGGGAGCACTGACGATGCATTTGAGCGCGGCGGGATCGCGCCCCGCCTCCTCGGCCGCCTTGCGAGCCGTATCCATGATCCATTGGATGATGTCCGGATCGGCGAGCTGGATGATGACGCCGTCGCCTTGACGGCCTGCCACGGCGAGCGCCTTCGGCCCGTAGCCGGCAACGTGCATCTCGATCTCCGGCAGCTCTGGCCGCACCCACTTCAGCTGCAGCTGCTTGTCGTTCCAGGTCACTTCCTTGCCGTTCATGAACGGCTTCACCATCTGCAGCGCTTCCTCGAACTCGGCCACCTTCATCGGCTTGCGGCCGACGTAGCGCACCGACGAGTCCCCCCGCCCGACGCCCATGA
>DATLDK010000071.1:0-60812 GCA_035525905.1 Gaiellaceae bacterium | reverse complement strand
CGCCAGCAGGAGGCGCTCGAGGTGATGGCGGAGCTGCTCCTGTGAAGGTGGCGTTCGCGGCTGCGCTCGGGGAGCCGGTCGAGCGGGCAGTTCTGCTCGCGGGCGGCGCCTCGAAGGAGGCGTGGGCGGTCGACGCGGGCGGGCGCGAGCTTCTGATCCGGCGCGCCGCAGGTGGCGTCATCCACCAGACGACGTTGACGCTCGAGCACGAGTTCGAGGTGCTGCGCGCGGCGCACGAAGCGGGCGTGAAGGTGCCGCAGCCGATCGCCTACCTGGGCGAGATCGAAGGGCGTGAGGCGTTCGTGATGGAGCGCGTCCAGGGCGAGACGATCGGCCGCCGGATCGTGAAGAGCCCACCGCCCGGGCTCGACCTCCAGCTCGCCGAGGAGCTGGCGAAGATCCACGCGATCCCGCCCCAGCGCCTGCCCTTCCTCGAGCAGGGCGACACGATCGCACGCTTCTACGCCGAGCTCGACTCGGTCGGCGAGCCGCACCCTGCGATCGAGCTCGGACTGCAGTGGGTCAAGGAGCGATTGCCGCGCAACCGCGAGGCGGTCGTGGTCCACGGCGACTGGCGGATCGGCAACATCGCCGTGGACGAGAACGGCCTCGTCGCCGTGCTCGACTGGGAATTCGCGCATCTGTCCGACCCGATCGAGGATCTCGCCTGGCCGCTCGTCCGCGCCTGGCGTTTCGGGGCGGACGACAAGCATCTGGGCGGAATCGGCGAGCCGGAGCCGTACCTGCGCCGCTACACCGAGCTGACCGGCCGCGAGGTGACGCGGGAAGAGCTCCTCGTCTGGGAGGTCTTCGGCAACGTCAAGTGGGCGACGGGCTGCCTCACGCAGTCCCGACGCCACCTGAGCGGTCAGGAGCGGTCGGTCGAGCTCGCGGTGCTCGGGCGGCTCGCCGCGGAGATGGAGTACGAGCTGCTGGACTTGATCGACCATGCAGCATGACCGCCCCACGCCACAGGAGCTTGCGGAGGCAGTCCGCGAGTTTCTGCAGGACGAGATCCTTCCGACGATCGACGACCACCGGCTGAAGTTCCGGACGATCGTCGCCATCAACGGGCTCGGGATCGCGGAGCGGGAGCTCGCGGCGACCGCGCCGGCCCGCCAGGAGGACTGGGAGCTCGCGCGCCGGATCCGAGCCGGTGACGTCCCGGAGAACGCCGTCTCGCTTTTGAAGGCCGAGGTCGCCAAGAAGCTGAGGGTCTCCAATCCCCGCTATCTCGCGAAGTACGAGGAGTGAGACGCCGGCTCTACCTGATGCGGCACGCGGAGGTGTCGTACGTCGACGAGAAGGGGGCGCCGGTCAGTCCGGAGGGCGTGCCGCTGACGCGGCGAGGTCTCGAGCAGGCCGCGGCAGCGCGTGAAGCGCTGGCCGGGGTCGAGTTCGACCTCGTCGTCGCGAGCGACCTGCCACGAACGGCCGAGACTGCGGCGATCGTCGCACCGGGTCACGAGGTAGAGCGGTGGCCTGACTTCGCCGAGTGGCGCGGCGGCCGCCTCGATGCGATCCCCCTCGACGAGCTGGAGGAGACCTTCGTCGGCGCGCTCCGGGTGAAGGACGAGGCTCAGCGCTTCCTCGGCGGAGAGTCGCTCGGGGAGGCCCTCGACCGCGTCCACCCAGCGCTCGGCCGCCTCATCCGCCGCGAGTGGAGCACCGCGCTCGCCGTCTTCCACGGCGGCGTCAACCGGATCGTCATCTCCTACGCGCTCTCCGGTGACCGCACCTACTTCGGCACGTTCGAGCAGGCGCCGGCGTGCATCAACGTCCTCGATCTCGGAGACGACGGCTGGATCGTGCGCACCGTCAACTACGTCCCGTACGACCCCCTCCACCCCGCGCGCACCACGACCATGGAGCATCTATGGGAAGAGTTGAAGCCGTACCTAGACGAGCGTTCGTAGCACCTCGGCCTCCTGAGGTTGGAGATAAGCGCCGCGGATCACCGTCCAGGTTCGGATCCGTTCCTCGTCCAGCCCCGCGGTCACGAAAGCCGCAATTCGCTCTTCCACGTGCTCGACGCGGAGGCGGCAGGGGAGCGGGTTCCAGAGGAACGAAGGCACGTCGAACTCGGGCTCGCCCAGCATCGGCTTCGGATCGATGGCGACCCAGCCACGCGCCGACCGGAGGATGTTGTGGTGGTGGAGATCGCCGTGGACGAGGAAGTCGCGGCCCACGTCGAGCGTGGCGTAGAGCTCACGCGCGCGGTCACCAAGGTCACCTGGGGCAGATTCGAGCCAGCGCGGAACGTGGTCGCCGATCCAGCGGAACGGCTCTCCGGCGGGACGCCAGAGCCGCGTCGCGACGTCTACGGCTACCGCGACCGCCTCGGCCTCGCTCAACGCAGTCAGGTCGTTTCCCGGGTGTGCGCGCTCGAGCAGCAGCGCCCGCCGGGCACGGTCGTGGCGGAGCAGCCGCACGGCTCCGTCGCCGTCCCAGAGAGCAAGCGCGTCCGCCTCCTCGTCCGACTCGTCGTCCTCCGGCGGCACGATCTTGAGAACGGCGTCGCCCGCGGGCACCACGAGCGAGTGGCGCGAGAGCACGAAGGGCTCGCCGAGCTCGAGCCCCCACTCTCTCGCGATGCCCTCGCGATTCAGCGCAGGCGCTCGACGATCATCGCCATCCCCTGGCCGCCGCCGACGCACATCGTCTCGAGGCCGATCGTGCCGTCGAGCGTGTCCAGGTCGTTGAGGAGCGTGCACATGATCCGCGCTCCCGTCATGCCGTAGGGATGGCCGAGGGCGATCGCTCCGCCGTGCGGGTTCACCTTCTCGCCAAACGGATCGATCCCGACCTCGCGGCACACCGGCAGAACCTGTGCGGCAAAGGCCTCGTTGAGCTCCATCACGTCGACGTCGTCGATCGTCATCCCCGCACGCTGGAGCACGACCTTGATCGCGTCGATCGGGCCGACGCCCATGATCTCCGGGTCGAGGCCCGTCACGGCGCTCGCGACGATCCGTGCCCGCGGCTGCACGCCGAGCTCGTTCGCGCGCTCTTCGGACATGATCACGAGCGCGGCGGCGCCGTCGTTCAGCGGGCACGCATTCCCTGCCGTGACCTTCCCCTCGGGCTTGAACGCGGGCTGCAGCTCCTGCAGCTTCTCGAAGGTCGAGCTCGCCCGAGGGCCGTCGTCCGCAGAGACGACGGTGCCGTCTTCCTTCGCGTAGGGAGTCAGCTCGCGGCCGAAGAACCCGGATGCCTGCGCCGCGACCGCGCGCTCCTGTGAGCGCTGCGCGAAGCGGTCCATGTCCTCGCGGGAGACGTCGTAGCGCTCGGCGACGTTCTCGGCCGTCAGGCCCATCGGGATGTAGACGTTCGCGATTGCGCCCTCGCCCACGAGGTCGGGATGCAGCTCCTCCGAGTCCTTCGGATACCCGTCGACCTGGGAGATCGACTCGACCCCCGCGGCGACGTAGACGTCGCCTTCACCCGCCTTGATCGCATGGAAGGCCATCCTGGCGGTCTGCAGCGAAGAAGCACAGAAGCGGTTCACGGTCGTTCCCGGCACGCTCTTCGGCAGCCCCGCCAGCAGGGCCGCGCGGCGCGCGAGGTTCATGCCCTGCTTGTCCTGCGGGAAGCCGCAGCCGACCATGACGTCGACGATCTCGACGGGCTCGAGCCCTTCGACCTGGCCGACGGCTTCCTTGATCGCGAAGGCGAGGAGGTCGTCCGGGCGGACGTCCACGAACGATCCCTTGCCCGCGCGACCGATCGGGGTGCGGGCGGCTGCTGCGATGACGGCTTCGGGCATTCCTCGTTCTCCTTAGGTGAAAGCGCTTTCGCCGGTCAGGGCCCGGCCGACGATCAGGGTCTGGATCTGGCTCGTGCCCTCGTACAGGGTCGTCACTCGGGCGTCGCGCAGGTATTTGGCCACAGGGTATTCGTCGACGTACCCGTAGCCGCCGAGGATCTGCACGGCGGCGTTCGCGGCCCGAACGGCCGCCTCACTCGCGTACCACTTGGCGATCGCCGCTTCCGTCGTGTACGGCTTGCCTGCGTCGGCAAGTGCGCCGGCCCGCCAGGTCAGGAGCCGCGCCGCCTCCGTCTCGACGTGCGTCTCCGCGAGCAGCTGCTGGACGAGCTGGAATGCAGAGATCGGCTTCTTGAAGGCCTCGCGCTCGTTCGCATAAGCAACCGACGTTTCCAGGCACCCCTGCGCGATGCCGACACAGCCCGCGGCCAGCGAGATGCGGCCGTTGTCGAGGGCTGACATCGCAACCTTGAAGCCGTCGCCCTCCGGCCCGAGCAACGCGTCGGCGGGGATGCGCACCGCGTCCAGAGAGAGCTCGGCCGTGTCCTGCGCGCGCAGGCCGAGCTTCCCCTTCAGCGGCCGCGCCTGGAACCCGGCAGAGTCCGTCGGCACGAGGAACGCGCTGATCCCCTTCGGGCCCGGGCCTCCGGTGCGCGCGAACACGATCGCCGTGGCCGCCCAGGAGCCGAGGGTGATGAAGACCTTCGAGCCGGTGAGGACCCAGTCGTCCCCCTCACGTTCGGCGCGCGTGACGAGGGCGGCCGCGTCGGAGCCGCAGCCGGGCTCCGTCAGGGCGTAGCACCCCAGTTTCTCGCCGCTTGCGAGCGCTGGGAGCAGCGATTGCTTCTGCTCCTCGGTGCCCCACTTCGCGACCGTCTTGCCGAAGAGGCCGTTTGACACGGACACGATCCCGCGAACCGACGAGTCGGCTTTGCCGAGCTCCTCGCAGAGCAGGCAGTACGACACCGCGTCGAGCCCCCCGCCGCCGACCTCGTCCGGCAGCGCTGCCGCCAAAAAGCCCGCTTCGGCGAGCGCGCCCACAAGAGAGCGCGGCAGCTCCTCGGCCTCGTCCCAGCCCCGCGCATGCGGAACGAGCTCCCGCTCGCAGAGCTCCCGCGCCGACGCGCGGATCAGCTCTTGCTCGGATGTCAGCGTGAAGTCCATGAACGGCGTGGGGGCCGTCGCCGGCCCCCACGATCATTCCAGCTTTCGTGCTCGTACTACCCGCGCGGCCGCCCGTCGACAAGGCTGCCGGAGCCCGTCCAGAGCGGAGCCGTGTACGTCATCAGCCGCTGGTGCGAGATGATGAAGTGGTCGGTCGCGGATGTCTTCAGCCGTGAGCCCGGGAGCAGGAAGGGCGACGTCTCGTTGAACGAGAGCAGCGCCCTCATCAGACCTGCCCGCGTCGGGTTCTTCCCCGCCTTGTACATCGCGCGCACGAACGTGTCGGCCTTGGCGAAGCCGTAGTAGTAGAGGCTGTTGTTGGCGTTCGCCGTCGGCGCGTACTTGGCCATCAAGGCCTTGTACTGCTTGATCGTCGCGTCGTTCGCGAACGAGGGCGACGCCGGGTCCTTCAGGTACTGCGAGCTGATCGACCCGTTGACCGTGGCCGCGCTGGAGCGGGCGACCGCCGCCCCCATGAACGTGTCGGTCGCGGAGACCGAGTTCACGTAGATGGTGTCGGGCTTCCAGTTGAGCGCCCGGATGATCGCGTAGGTCTGCACCGTCGGCGTGGGCGTGACGAAGATCATCAGCGTGTCGGCGCCGGAGCCACGGAGCTTCACGAGCTGCGACTGCGGGGTGCCGCCGCCCAGCACGTCGTAGCCCTCTTCGCCGACGACCTGCCGCTTGACGTTGGCGGTGCCGAGAGCGGACTTGAAGCCGGCGACGTAGTCCTTGCCGTAGCTGTCGTTCTGGTACAGGATCGCGATCTTCGCGTTCGTGTGGTTCTTGCGGATGTCGAGCCCGTAGAGGCGACCCTCGGCGACGTAGTCGGGCTGCCACCCGATCGTCCACGGGTACTGCTTGTAGTCCTTGCCGAAATCGCTCGCGCCGGTCGAAACGAGGATGTGCGGCACCTTCTGCTGGTTCAAGTAGGGCTGCACGGCCTGGTTGACCTCGGTGCCGAGCGTGCCGACGACCGCGAACACCTTGTCCTGCTCGACCAGCTTGCGCTGCTGCTGGACGGAGTTGACCGGGTTGTAGCCGTCGTCGTAAAACTTGAAGATGACCTGGCGGCCACCGATGCCGCGCTTCCCGTCGGGGCCGCGGCGTGCGTTGATGTAGCTGAAGTACGCCTTCATCCCAGCCGGAATCGGCGCGTAGCTCGACGCGGGACCAGTCAGCGGGAACGAGCCGCCGATGACGACCGACCGTGCCGTGATGCCCGGATCTGCCGCAGCGACGTCGGACTGTGCAAACGCGGACGGAATGGCGAGGAGCAACGCTCCGATGAGTGCCAGACCGGCAATTGTGACCCTACGCATAAAGGTTCTCCCCTTGGTTTTTTGAAAAGAGGCCCGCTGGTGCGCGAGGTTACTCCTTCTCCCGTACTTAGACAACGCGCGCCCCGATTAGTTAGAGCTCGGCGGGATCGGTGACGGGCGCGCGACACGCGAATCGCTCGCACACGTACACCGCAGGGCTCCCGTTCACGAGCGACTTGCCCGCGAGCAGCGGCACGTCGTCCGCGGGCCCCACCGCCACGACCGTGTTCGGCTGCCACGGGGCGAGGGCCGCCCGCGCGACCTCCGAGTCCACGGGTCCGGCAATCGCGAGCTCCCGCGGGGTGCTCAGGTGCAGATCGAGCGCGCAGAGCGCCCAGCCGAAAGCGGCCGGCGCACGCTCGAGCGCCGGCCGAACGAGCCTCAGCACCGCCACTCCCCCCCGTTCGAGGTCGTCGTCGCCGTAGATCCGCGCCAGGCGGAGGAGCACGTGGGCGAGCATCGCGTTCCCCGACGGCAGCGGATGGTCGTCGAGCTCCTTCGTTCGAGCGACGAGCTGCTCGCCGGCCACCGGCGCGAGGAAGAAGCCGCCGTGGTCGTCGTCCGCGAAGAGCTCGACGGCGAGCCGCGCCACGCGATTCGCCTCCGCGAGCCAACGCGCCTCGCCCGTGGCGATGTGCAGCTCGAGCAGTCCGTGCGCGACGTTTGCGTAGTCGTCGAGATAGCCGGGACCGCTCGTTCGCCCGTTGCGGCGGCTGCGGCGCAGCGTCCCGTCCTCGCCGGAGAGAGGTCCGAGGAGAAACGACGCCAGGTTCCGCGCTGCATCGAGCCAGTCCGGCCGATCGAGCCGGCGCGCTGCCTCCGCGAGCGCGGCGAGCGCCAGCCCGTTCCAGGACGCGATCGCCTTGTCGTCGCGCAGTGGCTTGGGCCGAAGCTCGCGCACGGCGAGAAGCCGCGCGCGCGTCGCATCGTCCACCTCGCCGCGGATGATCGACCGGCCGTGCTCGAACGGCTCGAGCAGCTCCGCGGGCGCGCCCTCCTCCTCCGTCCAGGTGAAAGTGAGGCCCTCGACCCCCTCGGTGTCCGCATCCTGCGCCGACGCGAAGCCGCCCTCCGGCAGCAGCAGCTCGCGCAGCATGTAGTCGATGGTCGCGCGCGCGATCTCGCGATACCGATCGTTCCCGGTCACGAGCCACGCGTGCAGGTAGGTCGAGGCGAGCTGCGCGTTGTCGTACAGCATCTTCTCGAAGTGCGGTACGAGCCAGCGCTCGTCGACCGAGTAGCGATGGAAGCCGCCGCCGAGGAGGTCGTACATCCCTCCCGCCGCCATCCCGTCGAGGGTCCTGGTCACCATTGCCCGCGTCTCCTCCGTGTCCCGCCGGAGCAGGAATTCGAGAACCGGCGCGTTCGGGAACTTCGGCGCCCGGCCCCAGCCGCCGTAGGCAGGCTCGAAGGTCGCCCGCAGGCCGCGCACCGCCTGGGCGAGCAGCTCCTCGCTCAGGGGCTCCTTCGAGGGCCGCAACGACATCGACCGGCCGATCGCCTCGACCAGGTGCGCCGCCGAGGTCGTCACCTCGTCCCGCCGCTCATGCCACGCCGTGGCGATCGCCGTCAGCACCTGTGTGAAGCTCGGCAGGCCGTGCCGCGGCTCCGGGGGGTAGTACGTGCCGCCGTAGAACGGCTCGCCCCCGGGCGTGAGGAAGACCGTCATCGGCCAGCCGCCGTGCCCAGACAGCTCGACCACCGCCTCCATGTAGACCGCGTCGAGGTCCGGCCGCTCCTCGCGGTCGACCTTGATGTTCACGAAATGCTCGTTCATCGTCGCGGCGACACCGGGATCCTCGAACGATTCGTGCTCCATCACGTGGCACCAGTGACACGCCGCGTAGCCGATCGAGAGGAGGATGGGCTTGTCCTCCTGCCGAGCGCGTGCGAGTGCGTCGTCCCCCCAGGGGTACCAGTCGACGGGGTTGCCCGCGTGTTGCAGCAGATACGGACTGGTTTCTTCCGCGAGACGGTTCATCAGAGTATTTCCCGTACCCCGCGCAGCCGTGTTCCGATCAACGCCTGCGCACGGGAGGAGTCGAGACGGCAGTCGAGCGGCCGGGTCGGGGGCGCCTCCGCCGTGGGGACCGGACGCCTCGCCACGAGCTCGGCCAGCTCGGCGCGCGATACCCCGTCGGCACCCGCCACGTGCAACGGTCCCGCGAGATCCTGCTCGGCGAGCTCCAACAACGCGTGGGCAAGGTCGGAGACCTGCACCGGACAGCGGATCTCGTTCGTGAACCAGGGGCCGGGTCCGGTTGCGGCGCGCTCGTGCTTCGAGGGCGCGACACCTCCGACGATCAGCGAGGTGCGGACGATCAGCGCTCCCGGATGGGCGTGGGCGACCCGGCGCTCGGCCTCGGCCTTCGACGCTCCGTAGTCGCTCACTGGCGAGAGCGGATCCTCCTCCACGTACGGCCGCCCCTTGCGGCCGTCGAAGACGACATCGCTCGAGAGATGGACGAGCCGCGCGCCGACAGCCGCAGCCGCCCGGGCCACGTTCTCGGCCCCGTCGACGTTGACGCTCGTCTCCTCCTGGCGATACGCGGTGTGGATCACCGTGTCGGGTCGAAGGCGGTCGAAGAGCGCGCGGACCGCCGCGGCGTCCAGGATCTCCACCCGCTCGCTCGAGGCCTCGGGCCGCAGCCGGAGGAGCTCTGAGCCGAGGTATCCCGTGGCGCCGGTGACGTGCAGGTTCACCGCCGGCGCAGGTGGCGGACGAGCTCGACGACTGCAGTCACCGCGATTGCCACCGCGAAGGCGAGGAGAAGCCCCTTCCACGGCTGCTCCTCGAACGTCTTGCCTCCGAAGTAGCCGAGCAGGACGCAGTACGAGCCCCAGATCACGCCGGCGATCGCGTCGAACAGCAGGAAGCGGCGCCAGGGATAGGTCTCGACGAACCCGGCCGTGAACGTGGTCGCGGTTCGGCCGCCTGGGATGAACCGCGCGATCACGATCAGCATGCCGCCTCGCTCGTCGAGCATGCGCTGCGCCCACGCGAGCCGCTTCTGCGACTTCTCGCCGGAGAAGAAGCGTCGCTCGACGCGCTTGCCGAAGAAGTGGCCGATCGCGAAGGAGATGTTGTCGCCGACTATGGCCCCCGCGGCCGCGCACGGGATCACCAGCTCCACCGCGAGCCCCCCTGAGGCGGCGACGTTGCCCGCGACGATGGCAGTTGCCTCGCTCGGCACCAGCGGGAAGAACGCGTCCAGCATCGCGATCGCGAAGACGATCAGATAACTCCAGTCCGAGCCGGAGACGGCGTCCACGAAAGACTGGAACACTTGGGCCATCCTCGCAGAGACCGGTGTCGCGATGATGCGCGGGATGACCTTCCTTCCCCTCGCCGGCGTCCGACTGCTCGACCTGACCAGCTCGCTCGCGGGCCCGACGGCAACGGAGATCTTGGGGTCGCTCGGCGCCGACGTGATCAAGGTCGAGCATCCCGGCCGCGGCGACGAGGCACGGGAATGGGGGCCTCGGTTCTTCGAGGGAGGCAGCGTCATGTTCTTCTCTGCGAACGCGGGGAAGCGATCACTCGCGCTCGATCTGAAGTCGCCGCGAGGGCGCGATGTGCTCTTGCGGTTCGCCGAAAGCGCGGACGTCGCCGTCCAGAGCCTGCGACCGGGTACCGCGGAGCGCCTCGGCCTCGGGCCCGAAGACCTACGAGCCCGGAACCCGCAACTCGTCTACGCGACGATCGGCGCGTTCGGTCGCAGCGGCCCGCTCGCGACCGAGCCCGGCTACGACCCCTTGATGCAAGCCGCCGCCGGGATCATGAGCGTGACGGGCGAGGCCGACCGGCCGCCCGTGCGCGTGGGTGTCTCGCTGATCGACATCGGCACCGGCGTCTGGGCTGCGCTCGCCATCCTCGCGGCCCTGCACGAAGGTCAGGGGCGCACGCTCGACCTCTCGCTCTACGAGACGGCGCTCTCGCTCGTCCCCTATCAGCTGGTGGACGTCCTCGCGGGCGGTGCGCCGGCCGGCCGCCACGGCACCGCGTTCCCGCTGATCGTTCCCTACCAGGTCTTCGAGACCGCGGACGGGGAGCTGATGATCGTCGCGGCGAACGACCGGCTCTTCGCCAAGGTCTGTGACGCCGTCGGCGCATCCGAGCTCGCGAACGACCCCCGCTTCACCACGAACCCGCTCCGCATCGAGAACCGCGAGGTCCTGATCGTTCTTCTCCAGGCGCGGATCCGCGCGGAGACGACCGCCGACCTGCTGGTTCGGCTCCGGGAGGCCGGGGTGCCAGCGTCGCCCGTGAACGACCTCGCGGGCGTCGCCGGCGAGCCGCAGCTCCGCGCGACCGGGATCCTGCAGGAGCTCGCGGGCCGCGAGCTCGTCTCGCCCCCGTTCGCGGTGGACGGCGAGCGCGTCCGTTACCGCTCCGAGCCGCCGCTCCTCGGCGAGCACAGCGCGGAGATCCTCCGTGAGGCCGGCTACGACGAGGGCGAGATCGCAGCTCTCGCGGAAGCAGCGGTCGTGGGCCTAGGCCCGGTAGACCCTCCCGGGTAGCTCCCGGCCGAGGAGCCCTTCAAGCCACTTCGCCACTCCGATCAGGGCGTCGAGGTCGACCCCGGTCTGGACACCCTCGCGGTCGAGGAGATAGAGGACGTCCTCTGTGGCCACGTTGCCCGTAGCGCGCGGTGCGAACGGGCAGCCGCCGAGACCACCGACAGACGCGTCGAGCACGGCGGCTCCCGCTTCGACCGCCGCCCAGGCGCACGCGACCCCGGTGTGCCGCGTGTCGTGGAAGTGGCCTCCGGCCGGGACGCCGAGAGAAGAGATCCGGCCGAGCAGCCGTCGAACGGGTCCTGGTGTTCCCACCCCGATCGTGTCTGCGAGGACGATCTCCTCGGCGCCCGCGGCCACGAGCCTCTCGGCGAGCGCTGCCACGACGCCGGGATCCACGTCGCCCTCGAACGGACAGCCGAACGAGACGCTGATCGTGGCCGTGGACGGCCGGTCGGCCACGCCGAGGATGTGCTCGACGCGCGCCGTTGCCTCTGCGAGGGAGGCGTTCCCGTTCCGCTGGTTGAACGACTCCGTCGCCGCGAGCGTGACGTTGACCCGGCCGAGCGAGGTGGTCGCGAGCCGCTCCCAGCCGCGCTCGTTGAGGACGAGACCCGAGAGCTCGGCGTCGATGTCGCCTGCCGCCGAGACGACGTCCTCAGCGCCGGCCATCTGCGGGACGCGCTCCGGATTCACGAAGCTGACAGCCTCGATCCGCGGCAGCCCCGCAGCCGCCAGCCGGCGGATCAGCTCGGCGCGGACCTGCGGCGCGAGCCGGTCCGGCTCGTTCTGGAGCCCGTCCCTCGGGCCGACATCACAGAGCGTGACGTGCACGCGGCGAGGCTACTCGTACTGGAGCGCCTGCAGCGGGTCCAGCCGGGCGGCGCGGCGCGCCGGCAGGATCGCGGCGAGGATCCCGATCACTCCGGCCAGGATCCCGAACACGATGATCTGGCCGACCGGGAGCGTGAACTCGATCTCGTCCACGCGCGCGATCAGGAGGCCGCCGAGCGCGACGCCGAGGACGATTCCGAGCGTGCCGCCGATCAGGGCCGTGATCACGCTTTCATGACGGATCATGCGGCGAACCTGGCGCTGCGTCATGCCGATCGCGCGCAGCATCCCGATCTCGCGCGTGCGCTCGAAGACGGTCAGGACGAGGGTGTTGACGATCCCGAACAGGGACACGATCACCGAGAGCGCCAGCAGGACGAAGAGCAGGATCAGAATCCGGTTGATCGCAGCGACCTGGGCATCGACGAAGTCCTCGCGCGTCTGCGCCTTGGCATTCGGGAACGCCTTGAGCGCCGTCTTCAGGGCCTTGGTGTTCTGGTCGTTCGTGCCGCCGCGCATCTGGATGAAGGTGTAGAGGTTGCGTGGCGACTCGAAGTTCGCGTCGAACGTGCGGCTCGAGAACGTGATTCGCCCGAACGGCGAGCCGCCGGCCGGAGGCTCGAAGATCCCGCGCACGACCAGCTGAACCTTCTTGCCCGAAGGCACCTGGATCACGAGCGGTGACCCCACGCGAAGCTTGTGGCCCACCGCATAGTCGTCGTCCACGAAGGCACCCTTGGCACCGAGCGCCCCGAGGACATCCTGTGAGCCCTGCTTCCACGTCAGGCTGAGCACCTTGCCCACGTCCGGCTCCACCGCCGTGACGAAGATCGGCTTGCCGAATGCCTTCGCCTGGCCCGTGCGGGCGCTTGCGATCGCCTCGACGCCGGGCGCCTTGGCGGCCGCAGCCGCAGCCTCGATCGGGATCGGCGAGAAGTTGTTCTGGGCGGTGATCGCGTAATCGGACGTGAAGATCTCGTCCACCGCGCCGCGGAACGTCGAGGTGATCCCGGCCGCGAGCACCGCCACGAGCATCACGAGCGCGAGGCCGATCATCAGCGCCGCTGCGGTGGACGCGGTTCGCTGCGGGTTCCGACGGGCGTTGTCGCGCGCGAGGACGCCCGCGGCGCCGCCGATCTTCGCGGCGGGCAAGCCGAGGATCCGGACGAGCGGCTTCACGAGCTGGTCGGAGAAGAGGGCGACGCCGACGAAGATCAACAGGGCGCCGACTCCCATCCAGATCAGGAGCGGAGTCGTGTCGAGATCGCCGAACAGGCCGTAGGCCAGAGCGAGGAAGCCGAACGTGGTCATCGCCAGGGAGCCGCCGCCCTTGAAGCGCGCGAAACGAGACTCCGGCAGGCTCGCCCCCTCGCGCACGGCTGCGATCGGCGGCACGCGCGTGGCGCGCACGGCGGGCCTCAGGCTCGCGAGCACGGTGACGACGATCCCCACGAGGAGCGACACCACGATCGTCCGCGTCTGGAACAGCAGCCCCTGGTTCGGCAGCGTGAATCCGAGCAGGCCGAAGACCCAGAACAGCAGCTTGGCCAGCCCGAGACCGAGGAAGAGCCCGGCGACCGCGGAGAGGGTGCCGATGACGAGGGACTCGGTCACGATCGAGCCGAGCACCTGGCGGCGCGACGCGCCGAGCGTTCGCACGGTCGCGAACTCGCGGGCGCGCTGGGCGATAGTGATCGAGAGGGAGTTCGCGATCACGAAACTCCCCACGAAGAGCGCGACGCCGGCGAAGACGAGCAGGAAGATCTGGATGATCGAGATGAACGAGTTCGTCTGCTCGGCGTCCTCCCGTGCCTGCACGCCCGCCAGCTCCGCCTGCGTACCCGCCGGCAGGATGGATCGGAGTTCGCGCAGGAGCTGGGCGTCGCTCGTTCCCGGCGTTGCGGCCACCGCGATCTCGTCCAGCCTCCCCTTCTTGGAGAAGAGGTCCTGGGCGGTCGCCAGGTCGAAGCCGGCGAGAGTGGCGTCGCCGATGGTGGCAACCGACCCGAAGAGGATGACGCCGGAGACGCGGTACTTGCGCACCGGGCCCTCCGCCTGCACGCCGATCAGGTCGCCGACGTCGTAGTCCTTCTTCTCGGCGGTCGCCTTGTCGATCACCACTTCGTTCGGGCCGGGCCAGTCGCCCCGGACGAGCGTCAACGGGTTGAACGGGGAGCTCGGGTCGGCGATCGAGAAGCCGAGGCTCGGCGCGTTGCCGACGATCGCCTTCCCCTTCCGGTCGACGAGGATCGCCGACTCGCTGTCGACGCTTCCCTCCGCCACGGCGACGCCGTCGACACGGCGGACCTGCTCCAGGACGGACTCGTCGAAGGTCGGCTCGTAGACGCCGCTCCCCTCGGTGATGTCGAAGGGGGACTTACCGCTGATGACGACGTTCGAGCCCGTGCGCACGTCGGTGAAGATGGACTCGAAGGCCTTGTCCATCGAGTCGGTCAGCACGTAGGTGCCGCTGACCATGGCAACTCCGAGGACGATCGCGAACGCGGTCAGCGCCGTCCGCAGCTTGCGCCCGAGCAGGCCCTTCAGGGCGAACTTCGTCATGCAGCAGCGAGAGTGTTCAGCGTCTCGAGGATCTCGGCCTGCGTGCCCCCCGGGATGTCGCGGACGATCAGGCCGTCGGCGAGGAAGAGCACCCGGTCCGCGATCGCTGCGGCGCGCGGCTCGTGCGTCACCATCACCGTCGTCTGGCCGTACGAGTCGACGGAATCGCGCAGCAGGGCGAGGATCTCCGACCCGGTTGCCGAGTCCAGATTGCCCGTCGGCTCGTCCGCGAAGAGGACGCTGGGCCGCGAGACCAGCGCCCGCGCGATCGCGACGCGCTGCTGCTGACCGCCCGACAGCTCCGAGGGGCGGTGGCTCAGGCGATCGGCGAGGCCGACCTTCTCGATCAGCCCACCGAAGAAGTCCGCGTCGGGCTTCTCACCGGCGATCGAGAGCGGCAGCGTGATGTTCTCCTCGGCGGTGAGCATCGGCAGCAGGTTGAAGAACTGGAAGACGAAGCCGATGTGGCGCCGCCGCAGCTTGGTCAGGTCGGAATCCTTGAGGGTTGTGATCTCGGTGCCCGACACGTGCACGGTCCCGGTGGTCGGCTTGTCGAGCCCGGCGAGGATGTGCATCAGCGTGGACTTGCCGGAGCCGGACGGCCCCATCACCGCCGTCAGCTTGCCCTGATCGACCTCGAGCGAGACGCCGCGCAGCGCATCGACCGCCGTGTCGCCTGCTCCATACCGGCGCGTCACGTCGTCGGCCACGACGACCGCTTCCGGCTTCCCGTTCTCCATCGAGCCTCCCTGAGTGGTTACGTCTCGACCCTACCGACGAGTACGCGCGATGGAGTGCGGTTAACCGCACATGTGTTCAGCCGGTTTTCATCCGCTTCCCGGCCTCCGCGAGCACCTCGCCCAGGATCCCCACGATCTCGTCGAACTCGGTCTGGCCGGCGACGAGCGGCGGTGAGATCTGGATTACCGGGTCGCCGCGGTCGTCCGCGCGGCAGATCAGCCCTTTCTCGAAGAGCGCGCCGGAGAGGTAGCCCCGCAGGAGCGTCTCGCACTCCTCGTCGTTGAAGGTCTCCCGGGTCTCCTTGTTCTTGACGAGCTCCAGTGCGTAGAAGTACCCCGTGCCGCGTACATCGCCGACGATCGGGAGCTCGAGCAAGGTCTCCAGCGTCGAACGGAAGGCGTCCTCGTTCTCGAGCACGCGTTCCATGATCCGCTCGCGCTTCATGATCTCGATGTTCTTGAGCGCGATCGCCGCCATCACCGGATGGCCGCCGAAGGTGATCCCGTGGGAGTACATCGACGCGCCCTCGAGGAAGGGGGCCGCGACCTTGTCGCTGACGACGACGGCGCCGATCGCGGCATGCGCGGAGGAGAGGCCTTTCGCGCAGCAGATCAGATCCGGACGGATGTCGTAGCGCTCGGAGGCGAACCAGTGGCCGACCCGGCCGAACGCGGTGATCACCTCGTCGGCCGAGAGCAGGATGTCGTAGCGATCGCAGAGCTCGCGGACGCCCCGCCAGTAGCCGGCCGGCGGTGTGAAGGCGCCGCCGGCGTTCTGGACGGGCTCCATGTGGACGAGGCAGACGCTCTCGGGCCCCATGGCGAGGATCGCCTCCTCGAGATCCTCCAGCAGCATCGCCGTGAACTCGGCCTCGGTCTCCTCGACCGGCCGGTGGTAGCGGTTCGTGTTCTTCACATGACGCACCTCGGGCACGAGAGGCTCGAACGTGTCCTTGAGCGCGGGAATGCCGTTGATCGAGAGCGCTCCCATGGTCGTCCCGTGGTACGCGATCTGGCGCGCGATCGCCTTGTACTTGCGGGGCGCCGGCGTGCCCACTCTTTCGTCGCGACGTGTCTCTCCCGCAGGAACCTGCTTGCCGCCTCGCGCGAGGTAGTACTGGCGCGCGAGCTTCCATGCGGACTCCACGGCCTCGGAGCCGCCCGAGACGAAGAAGACGCGGTTCAGGTCGCCCGGCGCGAGAGACGCGATCTCCGCGGCGAGCTCGATCGCGCGCGGGTGCGCGTACGACCAGTTGGTGTAGAAGGGCAGCTCCCTCATCTGCGCGAGCGCGGCCTGCCCCATCTCCTCGCCGAAGCCGTAGCCGATGTTGACCGTGAACAGGCCGGCGAGCGCGTCGAGGTAGCGCTTGCCGTTCGAGTCCGTCAGATAGCAGCCGTCGCCGCTGACGATGATCGGGACGTCGCTCGACTGGTAGCCGCCCAGCCGGGTGAAGTGCATCCAGAGATGGTCGCGCGCCGCCTGCTGCAGGTTCACATAGCTCCTTTCGAGCGCCTGATCTGGCTGAGGACGTTGGCCACCATCAAGCCGGCGGCCGCGAGGAAGATGAGTGTGCCGATCACGTTCACCTGCGGCGGAACGCCCACGCGTGCAGCGCCCCAGACGTAGAGGGGGAACGTGATCGTCGGCCCGGCGTTGAAGAGCGTGATCACGAAGTCGTCGACGGAGAGCGCGAAGGCGAGCAGCGCTCCCGCCGCGATTCCGGGCGCGATCAAGGGCAGGGTCACTCGCCCGAAGGTCGTGAAGGGGTTGGCGCCGAGATCCATGGCCGCCTCCTCGAGATGGCGGTCGAAGCCGACGAGACGCGCCTTCACCGTCACCACCACGAACGAGATGCAGAACATGACGTGCGCGATGAAGATCGTCCAGAACCCCGTGGCGACACCGAGGTTCAGGAACAGCGCCAGGAGCGATGCACCCATCACGATCTCAGGCGTCGTCATGGGCATGAAGATGAGCAGGTTCGTGAGCCCGCGGCCGCGAAAGCCGTAGCGGACGAGCGCAAGCGCGACGAGCGTCCCCAGGATGGTGGCCACGAACGACGCGAGCGCGGCGATCTCGAGGCTGGCGACGATCGCGTCGCGGAGCCCCGGCGGGCCGAACGGGTCCTGCCAGTGCCGGAGCGTGAAGCCTTCCCACGTGTAGTTGAACCGGCCGAGTGGGTCGTTGAACGAGAAGGCGATCACGACGGCGATCGGAAGCAGCAGGTAGACGAAGGCGAGCAGCGCGTAACCGGTGAGCACGTGACGGCGGACGAGAGCCATCAGACGCCCAGCCGCTCGGTGCCGAGCACCTTCGTGTAGATCCCGATCAGGACCAGGATCGCCGCCATCAGCACGAACGAGAGGGCGGCTGCCTGCCCGTAGTCGGTCAGCACGAGGAACTTCGACTGGATGACGTTGCCGATCATCGACTGCCGCGGCGTCCCCAGCAGCTCGGCATTGATGAAGTCTCCGGCGGCGGGGATGAACGTCAAGAGCGTCCCGGCGAACACACCGGGGAGCGACAGCGGCAGCGTCACGCGCAGGAATGCCTTCGCCTTCGAGGCATACAGGTCTTCCGCCGCCTCGATCAGCCGCGGATCGATCTGCTCCAGCGACACGTAGAGCGGCAGCGCCATGAACGGGAGGAAGTTGTAGGTGATGCCCGCCACGACCGCCGTCGAGGTGGCGAGGAGTCGGTCGCCGTCGCCGAGCAGCCCGATCGACTGGAGGGTCGTGACGACGAAGCCGCTGTCGGACAGGATCGTCTGCCACGCCAGCGTCCGGATCAGGTACGTGACGAAGAACGGCGCGATGATCAGGAGCAGCAGCAGGCTCTTCCAGCGGCCGCCCCGGAAGGCGATGAAGTATGCGAGCGGGTAGCTGAGGAGCAGGGCGAGCACGGTCGCGATCCCGGCGTACTCGAGCGAGCGGACGAATTGCTCGTGGTAGGTCGAGATCGCATCCGAGTAGTTGCTCCAGGCCCACGAGAACGCGTAGCCGACGTCGAGCGAGCCGCTCTGCAGCGAGGTCTCGGCGAGGTAGTAGGTCGGAACGACGAAGAACAGCGCGAGCCACGCCAGCCCGGGCAGGAGCAGCAGGTAGGGGATCGACCCCTTGTGGCGGTGCAGCCAGTCCACGTCGTCCTACGCGCCGATCACGGCCTGGAACTTCTCCTTGTAGGCCTTGTCGTCGGCAGCCTCGGCGTCGAAGATCTTCACCTTCTCCAGGGTTGCTGCATCCGGGAAGATCAGCTGATTGGCGGCGAGGGACGCGTCGATCGACTTGATCTCCTCGGCCGCCCCCTCCACCGGACAGATGTAGTTGACGTATGCCTCGATCTGCGCGGCGATCTTCGGGTCGTAGACGAAGTTCATGAACGTCGAGGCCGTGAACACGTCGCCGCCCTTCGGGATCAGCATGTTGTCCGTCCAGATCATCCCGCCCGCTTCCGGGATCACGAACTTCAGGTTCGGGTTGTCCGCGGTCAGCTGCACCATGTCGCCGGACCAGGCAACGGCCGCCCAGATGTCCCCCTTGGCGAGCGGGCCCGAGTAGTCGTTCCCGGTGAACTGACGGATCTGCCCCGAGTCGACCCCTTTCTGCAGCCGGTCGATCGCCTTGTCGAAGTCGGCCTTCACGACCTTGGAAGGATCGCCGCCGCCGTCGAGAATCATGAGGCCCACCGTGTCCGGCATCTCGGTCAGGAACGTGACCTTGCCCTTCAGCTTCGGGTCTTCGAGCAGCTGGGAGATGGAGGTGAGCTCGCCACCAACCTTGTCCGGGTCGTAGCCGATCCCCGTTAGGCCGGACTGCCAGGGAAGGCTGTACTGCCGGTCGGGATCCCAGCCCGGGCTCGCCAGGGCATCGACGAGGTTCGACGCGTTGGGAATCGCGTCCCGGTCGAGTCTCTCGACGTAGCCCAGCCGGACCATGCGACCTGCCATCCAGTCGGTGAGAACGGTGATATCGCGCCCGACCGGCTGGCCCTTCGAGAGCGCGGCCTGGTTCTTCCCGAACCACTCGTCGTTGTCGTTGACGTCTTCGATGTAGTCGACGTCGACGCCCGTCTCCTTCGTGAACTGCTCCAGGGTGGGGTACTTCTTCGTCTTCTCGTCGATGTCGACGTAGAGGGTCCAGTTGGAGATCGTCAGCTTGTCCGCGAGCTCCTTCGAGGCGGCGGTGGTGGCCCCGCCGGCGCTCGTGGTCGCAGTGCCCTCGATCCCACTGTCGCCGCACGCGGCGAGGAATCCCGGCAGGGTCAATGCCGCCCCGCCAAGCGCAGCGCGCTCGAGCAATTCACGTCGGGTCAACGGACGGGTCATGCAGCTTCCTCCTGTACGGGATCGGGGTCGACGACGAAAGCGGAGTGCGGGTTCCAGCTGAGCGTGGTCGTGGCTCCTGGCTGGAGCGACGGTGCGGAGCCGTCGTTCTGGACGTAGACGCTGAGAGTGCCCGCCCCGGTGTCGACCACGTACTGCGTGGCGACGCCGACGTAGGCGGTCTCCTGGATCGTGCCGGCGAGACTGTTGTCCCCCTCAACGGTGCTGCCGAGCCGGAGCTTCTCCGGGCGAATGCCGACCGCGACGCGGCCACTGCGGTCGCCGGCGTCGGCAGCGATCTCGTTGCCTGCTTCGAGCCTGACCCGCCCCGGCGCGGTGACGCTTCCGTACAGCAGGTTCGAGACACCGAGAAAGCCGGCGACGAAAGCGGTCGCCGGATGCTCGTACAGCTCCTGCGGGGGGCCGAGCTGCTCGATCCGGCCCTTGTTCATCACCGCGATCGCGTCCGCCATGGTCATCGCCTCCTCCTGGTCGTGCGTCACGTGCACGAAGGTCAGCCCGAGCTCGTGCTGGATCTGCTTCAGCTCGAGCTGCATCTGCTTGCGCAGCTTCAGGTCGAGGGCCCCGAGTGGCTCGTCCAGGAGGAGGACCTGGGGACGGTTGACGAGCGCCCGGGCGAGCGCGACGCGCTGCTGCTGCCCACCTGAGAGCTGGCGCGGCCGGCGACGACCGACACCCTCGAGCCCGACGAGCTTCAGCATCTCGTCGACCCTGCCGTTGACCTGCTGCTTGTCGACACCGCGCCGGCGGAGCCCGAAGGCGACGTTCTCGAAGATCGACAGGTGCGGGAACAGCGCATAGCTCTGAAAGACCGTGTTGACGTCGCGCCGGTACGGGGGCAACCCGACGACGTCGCGTTCGCCGAGGTAGATCGCGCCCTCGTCGGGCTCCTCGAAGCCGCCGATCATCCGCAGCGTCGTCGTCTTCCCGCAGCCCGATGGGCCGAGCAGAGCAAAGAACGAGCCGGCGGGCACCTCGAGCGAGATCCCGTCGACGGCAGCGACGTCCTCGAAGCGCTTGACGACGTTCTCCAGGCGCACGTCGGGCGAGCTCATGCGAGTTCCCCGAGCGCGGCCCCGAAGAGCTCGGTGTGGCGGTCGACGTCATCCTCGCTCGTGGCGGGGGACATCAGAGCCATGTTGTGGAACGGCGTCATCAGCACGCCGCGATTGAGCGCATACAGGTGGAGGAACCGCTCGAGAGCCTCGTCGGCGAGCGCAGCGGACTCGGCGCCGTCGCGCGGCGGTATGGCCGAGAAGCGGTACTCGGCCCGGCAGCCGAGCTCGGTGACGTGCCAAGGCAGATCCGCAGCTTCGATCGCAGCTGCAACACCGGCCGCGAACCGGGCGGCGAGCGGGATCGTTCGCGCGAACGCCTCCTCGGTGAGGACCTCCGCGAGGGTCGCGCGGACTGCTGCGAGCGAAAGCGCGTTGCCCGCCAGCGTCCCGCCGATGCCGCCGACGTCGTCGTAGTCCGCACCCTCTCGCGCGGCGATCCGCGCGGCCACGTCGTCGGAGACGCCGTAGGCGCCGACCGGGACGCCCCCGCCGATCGACTTCCCGATCGTCAGCACATCCGGCTCCAGCCCCCAGGCTGCGGTGCAGCCGCCCGGCCCCGCGCTGAAGGTGTGCGTCTCGTCGATGACGAGCAGCGTTCCGCTACGCCGCGTCAGCTCCCGAAGCGCGTCGTGGAAGCCGGCCTCCGGCAGCACGATGCCGATGTTCGTGAGCGCGGGCTCGGCGAGCACGCACGCGATGTCGCCCGAAGCCAGCGCTCGTTCGAGCCCCTCGGCGTCGTTCCACTGGACGACACTCGTGGTCAGCGCGACGTCCACCGGGGGACCGACATTTCCCGACCTGGCGACGACCCGGTCGCCATCGAGCGTCGCGAATGTCTCGTCTACGGTCCCGTGGTAGCAGTAGTCGAAGACGAGGATCTTCGGGCGGTCGGTGATCTCGCGGGAAAGCCTGACCGCAAACCGGTTCGCGTCCGTCGCGGAGAGCGTGAATTGCCAGCCCCGGACTCCGAAGCGGCGGGTCAGCTCCTCCGCAGCGGCGATCGAGTCCTCGGTCGGGAGCATCGCTGTGACGCCTCGAGCCGCCTGCGCCGCGACCGCGGCGACGGTTGCGGGAGGCGCATGCCCGGCCATTGCCCCCGTGTCGCCGAGACAGAAGTCGACGTACTCGTGACCGTCCACGTCGGCGACCCGAGCACCGCTCGCCTCGCGCAGGAAGAGCGGGAAGCCACCCGCCCACTTCGCCATCCAGCTCATCGGCACGCCGCCGAGTAGCGCGCCGCGCCCTCGCTCGAAGAGCTCCCGCGAGCGCGGATTCGCCTCGGCGAAGCGCTCCAGCTCGCGCGCGACCAGCCCTTCGAGCCGCGAGCGGTCGAGGGCTGGTGCGGCGCTCAGCCCCACGGTCAGGAGAGCTTCACCGCAACGTGCTTGATGCGCGTGTACTCCTCCATCGAGTAGAGCGACATGTCCTTGCCGTAGCCGGACTCCTTGAAGCCTCCGTGCGGCATCTCCGAGGCGAGTGGGAAGAGGTGCTCGTTCACCCAGACGGTGCCGAACTCGAGCCGGCGGGCGGCAGCCATCGCGCGGCCCACGTCCTGGGAGAAGACTGAAGCGGCGAGCCCGTACCGGACGCCGTTCGCCATCGCGATCGCCTCGTCGTCGGAGGAGAAGCGCTGCACGGTCACGACCGGTCCGAACACTTCGTCCTGGACGATCTCCGAGTCCTGCTCCACGTCGGCGACGACCGTCGGCTTGATGAAGAACCCCCGGTCGCCGATCGACTCGCCGCCCGTCACGACGGTCGCCTTGGCGCCGACAGCGCGCTCGAGGAAGCCCAGCACGCGCTCCTGCTGCTCGCGTGAGATGACGGGACCCATGTCGACGTCGTCGCCGTCCGCGGGGTCGGCGACCTTCATCGCCTCGAGTGTCTTCACCGTCTCGGACATGACGTCGTCGTACACGTTCTCGTGGACGAGGATTCGGGAGGACGCGGTGCAGTCCTGGCCCGAGTTCCAGTAGCCGCCGATCTTGATCGCCTCCGCGACCGTCGCAGGGTCGGCGTCGTCGAGCACGACCATAGGCGCCTTGCCGCCCAGCTCGAGATGAACTCGCTTGAGGTTGGACTGCGCCGCGCCCGCTGCGATCAGCCTGCCGGTCTCGACCGACCCGGTCAGCGAGATCAGTCGGATGTCCTGGTGGCGCACCAGCGCCTCACCGGCAGGCACACCGTCACCGGTGATCACCTGGAGCACGCCGGCGGGAAGGATCTCCTGCGCGAGCTCGACGAAGCGCAGCGTCGTCAGGGGCGTCTGCTCAGCCGGCTTGATGATCTGGACGTTGCCGGCCGCGAGCGCGGGGCCGATCTTCCAGATCGCCATCATCAGCGGGTAGTTCCAGGGCGTGATGCCTGCAACGATCCCGAGCGGCTCGCGGCGGATGATCGAGGTGTAGCCCTCGACGTATTCGCCGGCGGCCTTGCCCTCGAGCGTCCGGGCCGCGCCCGCGAAGAAGCGCAGATTGTCGGCGGAGAAGGGCATCTCGTCGCCCGCGATCGACATCGGCTTGCCGACGTTCTGCGACTCGAGCCGAGTGAGCTCGTCGGCGTTGTCCTCGATTACGTCGGCGAGCTTGAGCAGGAGCTCCATCCGGTCCTTGGGAGTCTTCTCGCTCCACTCGACGAAGGCCGCGCGCGCAGCGTCCACGGCGCGCTCGACGTCCTCGCCGCTCGAGCGCGGTACCTCGGCGATCACCTCCCCCGTGGAGGGGTTGAGGACCTCCATCGTCTCGCCCGACGCTGCGTCGGTCCACTCGCCGCCGATGAAGTTCTTGTACTGGGTGATCGACACGCTCACTGGGCTGCCTCCGTTCGGGATTCGGGGCGAGCCTAGCTCGCACTCGACGGCGTGGACAAGTCGGAAGGCGCATCGATCGATTCCTTTCGCCACCGTGTCCATACGGCTCCGGCGCGTTCTGGCCTCGCAGGACATTGTCATTCGCGCAAGAGTGCGGCATGGTGCAAGGTGTTCACCTAGGGGAGGGGTAGCGATGGCACGGACACCGCTTGCAGGAGCTGTTCAGGATGCGCTTGCAGGGCTGGAGAACGAGCAGCGCCGCACGACGCGCACGCGCTTCGTCAAGGAAGCCGGGGTCGCCGCGCTGGGCGTTACGGCGCTCGGGCGCTTCGCGGCGCCGGCGCGCGGTGCCGGTGCGCCGAAGATCGTCGTCGTGGGCGCGGGCCTGGCCGGGCTGAGCGCCGCGTACGCGCTCAAGAACGCGGGCTATCTCGCGGAAGTGCACGAGGCGGCCGACCGGATCGGCGGGCGCTGCTGGACGCTCCGCGGCGCGTTCGCCGAGGGCCAGATCGCCGAGCGTGGCGGCGAGCTGATCGACCAGAGCCACAACGCCGTCCGGCAGCTCGCATCGGGCCTCGGCCTGAAGCTCGACAACCTGCTGCAGGCCGAGCAGAACGGAACCGAGGTGCTCGGGTACTTCGACGGCTCGCCCTACCGCTATGCCGACATGGTCGACGACATCAAGGCGGCGTGGCAGAAGATCCACTCCGACGTCTCGGCCGCCAGCTATCCGACGACGTTCGAGACCTCCACCGAGCGTGGCCGGCAGCTCGACAACATGTCCATCGTCGACTGGATCAACGAGACGTTCGACGGTGGGATCCGCTCTCGAATCGGCCAGCTGCTCGACATCGCATACAACATCGAGTACGGCGCCGAGTGCACCGAGCAGAGCTCGCTCAACCTGCTCTATCTCCTCGGTTACTCGGGTCAGGGACAGTTCCGCGTCTTCGGCCCCTCGAACGAGAAGTACCACGTCGTCGGCGGCAACGACCAGATTGCGGACCGGCTCGCGGCGAGGCTTCCAGGGCAGATCACGACCGGCTCCGAGCTCGTTTCGATCCGCAGGAACTCCTCCGGCACCTTCACCCTCACCCTCGCCCAGGCTGCCGGCACCAAGACGGTCACGGCAGACAAGGTGGTACTGGCCCTGCCCTTCTCCATCCTCCGCTCCTCGGTCGACCTCTCCAAGGCCGGCTTCGAGCCGCTGAAGCTGGTGGCCATCCGCGAGCAGGGCATGGGCACGAACTCGAAGCTGCACGTGCAGTTCTCCAGCCGCTTCTGGCGCGCGCAGGGATCGAACGGAGAGACGTTCGCCGACACGGGCTACCAGAACACCTGGGAGGTCAGCCGCGCCCAGGCCGGCAAGACCGGGATCCTCGTGAACTACACGGGGGGCAAGATCGGCGCGAGCTTCGGCTCTGGCAGCCCCGAAACACGGGCCGCCAGGTTCCTCGGCCAGCTCGAGCCGGTGCTGCCCGGCGCCACCAAGGCCTGGAACGGACGGGCGGCGATCGACTTCTGGCCCGGCTACCGCTGGACCAAGGGCTCGTACTCCTACTGGAAGGTCGGGCAGTACCACCGCTTCGCCGGGATGGAAGCGCGCCGGCAGGGCAACTGCCTCTTCGCCGGCGAGCACACGTCGATCGACTTCCAGGGATACCTCAACGGCGCCGTCGAGACGGGGCAGCGCGCAGCGGGAGAGATCCTGGCCGACCTGAAGTAGCGGCGAGCCTACTCCTGAAAGCCGGCCGCGCGGCCGGGCTGATCGGCACCTCGATCCGCCGCTCTCCCCCGGCGGGCCGTTCAACCATGCAGTGCGTGATCGGCGGGGTTAGCTCTTGCCCACCTCGGTCGGTATGCCCGTGATCTCGCCGTCCGCGATCTGCTGCTTGATCTGATCGACCTTGTCGATGTCGCCCATCGGCACCTTCGCGCTCACCTTGCCGAGGCCAACGCCTTCCTCCTTGAGGCCGAAGGTCGCGTTGCCGCCGCCCTTCCAAGCGCCGTCCTGGATCGACTTGATCGTCAGGAACACGGCCGAATCGACGCCCTTCTGGGCGCTCGTGAGGATGTGCGGCCCCAGGAACGACTGGTCCGCGTCGACCCCGATCCCCCACCGGTCGCGTTCACCCGCCGCGTTGAGGGCGCCGAGGCCGCAGCCGCCGGCGACCTGAAAGACGACGTTCGAGCCACGCGCGATCTGGTTCAGCGCCAGCTCCTTGCACTTCGCCTGGTCGTCCCAGTCCTGGGAGTAGTCGAGAATCGTCTGGATCCCCGGCGCGGCCTTCGCGGCTCCGGCGAAGTAACCGGCGATGAACCGGTCGACCGGGGGCTCCTTCATGCCCCCCACCGCGCTGATCACATCCTTGCCCGCGGCTCGCTTCTCCTCTAGACCGGCGAGGTAGCCTGCGAGGTAGCCGACCTCCTGCTCGCGGAAGAGCAGGCCCTGCACGTTCGCCGGCTTGCCGGGGACGAACGCCTGGTCGACGTCGATGATCGCGAACTTCGCCTTCGGGAACTTTTGCGCGACCTTCCCGACGGCGTCACCCTGGGCGAAGCCGACGCCGATGACCAGGTCGTAGCCGTCGCGGGCCAGCGAGGTCATGTTCGGGATGTAATCCGCCGCCGAGGCCGATTCGATCACCCGCCCCTTGATCGACAGCTCCTTCTCCGCGCGGTTGAGCCCCTTGAAGGCGAGCTCGTTGAAGCCGTTGTCGTCGAGCTGGCCCTTGTCGACGATCAGGCCCACGCGTAGCTGCCCGGCCGACTCGGTCGACGTCGCCGTGCTGGTCGCGGCGCCCGTCTCGGCGTCCGAACCGCCGCAGGCCGACAGGGACAGCGCGAGCACTGAGAGCAGGAGCGCGAGTGGTGTCGATCGCAGCATCGGAGGCCTTTCGGTAAGGTTTTAGACTGTGAGGCGTAAACCTGCGGCCGATCCTACCACACCCCCTGCGCAGGTCGTGCTCGCCGTCGTGCTGCAGGTGCGCGACGCGCAACTGCAGGCGCTGCTCTGGCAGCGCGCCCAGGATCCCGAAGCCGGGGCGTGGGCGCTCCCCGGAGGCACGCTCGAGCCTGATGAGACGCTCGAGAGCTCGATCCGCCGTCATCTCGCGGCCAAGGTCGACCTCCGCGAGGTAGCGCACCTGGAACAGCTCGGCTCGTGGAGCGAGCCCGGCCGGAACCCGCTGCGGCGCGAGCTCGCGACCGCCTTCCTCGGGATCGTCCCGGCCGGTATCGACCCCGACCTGCCCGGCGATACCACCTGGCATCGGGTCGACGACCTGCCGCCGCTCGCGTTCGATCACAGCGGCATCGTCCTGGCCGGCCGCGATCGTCTGCGCGGGAAGCTCTCATACACGAACGTCGGTTTCGCTCTCGCGCCGGCCGCATTCACCCTCTCCGAGCTGAGGGATCTGTACGCGGCCGCGCTCGGGCACGACGTGTCCGCGACCAACCTGAAGCGCGTGCTCTTGCGGCGCAACGTGCTCGCTACCACCGGGGCCCGCCGCGAGCCGGGACGCGCCGGAGGGCGTCCCGCAGAGGTTTACCGCTTTCGCGAGCGGACGCTCGAGATCACGGATCGCTTCGCCACCCTCCGTCCACCCGGGTAGGGCATCCCCGATTCGGGTGACGGCTGAGTCGCCGAACCGGCCGCACGAGGGGTCGAGACCGTGCATGAAGAGCTCGGGGCCGTCGGACGACGACCTGACCAGATGCTGCGCCGACTCGGAACCCTGCTCGCCCTCGCCTGCGTCCTCCCCGCGTCCGCCCAGGCGGCCGGCGGCGACTACGTCTTCCAGGACGCGACGTCGAGCGAACGCTCGACGGTGCGCGCCGCCCTCAACGCCAGCTCGTTCGACTGGGGCGTCGTGCCGAAGCAGATCAGGGTGCACGTCGGCAGCTACGGCGTCTCCCACTCCACGCCGGGCGACGTCTGGCTCGACCGTGACCTGCTCTCCTCCGGGCGCTTCGCCTGGGCGACGGTGATGGACGAGTACGCCCACCAGGTCGACTTCTTCGTTCTCGACCCGGCCCGCCGCGCACTGCTCCAGGAGCGGCTCGGTGCCAGCGCGTGGTGCTACGAGATCTCCGGGCTCGCCCACAGCGCCCACGGCTGCGAGCGGTTCTCCTCGATGGTGGCCTGGGCCTACTGGCCCTCGAAGGACAACTCGTACCGCCCCGACTCGCCCGCAGACGAGTCTGCAGCGATGCCCGCCCTCGAATTTCGGAAGCTGCTGGCGCTCGTCGTCGGCGTCCCGACGCCGACCTCCGCGCTGATCACCCGCTAGGCGATCAGAGACTGCCGGAGAGCAGTGGCGACCGCCTGTGTGCGTGTGTCGGCATCCAGCTTGGCCATGGCCTTGCGCACGTGCGTGCGCACCGTCTCGGGAGAGATGAAGAGCTCCTTGCCGATCTCCTCGTTCGAATTACCGTCCGCCAGCAGCCGCAGCACGTCACGCTCGCGCTGCGTCAAGTTGAGCATCTTCTCGGTCGCGGCTGAGCTCGAGAGGACTCCTGCCAGGACCGGATCGACGTACGTCCGGCCGGCTGCCACGAGCTCGACGGCGCGCACCACCTCCGCCAACGGCGCTTCCTTGAGCACGAATCCGCGCGCGCCCGCGTCGAGCGCCTCCGTCAGCAGCGCCCGGTCGCCGAAGGCGGTGTACAGGATCACGCCGGTCTCGGGGGCACTCCGCGCCGCGTGCCTGGCGACCTCGATTCCCGAAAGCCCGGGCATCCGCAGGTCGAGGATCGCCACCGCGGGGCGGCGCAGCTCGATCTGCTCGACGGCGTCGTTTCCGTCGCGCGCGCGGCCGACGATCTCGATCCCGTTCTCCTCGAGCACGTCGGCCACCGCTTCGACAACGGCCGGGTGGTCGTCGGCGACGAGGCACGTCGTCACAGCGAGTTGCTCACCGAATCCTCACATTCCGCGCAGGTCGACCGGCGACGACCGGAGGATAGGATCCAGCAGTCAGCGAGCGACGGGGGTCGAGTGCTCAAAGGTGTGATGCCTCACCGTTTTGATCGGATCGAGCGCCGATCCGCCACGGGATCATAGATCCAGTGTCGAACGACGCCGCCGACGCTCATTCCCTGCGAACACTCGGCCTCCTCCTCAGGGGCACGCTGCACGAGCTGGCCAATCCGGTCCTCGGCCTCACCGGCACGGCGGAGCTGGCCCTCGACCATGCGGAGCCGGGGACGAAGCTCCACGATCGGATCACGCTGATCCAGCGCACCGGCGCCGAGGTCGCGGACATCGTACGAGCCCTACAGGCGTTCGTCAGGCTTCAGAGCGCGCCCGTCGAGTCGTTCTCGCTGGGCCACGCGGCCGCAGAGACGGTTGCGCTGGTCGACCTGGTGCTGCCGACCCACAGCGTCACTCTGACCGCCACGGGAGACGCCGAGGTCATTGCAGCGCCCGGAGAGGTTCGCTGCTCGCTCGTGGAGTTGCTTCACGCCGCGCTCGAGCGCGGCGATCCCGGCGGCGTGATCGAGCTCGCCGTCCGGTCCGAGGGGAACGAGGCGGTGGTCACCGCGACGGGCGGCGGCCAGCTGCGGCTGCCGGTGGCGGCGCGGACCGGATGAGCCGCATCCTGGTCGTCGACGACGAGGAAGTCGTGCGGGACCTGACAGTCGAGATCCTGCGGCGAAGCGGCTACAAGCCGCAAGGTGTCCCGTCCGCCAAGCATGCGCTCGCACTGCTCGACCATGAGCCGTTCGACCTCGTGGTCAGCGACGTCGTCATGCCCGAGATGACGGGTGTCGAGTTTCTCTACGAGCTGCGCAAGAGCCGCCCCAGCCTGCCCGTCGTCCTCATGACTGGCGGTTCGAAGGAGCCGGAGCGGGCTACGAAGGCCGTCGAGCTGGGCGCCTGCAGCCTGATCTACAAGCCGTTCTCCCGCGCCGAGCTGACGGCTGCGGTCTCGGCGGCGCTCGAGACCTAGCTCCGCAGCCGCGACCCCTCCGGGTCGAAGAGCGGCTCGGCGGTTACCTCCCCTCCCACCCACTCGCCGAAGATCTCCACCTCGACCTGCGTGCCCGGGTCCGCACTCGTAGCCGGGAGATAGGCGTAGGCGATCGAGCGCTCGACCGTGTAGCCGTAGCCGCCGCTCGTCACGCGCCCCACGAGCCCGCCGTCGACACGTACGGGCTCCGAGCCCAGGGCGATCGAGAGCGGGTCGTGGAGCGTCAGGCAGCACAGGCGCCGTGCAGGCTCGCCCGCGGCCAGGAGCGCATCCTTGCCCAGGAAGTCCTTGTCGAGCTTGACCGCGAACCCCAGGCCGCACTCATACGGGTTGTCGTCGGCCGTGATGTCCGACCCCCACACGCGGTAGCCCTTCTCGAGCCGCAGCGAGTCGATTGCCCTGTAGCCGCCGGCCACCAATCGGTGCTCGGCCCCGGCGGCCCAGATCGTGTCCCACAGGGCCAACCCGAACTCCGAAGGGCAGTAGAGCTCCCAGCCGAGCTCGCCGACGTAGGTCACGCGCAGCGCGAGACACGGGACGCTCCCGATCGCGAGCTCCTCCGAGCGCATGTACGGGAAGTCCAGAGGCGTAGTTGTCAGGGGCGCCAGAATCTCGCGGGCACGAGGGCCCCAGAGCCCCAGGCACGCATACCTGGAGGTGACGTCGTCGATCGTCACGGAGCCGTCGTCGGGGGCGTGCTGCCGGATCCAGGCGAGGTCGTGCCGGCCGAAGGCCGTGCCGGTGACGATCCGGAAGCGCTCTTCTGCCAGCCGGGTGACGGTGAAGTCGCACTCGATCCCGCCCTGGGCGTTGAGCATCTGGGTGTAGCTGATCGCGCCGACGTCGCGGGCGACCCGGTTGTCGCAAAGCGACTCGAGCAGCTCGGCTGCTCCCGCACCCGCTACCTCGATCTTCGCGAACGACGACTCGTCGAACAGGCAGGCGGTCTCACGGCAGGCCCGGTGCTCGGCGCCGATCGCGGTGGACCAGTGCCGGCCGGCCCAGCCGCGCGGCCGCAGGCTCTCGTCTCCAGCCGCTTCGTTCGGCTCGAACCAGTTCGCGCGCTCCCAGCCGGACTTTTCCCCGAACGACGCCCCCAGCTCGCGCAGCCTCGCATACGCGGGCGAGGTTCGCAGCGGCCGTCCCGCCTGCCGTTCGTGTCCCGGGTACTTGACGTCGTAGTAGGTGGAGTAGACCTCTGTCGTGCGCGCGACCGTGTAGGCGCGGCTGGAGTAGGCGGCGCCGAAGCGGCGCGAATCCATGTGCCAGACGTCGAGGCTCGGGGTGCCTTCGACGATCCACTCCGCGACCAGCTTGCCCATCCCGCCTGCGCCGGCCAGGCCGTGGGCGCAGAAGCCGGCCGCGACCCAGAAGCCGCGCACGTCGGTCGGGCCGAGGATGAACTCGCCGTCCGGCGTGAAGGCCTCGGGCCCGTTGATCAGACGGACGACCTCCATCTCCTCGAGCGAGGGGACGCGGCGGACCGCGCTCTCGAGCAGCGGCTCGAAGCGGGGCCAGTCCTCCTCGAGCAGCTTGCCGTTGAAGTCCGGCGGGATGCCGTCGAGGGACCATGGCGCCGGATCGCGCTCGTAGCCGCCCATGACGATGCCCCCGGACTCGGGGCGGAAGTACACGAGCAGCGACGGGTCGCGCATCGTCGGCATGTCGAGCGGCAGCCCGCTCGGGCGCGTGACGAGGTACTCGTGCGCCATGGGCACGATCGGAACGGTGACGCCGGCGAGCCGTCCCAGCTCTGCAGCGAACATCCCGCCCGCATTGACCACGATCTCGGCCTCGATGTCGCCCTTGTCGGTCGAGACGCCGACGACCCGGCCGCGCTCGACCCCGATCGCGGTCACCCGCGTGTTCGTGGCGATCTCGGCGCCGTGGCGCCGGGCACCCTCCGCGAGCGCGTACGTGAGCTGCGAGGGGTCGATGTACCCGTCCGTCGGGAGGTAGGCGGCGCCATGCACCCCCTCGGTCGACATCGGCGGAAAGAGCGCCTGCGCCTCTGCCGGCGAGACCAGCTCGAGAGGAAGCCCGAAGGTCTTGGCCCAGCCTGCCTGCCGCGCGATCTCCTCCAGGCGCTCCCGCGACGAGGCGAGTCGCAGCGAGCCCACCTCGCGCCAGCCGGTGTCGAGCCCCACCTCCTCGCCGATCGTGCGATAGAGATCGACGCTCGCCATCATCATCCTCGTCAACGACAGGGAGCTTCTGAGCTGGCCGACCAGGCCCGCAGAGTGGAAGGTCGAGCCGGAGGTGAGATCTGCGCGTTCCACCAGAACGACGTCGTTCCAGCCGAGTCGGGCGAGCCAGTAGAGGATCGAGCACCCGCCGACGCCGCCGCCGATCACCACCGCTCTCGCCCGCGCTCGCATCGCAGGGAGAACCTATCCCGCCGTGGCGAACCGTTCGGGCGTGCCGGACGTAAGCACTGCTGAAACCGACCGAGAGGGGAAACCGTGACACGCGCACGCGCTGCGCTTTCGATCCTGCTCGTGGTGTGCGGCCTGGCGGCGGCGGGCTGCGGGGGGAACGATGCGGAAACGGGCACCACGACGGGGGCCGCCACGGAGGCCGGTAGCGGCACCGGAGGGGGCAAGACCTTGAACGGGAGCGTCGGGCCCGGGTTCGACATCAGCCTCGACGGGACGGACGGCGTGACCACTGGCAGCTACGAGCTCGTCGTGAACGACCAATCGACCGCGCACAACTTCCATCTGACAGGCCCTGGCGTCGACGTCTCCACCGAGGTCGGGGCGGAGGGCGAGAAGACGTTCGAGATCGACCTGCAGGCGGGCGAGTACACATTCCAGTGCGATCCGCACGCGAGCCAGATGAATGGGAGCTTCACCGTCGGTTAAGGCGTAACCCCACGGTGCCGATATCCGTTCATGTGACGATGAACACGACCCTCAAGATCGTGGCCACGATCTCCGTGCTCGCGCACGCGGCTGCGGCCGCGGCGCTGCTGCTGCCGCAGCGTTAGCCGAGCGCCTTGCGGAACGCGCGGTCGGAGGCCGTGCGCTCGAGTCGCTCGAAGTGCTCGTCCGCGTAGAGCCGGAAATCGAATTCCAGGTCGGAGAGAGCCTGCTGGACGACGCCCCACATCGCCTCGCGAAAGTCCGACATGAACCGCATCAGCGTCAGCGAGCGCTCGTGCGCCGGTCGGACCTCCCCGAAATACACCCGCAGGAGCTCGGCGGTCTCGTCGGCCGAAAGCCCGTTGTTGACGGCGAAGTTCGCCAGGTCGAAGAAGACGTCGCCCATCCCGGCGTACTCCCAGTCGACGATCCGGATCCGCCGGCCGTCGTCGATGAAGTTGGCGGTGAGCAAGTCGTTGTGGCAGGGGCGCTCCGGCACGGGGCCGCGTGCACGCTCGACCAGCGCCGCGGTCTCTCGCGCGCGCCCGTACGCCGCCGGAATCGCGACGCCGTGGGTAGCAGCCGTCGTTGCGTAGGCCTCGACGACGCGGAACGCGTCGAAGCGGGCGGCAATCGGCGGACCCGCGTGCACCGCTCGCAGCGACTGGGCGATGCGACGGAGCGGCTCGGCCTCCCGAAGCGCCTCGGGCTCGACGACCCTGCCCTCGATGAAGCGCGTGACGAGATAGCCCTCCGGCTCAACGAAGGCGATCACCTCCGGCCCGACGCCGACCGCGGCCGCCGCGAGCGATGCCTCGTGCTCCACATGCCTGTCGATCCCGAGCAGCTCGGTGTCCTTGCCGCCGATCCTGAGCACATAGGCCCCGTCGCCGACCAGGACCTTGAAATTTCGGTTCGTGATGCCGCCGCCGAGGACCTCGACCGTCGCCTCGCGGCCGGGCCACACCCGCTCGACCATCTCCTCGACCCGCATCGCGGGTGATCCTAGAGCAGCCTGATCAGAGCAGCGGCCACGGCGGCGGCGATCATCACGACGACGAGCGGGGCACGCAGCCGCACGGCGACTGCGCCGACGAGCACCCCTGCCAGCCGCTCGTCGAGCACGAGCTCTCGATCGCCCCCGAAGGTCTGGGTGACGACGAGCGCGGCGAGCATTGCGGGCGCGAGCACCTCGACGACGGCACCGACACGCGGTGGCAGATCACGAGCGCCGAGCAGCACGGGCCCGGTCGCCTTGAAGGCCATCGTCACCGCGCCGACGATGCAGATCACGACCCACGTCATCGACGGAGGCCGATCAGCGCGGCGAGGCTGGCGGCGACGATCGGCAAGCCGGGCGGCGCGATCGGGAGCAGCACCAGCGTGATCAGGCCCGCAACGAGCGCGGTCACGAGCGCACGGCGCGTGCGCAGGTACGGCGCGAGCAGCGCGAGGAACAGGGCCGCGAAGGCCGCGTCGAGGCCGATCGCCTCCGGATCGAGCAGGTCGCCGGCCACGGTGCCGAGCGCGGTGCCCCCGACCCAGAGGACGTACAGCAAGATCCCCACGCCGGCGAGCACGCCGTAGTCGAAGCGGCCCGAGCGACCGGCCAGAGCCCACGACTCGTCCACGATCAGCTGGGACTCGAGAAAGCGCCGGCGCCGCGAGCCCGGGAAGATCGAGGCCACCGCGAGGCTGAAGGTGACGTAGCGGGCGTTGAGGAGCACGGCGGCCACGACCGCGGCGAGCGCACCACCGCCATCACGCAGGATCGACGCCGCCGCGAACTGAGCGGATCCCGCGAAGGTCGTCGCGGACATCGCCACCGCCCCGAGCCGCCCCATGCCGCCGTCGATCGCGAGCAGCCCGAACGAGGCACCGAAGAGGAGTGGCGCGAGCGCGAGCGGCAGGCCGGCGCGAACGCCGTCCCGGATGCGCGAGGTCTCCACGCCTCGACGCTACCGAGAGAGGAACGGTGGGGGCGGCCGCAGCCGCCCCCACCTCGAGCGAGATCAGTCCGTGCGCTTGATGCGGTCCAACACAGGAGGAGCGACCGGCGAGTGCGCGAGCAGGTACCGCCCGAACGCGTCGATGTCCACCTCTCCGCCCAGCGGATTCGTGCACGACTTGAAGACCGAGTAGCCGTCGCCACCGTCCGCCATGAAGTTGTTCATGACGACCCGATAACCGGTGGTCTTGTTCACGACGACACCGCCGATCTTCAGCGATCCGTCCAGAACGCGCTTCTGGCCGGGAGGGACGCTACGTGTGTAGGTGTACGTGACCTGCGAGACCAGCATCACACGCTGCTGACCCGCGGCGGGATTCTCGAACTGCTGCTCAAGCACGTCGTAGAGTTGCTGACCCGTGCAGGTCTTGACGACCAGCGTGTTCCCGAACGGCTGGACAGCGAAAGCCTCCGCGTAGGTCACTTCGCCCGGCTGCTCGCCGCCGCTGATCTGGCCGTAGAGCAGGCTGGATCGCACGCCGCCCGAGTTCATGAACGCCGCGACAGCACCGCCGAAGTCGCCCGGGTGAGCGGCCTCATACATCGCGTCCGCGATCACATCGCCCATCGGCTGCTCCCCCGCACGGTTCGTCCCGTTGACCGTGCCGCGCGCTGAGTAGATGTCCTGCGTGATCCGGCCGATGACGCGATTGCCGATCGGGTCCGAGATCTTCTTGTACTCGGCGAGGATCTTCGTCACGCCCTCGTCCTTCGCCACCGTCTGGGTGACGACGTTGTTCACCGCAGTCGCGCTGATCATCTTGCCGGCGCGCTGGTCGATCGTCAGGTCGATCGAGGTGATCAAGCGGCCGAACGAAGCGGCTGAGGTGACGAGCCGGCCATTGAACCGGCACACGTAGGGCTGGTGCGTGTGGGCGCTGACCACGACGTCGACCGCAGGATCCAGCCGGTTGACGATGTCGAGCAGGTCGGGCCCGGAGAAGTTCTCGCACTTGTTGACATCCATGAAGCCGCGCGAGAACGGCGCCGTCTGCGCTCCGCCCTCGTGCAGGAGCAGCACGATCGTGCTCACTTGCCGCTGCTTCAAGCGCGAAACGAGCGCGTTCACCGTATCGGCCTCGTCGAGGAACGTGAGACCGGCGACACCCGTCGGCGTGACGATCAGCGGCGTGCCCTGAAGGGTCTCACCGACGAATGCGATCTTCTCGCCGGTAGACGTGTTGACGATCCGGTAGGCCGGGAGGAGCGGGTTGTTCGTGCTCTGGTCGATCACGTTGGCCGCCAGATACTGGAAGACGGAACCGAAGAACGGCGTGCCGTCCTGACAGCCGTCGACCGGATGGCAGCCGTCGGGGCGGGCCGGCACGTAGGCCGTTCCGCCGTTGGTGCCGCCGCCTCCTGCAGCATTGCCGTACTGCATCCGGAGCAGCTCGCTCTTGCCCTCATCGAACTCGTGGTTGCCGACACCGATCGTGTCGAGACCGATGTAGTTCATGACGTCGATCGTCGGCTCGTCGTGCATGAGCCCCGATGCGAGCGGGCTCGCGCCGATCAGGTCACCGGCGCTGACGACGTACGTGTCGACCGCCTCCGAGCCGAGCGCCTTCATGTGGGTGGCGAAGTACTCGGCGCCGCCTGCGGGCACGTTGATCGGAGTGAACACGCCCGTCGTCGGGTTCTGCGTCGCTCCGACGGAGATCGTGCCCGGCGTTCCCGGCTCGAGGTGCCCGTGGAAGTCGTTGAACGCGAGCAGCTTGACGTGCGTCAGCTTCTCCTTCTTGGGTCCGTCGGCGGCAAGCGCCGTCGGTGCAGCGACGATCGCAAGCGCAAGCGCCACGACCGCCAGCAATGTGCTTCTCAGCTTCATCCCCTACTCCCCTTCGTCCTATCGATTGCTGACCAATGTACGAATGACATCTAGTTGCTCCCGAGCAGGAGCCTGGCTTCCGCCACGAGGGCGTCCGAGGCGGCCTGCGTGATCCACTGCGGGGTCTTGCCGCGGACCTGGTTGATGAATGCCTGCAGCTGAGCGTCCCCGACCTGGTTGGACTGGTCGAGATGGTGCTGCAGCTGCTCGACCGTGTTCTTGCCCTTGATCGCGCCTGTCTCGGCGTAGTAGGACAAGAGCGCCTGGAGCCTCGGCAGAGTCGCCGCGAGCTCGTACCGAGACACGAGCGGGTCGTGGTCGGAGAGGCCACGCGGCCCGTCTGCCGGATAGTCCGCCGGGAAGTCCGAGTTCACGTGCGCGACCCGAACCTGGACGAGCTCGGCGAGCGTGTCCGCGGTGACGAACTGTCCGTCGAGCGTTTGCGCCTGGCCAACGAACACGTAGGAGTACGCGGCCGCGGGGACCTCCGCGACGAGCGTGTCCCACAGGTTCGAGAGCCCGCTGTCGTAGAGCGGCCCGAGCTGGTCGCTCGTGGCCGGCGGAGCAAACGGATCGTCCGGGCGCGGGTAGACGTTGAAGTCGCCCCCGACGACGGCGCGGGCATCGTCGCCGAGCGCGCCGACGATCGCGGCGAGGTAGGCGGCCTGCTGACGCCGCTGGTTGACCCGGCTGTCGGGCGTGCTCGAGAAGTGGTTGGAGATCGCGTACACGTCCACCCAACCGCCCACTCCGACGGCTGTCCGCCACACGCGGAAGAGGCCCACCTGTGGGTCGCGGGTGTAGACCTCGTTCCCGTCCCTCGTGCCGGTGACGTCCGCCGGGAGCGGAGCATTCAGCGCCTTCGGATTCTGGACGTTCGAGTTGTACGCGTTCGCGCCCGAGCGGTACGTGAAGTCGGGCGTGCTCCCGAGCACCGGATGATCCGCCGTGGCCGGCAGGAGCTGGACGCGGTCGGTGCGGTACATGAGCGCTGCGACGATGCCGCGGTCGTCCGCACCGTCCCGGTCGAAGGCCGCGTCGTAGGAAGGCCCGCCCTGCGAGGAGATCCGCAGCGCGAGCTCCTGCAGCGTGTCCGGCTTGCCGTCGGCGTTGTCCGTCGCACCGCAGGCGAGTGCGCCCGCCACCACCTTGCAGATGTCCTGGTCTTCCGCCTCCTGGACGAGCAGGATGTCCGGGGCGTGGATGTCGCCGGCGATCTGCTGGGCGATCTGCCCCAGCCGCAGCTGATACGCCGCGTCGCTCGCCGGCACGTAATCGAAGGGCGGCGTGACGCCCGGGCAGCCCGAGTTGCCGGTGAAGTCGCAGCCGTCGTTCGGGTCGTCCCGGTAGTCGTAGAGGTTCTCGACGTTGTAATCGCCGACGCTGTACTCGACCTGCCGGTTGCCGGCCGTCGGCGGGGCGTTCAGCGAAGGATCGATCCCGTTCGAGAGCGACGGAGTGACTGTCGTCTCGATCCGGTATTTGCTGAACGAGTAGTTGACGGCGCCGATGAGCGCGTTCGACACGGTGCTGAACGTGCGGCTGGGCGGCAGCAACACCTCGGTGTCGTTGCTGAGGGCCTTGAGGCCGTTCGGACCGACGAGGATCCGGTAGCCGTTGCCGTCGTCGAACAGGCCGGGGAGGTTGTCGAGGGGATGTGCGTCGCGGAACACCCGGTTCGTGAAGGGCGCCGACCGCAGCGCCACCTCGTGGTCACCGCGGATCACCCACATCTCCGTGTCCGCCGTGCCCGGGAAGGAGTCGAGGCCATCGGTGACGAGGCTGCCCGGAAGCACCTCCACCCGCATGTCCTCGAGCCGCTCCCAGTAGCGATTCGCTTCGACGAGGAGATCCGGCGGATCCACCTCGACGGCCGGAAGCGCCGCGTTCACGTCGAGAGCGGAGCCGACGAACCGCTCGAGGCGAGCGCTCGTCAGCTGCGTCAGGTTGAAGAATTCGCTGGCGGTGCCGGAGATAACCACGTCGTCGCCGACCTGTGGGACGTAGCCCCCGATCAGAGAGGCGTTGTTCCCCATGAACACGAACAAGCCGTCCGACGTGGACGAGTCGCCGTCGGACTGCGCTGCGGTGTTCTGGATGAAGAATCCCCTCGAGGGCACGCCCGCAGCAGAACGGGAGAGCGTCTTCTCGTAGATCACGCCGCGCACGAAGACCTTCGTCCCGAGGAACGGCGTCACGTGGGTCGCTCCGTTCGTTCCCGGGCCGACCGACCCCTGGACCTCGCCTATGGTCTTGATCCCGGTCGCCCCTACCTGCAGGGTGCACGTGTTGACCTGCGGCGTCGGCACGTCGTTGTTGGCAGCGCCGATCGCGACCGCGTAAGTGCCGGCGGGGAGCCCCGACGCGGTGAGCGTGGCAGACGCCGTGCCGCCGAAGCTCACTGCCGGGGACACCGGCCCGAGCGTGATCGACCCCGACGCCGGCGCGGGCACGATCGAGTTGATCCGGATGCTCGTGACGCGGCCGTCGTCGTCCTTGGCCGTGACCGTCTGTGACGCCGTTGCCCCTTCGAGCATCGTGAGCGGGCCGCCACAGGTGACGGACACACCCGACGCGCCGCCGTGGCCGCCGAGCCCGTTGAAGGTGTCGGTCGCAAATCCGTCCCACTGGATCGCGGGATCGAAGACGTCGGTGTCATTCGAGTCGCCGGCCGTGACCGCGAGCTTGCGGCGCAGCGTGTTGTCAGCCGTGCTGGCGAGCCCGGTTCCCCACTCGGTGCCCGGATCGAAACCGCGCTGGCCGATCGAGTCGATGACCACACCGTTCTTGCGGAGGAGCACGGCGTCGTCGCCGTTGAACCAGCCCGAGCCGTTTTTCAGGTCGGCCTGGTCGAGGATCGCCTGAGCTGCGGAGCTCTGCGCGACGACGTAAACGTCTCCGGCGACGACCGTTCCCGACAGTGCGATCGTCAGGGTGCAGACGGACGAACCGTTGAAGCACATCTGCACGTCGTAGCCCGCGAGCGGTACGTCGACGCCGGTGCCGTTGTAGATCTCGAGCGCCTTGTTGTTGCTCGAGCCCTCGATGTACTCCGAGAAGAAGAGATCGGAGGAGGCAGCATTCGCGCCCCCGGCAACTGCAAGCGCGATCAGCGCCGCGGCGGCCGCGACCAACCGCAGTCGAAGATGAGACAAGAAAATTCCTCCCCTGATGTAGACCAGCTCCCCCTGACGGACGCTGCTCACTCAGCCGGCGTCGGCTGGGACTCTAAACCCTGGCCAAGTCGATGCCAAGGCCGGGACTCGACTTCGTCACCGCCTGCAGGCATACTTCGAGACGTCCCGACGACGAAGGAGGTCCGAGCAGATGACAGATCTTGCCCCCTCCGCCCTCAGAGCTCCACGGCTCTAGGGACGTCGGTCCACAACTCCGGCGACTCCTGAGCCGCAGCCGCGCTGACGTCCGCGCATCTGCCCCTTCCACTTTCGCTCAAGGAGACTCGCTTGTACGCCTTGCACGACCTCGGCTGGACTGACAGCCACACAACCGAATTCGAGCAACACGCCGCCGACGGCATGGTCCCGGCGCGCGTTGCCGCGCAACATCGCGGCGCCTACGTCGTCTTCTCGGAGGTCGGCGAGCTCCGCGCGGAAACGGCCGGCCGGCTGTCACACGAGGCCACCGGAGCGGGCGAGCTGCCTGCGGTCGGCGACTGGGTTGCGATCGCGCCGCGGCCCGAGGAGAGCGCGGCGACCATCCATGCGGTCGTCTCACGGCGCACGAAGTTCTCCCGCAAAGTGACGCTGAACGCGGCGGAGGAGCAGGTGCTCGCTGCCAACGTCGACGCGGTCTTCCTGGTCATGTCACTGAACGCCGACTTCAATCTGCGCCGCCTGGAGCGGTACGTGACGATGGCGTGGGAGAGCGGCGCCCAGCCTGTGATCGTGCTGACGAAGACAGACCTCTGTCCGGAGTACCCGTCGCGCGTGCTCGAGGTGGAGGCGATCGCGTTCGGAGTACCGGTCCACGCGATCTCGAGCCTGACCGGCGACGGCCTCGACCTGATCCGGTCCCACCTTGCTCCCGGCCGGACGATTGCGCTGCTCGGCTCCTCCGGAGTCGGCAAATCGACGCTGGTGAACACGCTCGCCGGGGAGGAGCTGCTCGCCACACAGACGATCCGCGAGGACGACGGTGAGGGCCGGCACACGACCAGGCACCGTCAGCTCGTCCTACTGCCTGGCGGTGGCCTCGTGGTCGATACCCCCGGCTTGCGCGAGCTGCAGCTCTGGGAGTCCTCGGAGGGGCTCGCCGAGACGTTCGCGGACATCGAGGAGCTGTCGGCGGGTTGCCGCTTCTCGGACTGCGCCCACGGGACCGAGCCCGGCTGCGCGATCCAGGTCGCGCTCGACGACGGGTCGCTGACGTTCGACCGCTGGGAGAGCTACAACAAGTTGCAGCGCGAGCTGGCGCACCTCGAGCGCCGGCTCGACAAGCGCCTGCAGTCCGAAGAGCGCAAGCGCTGGGCGAAAGCCGGCGCCGAGGGGCGCGCGAGAATGCTCGCGAAGAGGAGGCGCTAGCCCGCGTTCACGGCTCCCTGGGTCACGGAGCTGGTGAAGGCCCAGTCGGTGGCGTCGTCGTGCGTGTCGGCGCCGTTCGGGATCCGGGCCAGCGAGCCCGTGACGGTGTTCGAGTCGGCGACCGACGGGGGCAGTGCGTTCCCCTCGACCAGGTTGTACGTCGCCGAGCCGATCGTGGCGGCGGTAATCGGCCCCTCGTAGGAGAGGGCGTCCAGCAGGTCGCCGTCGGCTGTGTCGAGTAGCGCGACGGCGTCGGGTGCGCCGTTCTGCGCCTCGGCGGTGACGACGAGGTACCCACCCGCCGCGAGCGTTCCGGTCAGCGACTTGCGCAGGTACTCGGTGCCGTCGGTGCCGTCGACGAACACGAGCGCGATGCCGCTGAGATCGGCAGCCGCCGTGCCGGCGTTGTAGATCTCCACGAAGCCACCGGAGTCCGCTCCCACCTGGTCGTAGTCGATCTCGTTCAGGGGCAGCTTCGCGGCGTTGGTGGGGGGCGGCGGAGGCGGGTCGGCTCCGGCTTCGCAGCTGAGGACGATCGCTCCGTCGACCTCCGTCTCCACGGCCACCTTGCCCGCGCCGTTCTCGGCGGTCTTGCAGGCGGCCCCGTTCAGGCTCTCGATCGCGGAGATCGTGCCGGCCGCCCCGGGCGGACCGGGCGGGCCGGCCGCTCCGGGCGCTCCGTCCTTGCCGTCGGCGCCGTCCGCACCGGGTGGCCCGGCGGCACCCTTGACGTTCCAGTTCAACGCCTGCTCGGAGCGCTTGCACGACTTGCCGGCGGACGGGACGAGCAGGTAGCCCGACTTGTGCCGGCACGCGCGGATCACCCCATCGCCGCCGGTGTCCAGCGCAGCGGCCGCGCCACCGGCCACGATCGCGAGGCCCGCGACGCACAACGCCAGGACGTGCACTGGCGCGTTCTTGAACCGTGACTTCATCGTTCCTCCTTGGAGCTTGGGAGGAGACGTGATAGCCCCGGGCCTGCTGTCCGACCAGTGTCCGAAGCGGCCGCACCTGGCGGAAACGACCGTGCCTGCGCGGCAATTGGCACGCAATCGACACACTCCGGTGATCGAAATTCGCTTCCAGATCCCCGATCCGCGGCGCCGACTCGCGGCTGTCCGTCTCGCGCACGAGCTCCGCGAGCGGCTGCCGCACGAGTTCACCAGACGCGGCAGGGGCTGGGAGCTCACGGCCCCTTCGCCCGACGTCGCCCGCTTCGAATACCAGTTCGAGCTGATCGACGCGGACGGCGGCAGCGAATGGGTCGTCGACCCCGCGAATCCGAAAACAGCGAGCGGACCCTGGGGGCCTAAGTCCGTCTGGGAGGAGCCCGGCTACGCGCCGCCGGCGTGGGTCCGTGAGGGGCGCGTCGGCGAAGCGGAGAGCGTGACGATTCCGAGCCGGGTGCTCAAGGCAGAGCTTCCGGCCCTGATCTGGGCGCATCCGGACGCCACGGCGCAGAGCCCGATGCTCGTCGCGCTCGACGGGCCCGAGTACGCGGAGCACTCATCGCTCCTGACGCTGCTCGGACAGCTGCCCCCGTTGCGCGCGACCCTGCTCGGCCCCGTCGACCGCAACGAGACCTTTTCCGCCTCCGCGCGGTACGCCCGCGCGCTCGCGGACGAGATCCTGCCGGCGCTGCCGCCCGCCCCGGTTCGGGTCGGGCTCGGGGCCAGCCTGGGCGCGCTGGCGCTCTTCCACGCGCACCGCCGACACCAGGGCAGCTTCGATGCGCTCTTGCTCCAATCCGGCAGCTTCTTTCGACGCGCCGACCTCCATGAACGAGCGTTCCCGCGCTACGACCGGATCGCGCGCTTCATGGGCAACGCCCATCGCACCCGCCCCGAGCGCGCGATCCCGATCGTGCTCGGGTGCGGCACCGTCGAGGAGAACCTGCCCGCGAACCGTGCCCTCGAGGCGTCGCTGCGCCGCCAGGGCTACGACGCGCGCCTGCACGAGTTCCGGGACGGGCACAACTGGATCGCGTGGCGCGACTCCCTGCACCCCCACCTGCTCACGCTCCTCCAGCGCCCGTGAACCGGCGGCACACCTCGCTGTGGTCGCCCGCGATCGGCGCGGACGGGCGGCTGATCACGTACGGCCACTACGGCCGCCCCCTGCTCGCGTTCCCCTCCCAGCAGGGGCCGGCCTGGCAGTACGAGGAGCACGGGATGATCGAGGCGATCGGAGACCTGGTCGAAGCGGGCCGGGTGAAGGTCTACACCGTCGACAGCTTCGACTCGGGCAGCTGGTACCGCGAGGGCCTGGCACTCGAGGAGCGCGCGCGGCTGCACGGCCTCTACGAGGACTGGATCGTCAATCAGGTGGTGCCGTTCATCCGCGCGGACTCGGGCGGCAGCGCGGAGATCGTCGTCACAGGCGTCTCCTTCGGCGCCTACCACGCCGCCAACTTCGCTCTCCGCCACGCCGACCTCTTCCCGCTCGCGATCTGCCAGAGCGGCGTCTACGACGTCTCCGTCGTCGCCGGCGGCGACCGGGGAGACGCGGTCTACTTTCAGAACCCAAGGGACTACGTGGAGCACCTCGGCGGGGAACACCTGGACTGGCTCCGGGGCCAGGTGAACCTGCTGCTGATCGCGGGCCAGGGCCAATGGGAGGACACGACGGGCGCGCTCGACAGCACCCGCCGCTTCGCTGCGCAGCTGGGCGAGAAGGGGATCCGGCACGAGCTCGACGTGTGGGGTCACGACGTCCCGCACGACTGGCCCGCGTGGCGCGCCCAGATCGCGCATCATCTCCCGCGATTCGTTTGAGCGCCAAGACGCACCTGATCGGACTTCTGCTGGGCACCGAGGAGGACTGGCCCGCCGCCTTCGAGCACCTGCTCGGCCGCGTGGGGCCGATCGACCACGGCGGGGAGACGCACGAGCTGACCAGCGAGCGGATCTTCAACGAGCCCTTCGACCTCCGCTACAAGCCGCGCTACTCGCTCGTGATCGACCGGCTCGGCTGGTGGTACACGGTGCCGCGCGAATGGCTGAAGAAGATCTCCCTGATGGACGACGTCTATCTCCTGAACAACCCCTTCACGTTCCAGGCGATGGAGAAGCACTCGGCCTACTGCGCGATGATGCGGCTCGGGCTGAACGTGCCGGAGACCTGGCTGATCCCGCACAAGCAGCCACCGACGAACGAGCGCTTCCAGCCGACGGCCGAGCGTTACAACCGCCCCTTCGACCTCGACGCGATCGCGGGCGAGATCGGCTACCCGCTCTACATGAAGCCGTTCGACGGCGGCCAGTGGGTCGGTGTCACCCGCATCCGCGACGCGAGCGAGCTCCACAGCGTCTACGACACTTCCGGAGAGCGATTGATGCACCTGCAGTCATCGGTGGAGGACTTCGACGTCTTCGCGCGCAGCCTCTCGATCGGAGCCGAGACGATGGTGATGCACTTCGAGCCGGACCGGCCGATGTACGACCGCTACCAGGTCGACCATGACTTCCTCAGCCCCGAGACGGGGGAAGAGGTGGTCACGATCAGCCGCCTCGTCAACGCCTTCTTCCGCTGGGAGTTCAACTCGTGCGAGACGATCGTGAAGGACGGCGTGGCGTCTCCGATCGACTATGCGAACGCCTCCCCGGACGTCGCGCTGACGAGCCTGCACTACTACTTCCCCTGGGCGATGCGGGCGCTAGTGCGCTGGTCGGCCTTCTGCTGCGCCACCGGCCGGCAGATGCGGATCAACCAGTCGACGCGCGACTACTTCGAGATCGGCGACCGCGACGACCTCTCCTACGAGGACAAGCTCGCGGGCTATCGGCAGCTCGCGGACGCGTACTTCCAAACGGACGAGTACGAAGCGTTCTGCGCCGAGAAGCTGCCGCACCTCGACGACGTTCTGGTCGACTGGATCGAGGGGGCCGAATTCGACCGCCTGCTCGTGTCGACGATCCAGTCGACCTTCCCGGCGGACGAGCACGAGCGCTTCGTCGCCCACTATCGCGGCCTGCTCGCCGCCTGGGCGAAGGATCAACACTGAGCCGGGAGTACGTGCTCGAGCGGACGCAGGTAGTTCCTGTTCCGGTGGAGGAGGCGTTCGCGTTCTTCGGAGACGCCCGCAATCTCGAGCAAATCACGCCGCCGTGGCTGCGCTTCCGGATCATCGAGGCGCCCGACGAGATCGCCGCCGGCACGCGGCTCCGGTACCGCCTGACGCTGTTCGGGATCCCGATCCGCTGGCGCACGGAGATCGTCGACTGGAGCCCGCCGCACGGCTTCGTCGACGTCCAGCGCCGCGGGCCCTTTCGGGTCTGGGAGCACACGCACCGGCTGAGAGCCGCCTCGGGCGGCACGGAGATCTACGACCACGTTCGCTACGGCCTCCTCTTTGGCCCGCTCGGCGGGCTCGTGCAGCGGCTGCTCGTACGGCGCTGGGTCGAAGGGATCTTCGACTACCGCGCCGCGACCGTCACCGGCCAGATCACGGCAGCGCCTGTCGCGCCGCTTCGTCGAACGGTGTCAGCTCGAACGGAAGCAGCTCCCTGAGCCGCTCCTCCCGCGCGACCGTCGGAGCCCGCAGCCCTTCCACGAGCGGCCGCGCGACGGATGCATTCACCGGCGTGACAAGGTTGAGCCACAGCGAGGAGAGGTACGGGGTCAGCACCGCGACCTCCAGGATCAACGGCTTGCGCCCGAGCAGCCGGGCGATCCGCTCGATCATCTGCCGGTAGGTCATGACCTCCGGGCCTCCCACGTCATAGCCCTCGCCGTACGTGGCCTCGTTCCCGCAGACCCCCGCGAGGTAGCGGGCGACGTCGTCGAGCGCGATCGGCTGTGTCGGCGTCGAGACCCAGCTCGGCGTGATCATCACCGGCAGGCGTTTGACGAGGCCGAGGATCGTCTCGAACGCGGCGCTGCCCTTGCCGACGATCATCGCCGCGCGGAGCGTCGTCACCGGCACGCCCGCCGAGGCAAGGTACTCGCCGGTCTCGCGGCGGCTGCGAAGGTGCGCGGACGCGTCGGGATCGTCGGCGCCCAGCCCGCCCAGATAGACGATCTGCTCGACGCCGGCGCGCTCCGCCTCCCGGGCGACGTTCCCGGCTGCCGCGCGATCCTGCTCCTCGAAGTCGCGCGAACCGAGCGAGTGGACGAGGTAGTAGACGACCGTCGAGCCGGCGACGGCCTCCGCCACGCCTTCGCCGCGGACCGCGTCGGCGACGACCCAGTGCATGCCCGCGGCGTCCCCGGGAGTCCGGGAGACCGCGATCACGTCATGCTCGTGGAGCAGCGGCAGCAGTGCCTGGCCGACGACGCCGGTCGCCCCGAAGACGGTCACCTGCACGGGATCCGGCTCCGAACGAGCAGACCAAAGCCGCCGGAGTCCCGCCGGCGCTCCCTCGGGCCAAAGGGGGCGATGACCGTGCGTGTCACGCGAGGTACGAGACGATCCGGTTGGTGAGCGACGTGGCGGCGCGGAGCGTCTCTGCGCCGGGCGGTCGCGGCTCCTCGAACTGCGCTTTCGCGCGTCCGACGAGGTCGGGCGCCGGGCCGGACGCGATCCCGAGGGCGATCATCGTCGCCTCGCGCACGAGCCGCGGCTCGACCGTCCAGATCGCCTCGAAGACCCGGCGGCCGTCCGCGAGGCCCTCCTGCCCCGGCCGCTCCCACGCAGCAAGGCAGACGCCGAACCCGGGCGAATCCCAGACGATCGCCCACTCCCGCTGTAGCGGCGACGTCCAGTCCAGCGGAATCTCGGCAGGCGCGTCCGCCGGCTCGCGGAACCGCTCGAAGTCGGCGAAGACCAGAGCGGCGGCGCTGGTCCTCGCAAGCTCGCGCCAGCGAGGCTCTGAGTCCCGGTAGAAACGCTCGCGCTGGAAGCTCCCTACGAGCACGCCCGGCTCCGCACGCACCGCGCACTCGTCTTCGACCGCACGGCTGATCGCGATGAGGCTCCGTTTCGGCACGATCAACGGCGAGAGCTCGCGTACGCGGCTGCGGAGACCCGCGAAGAGCGACGTCGTCAGCGTTTCGGTCGCTTGCACCGCGCGTGCGATCGCGGACTCGAGCGAGAAACCGGACTCGCGCAGGCGGACGACCTCGAGCACCGACTGGCAATCCCGCTCGCGATAGCGCCGGTGTCCGCTGTCGAGACGGCTGGGAAGGGGAAACCCGTGCCGTCCTTCCCACATCCGCAGGGTCGGCACGGAGACCCCCGCCCTGCGGGCGACCTGGCCAATCGTGAGCATCTCCTCCATATCTCAACACGATGTTTATCTGAAACTACGAGCGGAGACAGAATTTCTTCACCGCAATACGAGCAAAGGAGTGCAGGATGGCGCGCATCGAGGAGTCGATCGAGGTCGAGGTTCCAGTCCAGACGGCCTACAACCAGTGGACGCAGTTCGAGGAGTTCCCCAGCTTCATGGAGGGGATCGAGGAAGTGCAGCAGGTCGACGAAAAGCGCCTGCACTGGGTCGCGGAGTTCGGCGGCAAGCGCGAGGAGTGGGACGCGGAGATCACCGAGCAGCATGCGGATCACCGTGTCGCGTGGACTGCGACGAGCGGCAAAGGAAATGCCGGCGCCGTCACGTTCCACCGCGTCGACGACGCAAAGACTCGCGTGATGGTGCAGATGGACTGGGAGCCCGAAGGCGTCACGGAGAAGATCGGCGTGGCGCTCGGCATGGACGACCGTCGGGTGCAGGGCGACCTGCAGCGTTTCAAGACGCTGATCGAGGAGCGCGGGACCGAGACGGGTGCCTGGCGCGGCGAGGTGAAGAATCCGCAGGTCGACTGAGCTCAGCCCTCGTGCAGCGCTTGCGGGCATGGCGGCGGCGGCCATCTGGGTCGCCGCCGAGCCCGCGGCGCGCCGTCTGTTCCGAACGCCCTACTCGGACGTGCGACTGCTTGGCGCGCCGCTCTCGCGGCGGCACTGGCGAGCGGTGGGCACAGCCCTGCATCTCGCGAATGGCGCCGCGGCGGGGGTCCTCTTCCACAGACTTGGCCTGCGCGGCTGGAAGGCCGGGATCATCGCGGCTCAATTCGAGGGCGCTGCCCTCTGGCCCGGAATGGCGGTCGTCGACCGCCTCCACCCCGACCGACGCAGCGGCGTCTGGCCGCCGCTCCTGCTGAATCCTCGGATCTTCGGACAGGAGGCAGCCCTGCACGCGCTTTTCGGCGCCGTGGTGGGCGCACTCACGCCTCCAGGACGCGTGAATTCTTAACCGCCTCTGAATCGCCGCGTGCTTGACTTGCCGGAGACCCCGAGCAAGGAGAGCGTGCCGTGAGCGAAGCCACCGTCGAGCAGCAGCGCGAGCTGCTGGAGCAGGCCCTCTACGAGATCAAGCGGGTGATCGCGGGGCAGGACGCGATGCTCGAACGGGTGCTGGTGTGCCTGCTCGCGAGCGGCCATCTCCTGATCGAGGGCGTGCCCGGGCTCGCGAAGACGCTGACGATCAAGACGACGGCGCAGGTGCTGGGCGGCAGCTTCCAGCGGATCCAGTTCACGCCGGACCTCGTCCCTTCCGACCTCGTCGGCACGCGCATCTACCGACCCTCGAGCGGCGCGTTCGAGACCGAGCTCGGGCCTGTGTTCTGCAACTTCCTGCTCGCGGACGAGATCAATCGTGCGCCGGCGAAGGTGCAATCCGCGCTGCTCGAGGTGATGCAGGAGCGCCAGGTGACGATCGGACAGGAGACTCATCCCGTCCCGCAGCCCTTCCTGGTCATGGCGACGCAGAATCCGATCGAGTCTGAGGGGACGTATCCTCTTCCGGAGGCCCAGGTCGATCGCTTCATGCTCAAGATCCTGGTCGGCTATCCGGAGCACGACGAGGAGCTGACCGTGGTGCAGCGCTCGCTGACCGCGCCGCCCGAGCTCCGCCGCGTGCTCGAGCTCGAGCGGCTGCGCGAGCTCCAGGCCGCGGCGATAGCCGTGTACGTCGACCCGGGCATCGTCAGCTACACCGTGCAGCTCGCCACCGCCACGCGCGACCCCGCCGCTCACGGGCTCGCGGACCTGGCGCCGTTCATCTCCTATGGCGCCAGCCCGCGCGGCCCGATCAGCCTCGTCCAGGCCGCGCGGGCGCTCGCCTTCATCCGCGGCCGCGACTACGTGGTCGTGCAGGACATCGAGGCCCTCGCCAAGGATGCGCTGCGACACCGGCTCGTGCTCAGCTATCAAGCGCTCGCCGAGCAGGTCGATGCGGACGTGATCCTCGACGCCGTGCTCGACAAGGTGGCGGCGCCGGAGCTCGAGCTCGGCAGGCGCGAGACCGCCGCTTGAGCGTCCCTGCGGAGGCGACTGCACGCACCCCGGACCGGCCGGGCCCCGGACCGTTACCGGAGACGCTGCTCCGTGCGCTCGACCTGACGATCGGGCGCCGGATCGAAGGCATGCTCGCCGGCGACCATCGCTCTTCGATCCTCGGCGCAGGCAGCGAGCTCGCCCAGGTGCGCCCGTACGTGCCCGGCGACGACGTGCGCCGGATCGAGTGGAATGTGACGGCGCGAACCGGCGAGACGCACGTCCGGGTCGATCTCGCCGAGCGCGTGCTCCTGACGTGGCTCGCGCTCGACGTCTCGGCCTCGATGTCGTTCGGTACCTCCGAGCGCCGGAAGGCAGACGTCGCCGAGGGCGTCGCGCTTGCGCTCGGACATCTCGCCAGCCGCCGCGGCAACCGGCTCGGCCTCGTGGCGTTCGGCGACGGGACTTCGCAGGCGATCCCGCCGCGCCAGGGCAGGGCGGGGATGCTCGGATTGCTGCTCGCGCTACGCCGCGAGCCAGTTCTAGACGGGGGCGGCGCGACCTCCCTCGGGGCTGCGCTCCACCTCGTCTCCCGGCTCGCTCGGCAGCGCTCGCTCGTTGCGGTCGTCTCCGACTTTCGCGGCCCGCGAGACTGGCGTCCGCCCCTGCTCCAGCTGGCCGGAGGCCACGACGTGCTGGCGGTCGAGATCCGGGACCCGCGCGAGGAGACGCTCCCGAACGTCGGCGAGCTGCGGCTCGTCGACCCGGAGACCGGACGGCAACTCCGAGTCGACACCGCGAGCAGCCGCCTGCGCGAGCGCTTCGCGGCGGCCGCCGCCGCCGAGCGCGCCGAGGTGGCGCACGAGCTCACGTCGCTCGGCGTCGCTCACGTCGTGCTCTCCACCGAGGGGGACTGGCTGCGGCCGCTGGCCAACCACCTGCGCCGGAAGGGCGCGCGTCGGTGAGCCCCACCCAATGAGCTTCGCCTGGCCGCTGATGCTGCTCGCGCTGCTGGCCGTTCCGCTCGCGGTCGCCGGCTACATCCTGCTCGAGCGCCGCCGCGAGCGCCAGGCCGCGACCTTCGCCAGCCCGGCGCTCGTCCCCAATCTCGTTCCCCGCCGGCCGGGCCGCCTCCGTCACGTCCCCCCGGCGCTCGCGCTCCTCGCTCTCGCCGCGCTCGCCACCGGCCTCGCGCGCCCGCACGCGACCCTCTCCGTGAAGCAGGAGCAGGCAACCGTGGTGCTGGCCATCGATACCTCCCGCTCGATGGTCGCGACGGACGTGCCGCCGAGCCGGCTCACGGTGGCCCAGCAGGCCGTTCGGCGCTTCCTCGAGAAGCTGCCGCAGGGATACCGCGTCGGCATGGTCTCGTTCGCCCAGTCGGCGTCGACGGTCCTCCCCGCCACGTCGAACCGGACGGCCGCGCTCGCGTCGCTCCGCAACCTGCGCACGGGAGACGGCACCGCGCTCGGCGAGGGGATCGCTCGCGCCGTCCAGGTGGCGCAGCGCGTTCCGGCCGAGAAGGGCAAGAAGCCGCCGGCGTCGATCCTCGTCCTCTCTGACGGAGCGCAGACCCAGGGGGTGCTCACGCCCCAGCAGGCGGCGCAGCGGGCGAAGAAGCTCGGGATCCCGGTCTACACCGTCGCGTTCGGCACCGACCAGGGCGTGGTCGAAGTGGTGGACGACAACGGGTTCACGCAGCGCGTCACGGTGCCGCCGGACCCGCCGACCCTCCGTAACGTCGCCAGGCTGACCGCAGGCCGCTTCTACGCCGCGCCCGACGGCGACACGCTCAACGCCGTCTACGAGGAGTTGGGCTCGCGGATCGGGAGCGTCAAGGAGGAGCGGGAGATCACCGCGGCGTTCGCGGCCGGCGGGGCGCTGCTGCTGCTCGCGGCGGGCGCCGTCTCGGCATTCGTCTTCGGGAGGCTGCCTTGAAGCGCGGGCTCCTCCTCGTCCTACTCCTCGCTGCAGTCGCGACCGTCGGCCCCTCGACTGCGAAGGCCGGCACCGAGTGCGACGGCCTCGTCGTGTGCATCCCCGTCACCGGGCCTTGGGTGCAGGTGCCGGGCGGCGGCACACCGACCTACTACCAGCTCGCCTGTCCCGGCCGCGGACAGGTCATCGGCGGGCTCGACGCCGACCGCGCGGGCCCGCTGGAGCTCACGTTCCTGGGCACGCTCGGAGGCCCGATCGGCCCCGGCACGACCACCGGCCGCGCAGCTGTCTTCGTCGCAAGGACGTCACGGACGCTCTCAGGCTTCAGGCCTCTGCTCGGCTGCATCCCCGGAAGCGGAGGCGGCGGTCGCAGCCGGACGGTGCACGAGGCGACGCGGCAGCTGAGTGCGGTCGCGCCACCTGTCGAGGCGACGATCCGCCGCGTCAAGAACGTGCGGCTGAAGGACGTCCAGACGCAGCGCGTCACGCATTCGTGTCTCGCCGGGGAGCGCCTGCTCGCGTTCTCGAGCGCGGTTGCCTTCCGGACCGCGCGGCCGCCCGCGCTCTCCGCTCTCGGCTCGGTCCGGGCCGCGTCGCACCGCGCCGCCGACGACCGCATCGTCGTCTCCGTTCGTTCGGGGATCACGCGTCCCGAGGGCGTGCGCGTCGAGCTGCAGATCCATGCGATCTGCGTGCGAGCGCCGAGTTGACGAGGCACGCGTGACCTTCGCCACCCCGCTCGTCCTGCTCGGCCTGCTGCTGCTACCGGCCATCGTCCTCGTCTATCGGCGCCTGCAGGCGAGGCCGAGCAAGTACGCCGTCCGCTACACGAACCTCGAGGTGCTGGCCGGTGTCGTCGACAGCACCCGCTCCTGGCGCCGGCACGCGGGTCTCGCCCTGTTTCTGCTCGCCCTCGCCACGCTGCTCGTCGGCTTCGCCCGCCCCAGCGTGAACCGGCTGGCCGACCGGGAGGAGGCGACGATCGTGCTCGTGATCGACGTCTCGGGGTCGATGCAGGCGGAGGACGTCGAGCCGACCCGTCTCGAGGCGGCGCAGCAGGTGGTGCGCGAGTTCATGAGGGGGCTGCCCAAGCGCTTCCAGGTGGGCGTGGTCGCCTTCTCCGAGACCGCGGAAGTGGCCGCGCCGGCGACCGGGGACCGCCAGCTCGCGATCGACGCGATCGACTACCTCTATCCGCAGCGCGGCACGGCGATCGGCGACGGGATCGCCCGTGGTGTCGAGGTCGCACGCGCCGCCGACGCGGGTCAGAAGGGGACGGAGCGGCCGGCCGCGATCCTGCTCCTCTCCGACGGCTCGCAGACGGAAGGGCTGCTCCTGCCGCTCGAGGGCGCCGCCAGGGCGAAGTCCTTCAAGATCCCCGTGTACACGATCGCGCTCGGAACGCCGGAGGGCGTCGTCGAGTTCAACCGCTTCGGCGGCACACGGATCATCCCGGTGCCACCCGATCCAGCCACGCTGCGGCAGATTGCGGCGACGACCGGCGGCCGCTTCTACGAGGCCGAGACCGTGGGCGACCTGCGGGAGGCGTACGACAAGATGGGATCGCTCGTGAGCAAGGTCAAGCGCAAGCAGGAGGTCACGTACGGATTCGTCGCCGGCGGCCTCGTGCTCCTGCTCGCGGCGGCGGCGATCGGCGTCGTCACCTTCCCGAGACTGCCGTGAGGCGGGCGGCGATCGCCGTCGGGGCGCTGGCGCTTGCCGGCTGCAGCGGCGAGGACGACACGGTCGGGCCGACCACGGGGGCGGCAACGACCGCGGTCAGGACGGTCACGGAGGGTGCTGCCACCACGGCGGCGCCAGCGCCGGACGCGTCCGGCTCTCTGGCGGACGCCGTCGCGCGTGTGCTCCCGTCGGTCGTCAGCATCCGCACGAAGACCTTCGGCGGCGGCGAGGGCGAGGCCTCAGGCGTCATCCTCGACCACGACGGCTTGATCCTGACCAACAACCACGTCGTCGAGGGGTCGACGAGCGTGTCCGTCTCGTTCAACGACGAGAGCCACACGAAGCCCTTGCCCGCGACCGTGATCGGCACCGCTCCCGAGCGCGATCTGGCGGTGATCCGCGTGCAGGTGACCGGCCTCGTGCCCGTGCGGCTCGCGCGCTCGTCCGCGCTCAGACTCGGCGACGCCGTGATCGCGATCGGCTTTCCTCTCGGCCTAGGCGGCCCGACGGTCACCTCCGGAATCGTCTCTGGGCTGGACCGCACGATCGACGGGGAGAACGGAACGCTGACCGGGCTGCTCCAGACGGATGCTGCAATCAACCCCGGCAACTCGGGTGGCCCGCTCGTCGATCGAGCGGGCCGGCTCGTCGGGATCAACACAGCCGGGGTACGGGAGGGCAACGCCGAGAACATCGGCTTTGCCATCTCGATCGACGGCGCCCTGCCCGTGATCGAGCGCATCCGCACCCAGGCGCCGAGCTCGCGGGCGTGGCTCGGGATCGCCTTCAGCTCTGTGGACTCGGAGTCCGCCGCGGTTCAGCTCGGACTCGACGCCTCCACGCGCGGCGCCGCAGTGACGGTCGTCTACCCGGGCGGGCCCGGGGAGAAGGCCGACCTGGCCGTCGGCGACGTAATCACGGTCGCCGACGACGTGCCGGTCAACTCGGCCGGCGACCTCGCCAGGCTGCTCGCGAAGCGGCAACCCGGGGATCAGGTCGATCTCGAGCTGATCGACAGCCGCGGGCCGCGGCTCGTGGCGGTGAAGGTCGTGCGCCGGGCTCCCGGAACGTCCCCCTAGCTCAGGCCTGCAGGCGCTCGCGCAGCCGCTCCGGAACCGCAACGCTCTCGCTCCGCGCGTAGTCGTAGGACACGAGCACGCTCTTCGCCTCGGCTACGACCCGACCGTCCGAGGCCGAGACGATGTGCTCGAGGTCGAAGCTCTTCGTCCCCACACGCGGGCAGCGCGTCCGCACCTCCACCTCCTCGCCCATCCTGAGCTCCGAGCGGAAGTCGATCTCGACGCGGGCGAGAATGAAGTCGAAGAGGTCCCCCAGGACGCCGATGCGGGCCTCCTCGAGGTAGGTCGAGTAGACGGCGTTGTTGACATGGCCCATCGCGTCGCAGTCGCGGAAGCGGACGCGGTCGTTGTGGATCCAGGGGTAGGAGCTCACGCTGCCTTCTACCACCGGTCCCCGCCCAGGGCATAGGGTCCTGCCATGTCCTCGCGCTCGTCTGCGGCGCTCGCGTTGGCCTGCCTCGCCGCGTTGGCCTGCGGGCCCGTCGCTGTCGCCAAGCCGGCCAAGCCCAAGCCCAAGCCGCGCAAGACCGTTCTCGTCGTGCGGAACGACGCTCAGCTCGCGGCCGCCGTGCAGTACTTCCGCCGCTCGGGCGGCACGATCGTGCTGCGGCCGCACCTGTACCGATGGCTGATCGTCGGACCGCGTTCGCGCCGGCCGCTCCGAATCGTCGGCAGTCGCGGCGTACGCGTCGAGCGGGCGGTCTTCCGCGGCGCCCGCGCGGTTTCGCTCGGCCGCGTCACCGTCGCCCCCATCCGGGGCGATGCGAAGGTCGCGGTGCGCGGGTCGCGCGACATCGTCCTGCACGATCTCGTCGTCAGCGCTCGCGGAACCCGGCACTCCGCGTCGATCCTCGTCGCCAAGGGGGTCGGGATCACGGTCCGGCGGAGCAACTTCATGCACTGCGGCGACCGCGCCCGTGCCTTCACCAACTGCGTGACGCTCTACCGCTGGTCGCATCGCGTGCTGATCGAAGAGAACCGCTTCCACGACTGCCTGGGCTGCGACTTCGTCCACGGGCGCTTCGGCACGCACCTGATCATCCGCAACAACCGTTTCGACCGCTCGCTGCCGTGCCACCTGAAGCCCTACCGGTGCGGGCACCAGGATCTCGTCCAGCTCTTCGCGGGCCGGCATCTGCGCATCGCCGGCAACCGGTTCGGGGTCTACAAGAATGGAGGCGCGCAGCTCTACCTGACGAACAACGTCGACTACGCCACCATCGTCAACAACGTCTTCGCGGCCACCGATCCGCGGCTTCCGGGCTACCGGGCTCACATGGGCATCGTGGTCGGCAGCAACGCCTCTCGGCGGCTGCCCCACTACGCGAAGGTGATCAACAACACGATCCTCTCGGGTGCGTTGCGCCGCGACGGCTATGCGGGGTCGATCCGGATGAGCTCGAGATACGGCAGCGTGCCACGCTGGAAGCGCCCGATCGTCGCGAACAACGTGATCGCCCTGCTCGAGACGCCCGCCCGGGTGTGCAACGGCTCGCAGCGCTTCCTCGCCAACGTGGTCGTCCGCGGCTACACGTGTGCAGGCGGCGATCTGACCGGGTCGCCCGGCCTCGACGGGCTCGGGCGACCGCGGCGGACGTCAGCGGTGATCGACAGCGCGAACGCGCACTATGCACCCGCCCGCGACGCGTCGGGGCATCGGCGGAGCGGCCGGCCGGATATCGGCGCGTTCGAGTACAAGAAGGGCTGACGCGTGGCCGACGCGCTTGTGAAGGAGTCACAGAAGCTCTACCGGCTGCCGCTGTCGGAGTTCACGGCTGCGCGCAACGCGCGGGCGAAGAAGCTGAAGGAGGGCGATCCTGAGCTCGCGGCGGCGGTGGCGGCGTTGCCGAAGCCGAGCGTGGCCGCGGCGGCGCTGAACGAGCTCGTGCGCGAGGATCCGTCGGAGGTGCGCGCGCTGATCCAGTCCGGGAAGCGCCTGCGGCAGGCGCAGGAGGCCGCGGTCACCGGCAAGAAGGGCGCCGATCTGAACGCCGCGGTCAAGGAGCACCGAGCTGCGCTCGACCGCGTCCAGCGCGACCTGCGCCGGCGCCGGCTCAGCGACGTGACGATCGACAAGGCGATGCAGACGCTGCGCGTCACCTCGGTCGATCCCGAGTGGCAGCCGCTGCTCGAACGCGGCACCCTGCATGAGGATCTGACCGCCTCCGGGTTCGGGCTGGATCCCGGGCTCGTGCCCGCACGCGCGAAGCAAGGGCCGGCCGCGAAGGCGAAAGAGAAGCCTGCGCCGAAGCCGAAGTTGAAGCCGGACCCCAAGCTCCGCGCGAAGCTGAAATCCGCCGAAGCCGGGCTCGCCAAGGCGGAGCGACTGGCCGCGCAGGCGCTGGCAGCGCTCGAGCGCTCGAAGCAGGAGGTCGAGCGCGCACGGCGCGCGGTCGACGAGGCCGGCTGACCTCTAGCTGCGGGGGCGGAACGCGGTCTTGAACGCGTCTCCCGCGGGATTGCGGGAGGTGTACGTGGACGTTCCCGCGGTGAGCAGCTCGCGCGCGCCCTCGAGCAGCGCGCCGTACGCCGCGGCCGCCAGCGAGCCGCCGGTCGAGACCCGCCGCACGCCCACCGATGCGAGCTCACCGACCGAGGGGCCGTCGCGCAGCGCGAGCACGTTCACGGGGATCCCCACCGCCTCCACCACCGCGGCGATCTGCTGGAGATCGTGGAGACCGGGCGCGTACACGCAATCTGCGCCTGCGTCGCGGTAGGCGACGAGACGCGCGATCGTGTTGTCGAGGTCGTCGACGCCCCGGATGTGGTTCTCGGCGCGGCCCGTGAGCACCATCGGGTCGGAGAGCGCGTGAGCGGCCTCGGCGGCGACCGCGACCCGCTCGGCAGCGACGTCGACGTCGTCGATGCGGCCGGCGACGGGGTCGTAGTCCTCGATCGAGAACCCTGCTGCGCCGGCAGCGGCCAGGAGCCGCACGGTCTCGGCAATGCCGCCCGGCTCGTCCGGATAGCAGCGCTCGCTGTCGACGTTCAGGGGCAGCGACGTCGCCTGTGCGAGCAGCGACACGTGTGCGACGAGCTCCGCGCGAGTCACGGTCTGGTCGAGTTTCCCGAGCGCCCACGCGAATCCCGCGCTCGTCGTCGCCAGCGCCTCGAACCCCTCCGCGGCGAGCAAGCGGGCCGACCCGACGTCCCACGGGTTCGGCAGCACGAACAACTGCTTGCGCTCGTGCAGCTCGCGAAAGCGCGCGCGGGCCGTCACCGACCGCTCCCCTGCTCTGCGGCCGCTTCGACATAGGAGTCCGGGAAGTTGCCTGCCGTGGTCCAGCCACCGTCGACGTACAGCAGCTGGCCGGTCACGTGTGACGACTCGTCCGACGCGAAGAAGACCGCCGGGCCGACCATGTCCTCCGGCTCGGCGATCCGGCCGAGGGGGATGAGGGGGGCCCATTTCTCGGCGTAGTCCGGGTCGTCGACGAGGTTGCGCTCGACGTTCGTCGCCCCCGGCGCGAAGGAGTTGACGCGGATGCCGGCCGGCGCGAGCTCCACAGCCAGCTGGATCGTCAGCGCGTTGATTCCACCCTTGCTCGCTGCGTAGGGGGCCATGTTCCTCATGCCGCGTGCCGCTACGACGGTCGAGACGTTGACGATCGAGCCGCCGCCCGTGCGCCGCATCAGCTTCGCGGCTTCCACCGAGCAGAAGAACGTGCCCTTGAGGTTGGTGTCGATCACCCGCTCCCACGTCTCCTCGCTCGGCTCGAGCACGTTCGTCCAGCCGACGATGCCGGCGCAGTTCACGAGCACGTCGAGCCGCTCGAGCCGCGCGAACATGGCCCGCACCGCGCCCACATCCGAGACGTCGGCGGCGAGAGAGAGGCCGCGGCGCTCGGCGGGAAGCTCCGCGTGCACGCCGGCCGGATCCCGGAGGTCGTTGACGTGGACGAGCGCGCCCTCGGCCGCGAGCCCCACCGCCAGCGTTCGGCCGATTCCGCTCTCCGCGCCCGTGACCAGCGCGGCCTTGCCCTCGAGCCTCATTGCGTCACGGCTCCGCGTGACGCCGAGGAGACGCTCCCGGCGTACTTCGCGAGTACGCCGCGCGTCACCCTTGGCGCCGGTGGACGCCACTCCGCGAGCCGCGCGGCGATCTCTTCGCTCGTGAGCGCGATCTCCAGCCGCCGCGCGTCGACGTCCACGGTGATCTCGTCGCCGTCGCGGACGACCGCGATCGGGCCGCCGCGCGCCGCCTCCGGAGAGACATGCCCGACCATCAACCCCCGCGTCGCACCGCTGAAGCGGCCGTCGGTCACGAGCGTGACCGAGTCCCCGAGCCCGCGGCCGACGATGGCCGATGTGATCGAGAGCATCTCGGGCATGCCCGGTGCGCCGGCGGGGCCCTCGTTGCGGAGGACGACGACCTCTCCCGGCAACACTGCGCCGTCGTAGACCGCCGCCTTGCACGCGGCCTCCGAGTCGAACACCCGCGCAGGGCCGACGTGTACCGGCCGCTCGTGCCCGGCGAGCTTGACCACGGCGCCGTCCGGAGCGAGGTTGCCGCGCAGGACGCGGAGCGCGCCGCCCGGCTTGAAGGCCTGCGCGATCGGTGCCACGACCTCACCGTCCGGGTCGGGCGCCTCGGCCGCATGCTGGGCGATCGTGCGGCCGTCGACGGTAGGCGCGTCGCCGTTCAAGTGGCCCAGCAGCTGCTTCATCACCGCCGCGGTGCCGCCCACGCGATGGAGGTCACCGGCGACGTAGCGCCCGCCGGGCGTCAGGCTGGTGACGACCGGTGTCGCCGCCGAGAGCCGGTCGAAGTCCTCGAGCTCCAGCTCGACGCCCGCCTCGTCCGCGATCGCCAGCAGGTGCAGGACGCCGTTCGTGGAGCCGCCTGTCCCGGTGACCCCGACGATCGCGTTCTCGAGCGCCGCGCGCGTGACGAGGCTGCGCGGGCGCACGTCCCGCTCGATCACCTGGAGCACGAGCCTGCCGGCCGCCTCGGCCGCGTCCGCCTTGGCGGGATCCATTGCGGTGATGCTCCCCAGGCCGATCGGCCCGAGCCCGAGGAAGTCGACGGCGACCGCCATCGTGTTCGCGGTGAAGTGCCCGGTGCAGGCGCCGAAGCCGGGACACGCGTTGCGCTCGATCCCGTCGAGCTCCTCGTCGGTGATGACGCCTCCCTCGTGCGCGCCGACGGCCTCCCAGACGTCCTGGATCGTCAAGGGTGCTCCGCGATGCGTGCCCGCCGCCATCGCACCGGAGTAGAGGACGAGGCCGGGAACGTCGAGACGAAGCATCGCCATCACGGCGCCGGGCGCGGTCTTGTCGCATCCGACCAGGCAGATGAGGCCGTCGAAGGGCTGGCTGCGTCCGACGAGCTCGATCGAGTCGGCGATCACCTCGCGGCTCACGAGCGAGGCGCGCATGCCCGGTGTCCCCTGCGTCAGGTTGTCCGACACCGCGATCGTGTTGAACTCGAGCGGCGTGCCGCCTGCCTCCCGGACCCCCTTAGCGACGTGCTCGGCCAGGGCTCGCTGGCCGAGGTTGCACGGCATCGTCCCGGTCCAGGTCGTCGCGATCCCGACCAGCGGCCGGCTCAGGTCGTGCTCGTCGAGCCCCATCGCCCGAAGGTGCGCACGGGCCCCCGCGCGCCGGGGGCTCGTGGCGAGATCCTCGTTCGCGAGCCGGCGCTCCACGCGACGATCCTAGTCGCCCGGCCTTTCCCATTCGCATAGAGTCGCCGGATGATCGACCTACCCCAGAAGATCGTCTGCGTCGGCCTCAACTACCGCGACCATGCCGAGGAGCAGGGCGTCGACCTCCCGGAGCGCCCGTTGCTGTTCGCCAAGTGGCCGAACACGCTGATCGCGGCCGGGGAGCCGATCCGCATTCCGGCCATCTGCAAGAACCCCGATTACGAGGCGGAGCTGGGCGTCGTCATCGGCCGGCGCGCCAGCGGCGTCGGGGTCGACGACGCGCTGGACTTCGTGCGGGGGTACGTCGTCGCGAACGACGTCTCCGGCCGCGACCTGCAGTTCTCGGATGGCCAGTGGGTGCGCGGGAAATCGCTCGATACCTTCCTCCCCGTCGGCGAGCTCGTACCGGCCGCTGAGGTGCCCGACCCGCAGGCGTTGCCGATCCGCGCGATCCTGAACGGCGAGACGATGCAGGACTCGAACACCTCGAACCAGATCTTCGGGGTCGCCGAGGTCGTTGCGTTCGTCTCACAGGCGATCACGCTCGAGCCCGGCGACCTGATCATCACGGGGACGCCGGCGGGGGTCGGCGCGTTCCGCAAGCCACCCGTGTGGCTGCAGCCCGGCGACGAGATCACGATCGAGATCGACGGCCTCGGCTCGATCACGAATCCCGTCGCCGCAGCCTAGGAGACCGTCGGGGGCTTGAGGCGGGGCGCACTTCTCGCAGCGCTCTTCCTCGGAGCCCTCGCGCTGCGCCCGCAGCTCGTCGGCATCGGCCCGCTGATCCCCGCGATCCAGCTCGATCTCCGGACCTCGCACGCAGTCGCCGGGCTGCTCGGCACGATCCCCGTTCTCTGCATGGGCGTGTTCGCCCCCCCGGCCGCGTTCCTCTCGCGGCGGCTCGGGTCGCGCCATGCTCTGGCTGCGGCGCTCGCGCTGATCGGCGTGTTCGGGGTCGCGCGGTCGCTCGCGCCCGGCGTCGTCCTGCTGATCCTCCTGACCATCCCGGTGGGGGTCGGGATGGGCCTCGGTAACGCTCTACTGCCCGTCGGCGTCAAGGAGCGCTTCTCAGACCGGCCGGTGTTCGCGACCGGCGTCTACGCAGCCGGCATCAACGTCGGCGCCACCCTGTCCTCGGCGAGCGCGGTGCCGCTGGAGCACGCGTTGGGAGACTGGCGCGACCCGCTGCTCGTCTTCTCGGCGCTCACGAGCGGGCTCTTCGTGCTGTGGCTCGTGCTCACCCGCGTCGAGCGTGGCCGCATCTCGACCTCCATCCCCCGACCGCTCGCTCTGCCGTGGCGCACGGCGCTCGGCTGGCGTCTCGTCGGTGCGTTCTTCTTCATGTCGGCCACGTACTACGGGCTGAACGCGTGGCTGCCCGACGTCTACGTCGAGCGCGGCTGGAGCGAGGGCGAGGCGGGCGCGCTGCTCGCGGTGCTGAACGGGATGCAGATCTTCGCGGGGCTCGTCGTCGCCTGGCTCGCCGACCGGATGTGGTCGAGACGCGCCTGGATGACCGGATGCTCGGCTCTCGCGTTTCTGTCGATGCTCGGCGTCGTCCTGCTCCCCGGTGGCGGGTTTCTGTGGGCGTTTCTGCTCGGCGCGACGATCGGACCCCTCTTCTCGCTGACGATGGCATTGCCGCTGGACATCGGCCATGGCCCTGCGGAGGTGGCCGCCTACACGGGCCTGATGCTCGGAGCCGGCTACTCCCTCTCGGCGATGTCCCCGTTCGTGCTGGGGGCGATCCGCGATGCCAGCAACGGCTACGACGTCGTCCTCTGGGTGCTCGTGGGGCTGACCGCCGCGCTGCTCCTCGTCGACCGCTCGCTGACCTCAGCGCGGCTGTTGGCCGGCCGTCACGGATCGATGTAGACGGTGACGGTCTCCGTGTAGAACTCGATCGCCGCCCGGCCCTGC